>DASVQT010000197.1:0-11729 GCA_036388975.1 Allosphingosinicella sp. | reverse complement strand
GGCGCGGCGCGCCGTCCTCGTCATGATGCTCGTCGTCATGGTGCTCGGCGTGCGCGTCTCCGCCCTCGCCGCCGTGATCGTCATAGCCGTCGTCGCCGCGATCTTCGCCGTAATTCGCGCTGTCGCGGCCCTCGTCGTCATGATCCTCGTCGTCATGATCGTCGTAGCGGCTGTCCTCGGCCGCGCGCAGGCGCGCTTCCTCGGCGGCATGCTCGGCTTCCTCGCGAAGCAGCGCCTCGCGGTCCTCGCGCGGGATCTGGTAATAATCGGGGTGGATTTCGGAAAAGGCGAGGAAGCCGTGACGGTTCCCGCCGTAATCCACGAACGCCGCCTGGAGCGACGGCTCGACCCTCGTCACCTTGGCGAGGTAGATATTTCCCTTGAGCTGCTTGTGTTCGGCCGACTCGAAGTCGAACTCTTCAATCCTGTTTCCCTTGACCACGGCCACGCGGGTTTCTTCCCGGTGGCGCGCGTCGATCAGCATGCGCATTGTCATCAATTTCACTCCACACGCGCAGCGCGGCCGGCAGGCCTTGGCCCAAGCGGCGGCGCGCGCGCTCGTAAACGGACGTCGGCGCGGCGTTCAGGCGCCGCGCGATTGTCCCGGTTGCAAAGAAAAGGGGCGTCTGTGCTGCGAGCGGCAGGCCGGCTTCGAAGCCCGGCCGCTGCGCCCCCGCGTCCACGCCGCGGCCCTTGCGGGCGCGTGTGTCGGTGGGGGAGAAATGCCTCATGCAGCGTCAACCTGGTTGCCCGGCGAAAGGCCGGATAATCGGTCGGTCCGGCATCGTGGGTTGCCATGCAATCCCGGGGCTCGGCCCGATTTGAAGGTGCTAGCACTCGCCGCTTCAAGCGGCAACCGGATAGTCGTTTTCGCTGGACCGGAGCGCCGCCCCGGCGGCACAACGCGCGCCGATGACCTATGTCCTCGCCCTTCTCGCAAGCCTGCTGGCCTGGGGCGGACCGCCTGCGGGCGGCGGCGCGGGCACGGGCGCGCCTCCGGAAGACGGCGTCACCGTCGCGATCGCCCCCGCCGGCCGGCCCCGCGGCCCGGTCGCGCTTCCCAACGTCACTCCCGCCCGCGGCGAGGATCCGCCGATCGTGGTCATCGACGCCGGCCACGGCGGGCGCGACCCGGGCGCCGCTTCGCCTTATGGCGGCGTCGAAAAGAACGTCACGCTCGCCCTTGCCCGCCGCATCCGCGACGATCTCGCCGCGTCCGGCCGCGTCCGCGTCGCCTTGACCCGCGAGGACGACCGCTACCTCCTCCTCCAGGAACGCTACGAAATCGCCCGTCGCCTCGGCGCCGACCTTTTCATCTCGATCCACGCCGACGCCGCCCCGCACAATGACGGCGCGCGCGGCGCGACCATCTACACCCTGTCCGAAGTCGCGTCCGACCGTCAGGCCGCCCTCCTCGCCCAGCGCCAGAACGAGGCCGACCTGATCGGCGGCGTCGCCATGAGCCGCGACCCGGCCGTGAACGTCATCCTGATCGATCTCGCCCAGCGCGAAAGCATGAACGTTTCGGCCGATTTCGCCCGCATCCTCTACCGCGAGGCCGCGCCCATCTTCCCCTTCCGCCCCGAATGGCACAAATTCGCCTCGCTCGTGGTCCTGAAGGCACCGGACATTCCCTCCATCCTCTTCGAATCCGGCTACCTCACCAACGCGGTCGACGCCGCCTATCTCCAGTCTCCCGAAGGCCAGCGCCAGATCGCCGACGGCATGCGCCGCGCCATCGAAGCCCATTTCGCCCGCCTGAGGCTGGAGCGGCGAAGCTGAATCTTCGTCGCCCGCGCCCTCGCCAGCGGCTTCACCGCGCCCGCACGATCCGCTAGAGCCGGGCCAAGATGAGCGCAGACAGCAATACGGGCCGGATCACCCTTCGCCGCGGCAGCGGGGACTCCGGCAGGGGCCGCGGGGCGGCGGCATGGGCGGCGCTGAAGCGCTGGCTCGGAGCGGCCTGGGCCTTCGTGCGCCGCATCCTGCGTCCCTGGTGGGCGAAGGCGATCGCGGCGATCCTGCTCCTCCCCTTTCTCGTTCTCCTCATTCTCTACATCATCGTCGCGCCCGGCCTGCCGTCGGCCGAATCGCTCCTCGAATACGAGCCGCCGCTCCCCTCCTACGTCCGCGACCGCGAGGGAAATCCCGTCCACAGCTACGCGCGCGAGCGCCGGGTCGAGCTTTCCTACCAGGAATTCCCGCCCGCTCTCATCAACGCCTATCTCGCCGCCGAAGACCGCACCTTCTTCAGCCACGGCGGCATCGATTATCCCGGCTTTCTCGGCGCCATCGTCGATTACGCCACCAAGGCGGGCAGCGGCGAACGCGCCCGCGGCGGCTCCACCATCACCCAGCAGGTGGCGAAGAACCTCCTCCTCGGCGACGAATATTCGGTGACCCGCAAGGTCCGCGAATTCTTCCTGGCCTGGCGCATCGAATCGGTGCTCGAGAAGGAGCAGATCCTCGAACTCTACTTGAACCAGATCTTCCTCGGCCGGAACGCCTACGGCGTGCAGGCCGCGGCGCGCGCTTATTTCGACAAGGACGTGGACGACCTCGCCCTGCACGAGATCGCCTATCTCGCCATCCTCCCCAAGGCGCCGAGCAATTACAGCCCCGAGCGCCGCCCCGAGCGCGCGATCGAGCGGCGCAACTGGGTCCTTTCCGAAATGGAGCGCAACGGCTTCATCACCGCGGCCCAGCGCGCCGAAGCCACCGCCCAGCCGCTCGGCACGATCCGCGCCGGCAGCGGCCAGGGCGTCCGCAACGTCGGCGGCTATTTCGTCGAGGAGGTCCGCCGCCAGCTCGTCGCGCGCTACGGCGAGGAAGCGCAGCGCGGGCCGAACGGCGTCTACACGGGCGGCCTGTGGGTCCGCACCTCGCTCGATCTCGAAATGCAGACCGCCGCCGAGGAAGCGCTGCGCGCCGGCCTCGCCCGCTACGAGCGCGGCCGCGGCTGGCGCCCGTCCGGCCTCACCATCGACATCGAGGGCGACTGGCGCACTCGGCTCGGCACCGCAAACTACGGCGTCGGCGATCCCGACTGGCGCCCGGCCGTGGTGCTTTCCAAGAGCGGCGGCACGGCCAGCCTCGGCTTCACCGACGGCAGCACCGGCACCCTCCCCTCCGGCCTTGCCGCCATGCCCCAGCGCGGCACCGGCACGCCCGCTTTTTCGGCCCTGCGCCCCGGCATGATCATCGCCGTGGAGCGCGAAGGCAGCGATTGGGCGCTGCGCTCCGTCCCCGAAATCTCCGGCGGCATGGTGGCCGAGGAGGTGTCGACCGGCCGTGTCCTCGCCATGCAGGGCGGCTGGGCGATGGGCGGCGGCCAATCGTTCAACCGCGCCACCCAGGCCCAGCGCCAGCCGGGCTCGACCTTTAAGCCCTTCGTCTACGCGACGGCGCTCGACAACGGCATGACGCCCGCCTCGATCATCGTCGACGGTCCTTTTTGCGTCTATCAGGGCGCCAATCTCGGCCAGAAGTGCTTCCGCAACTTCTCCGGCGGCTATTCCGGCCCGCAGACCATGCGCTGGGGCCTCGAACAGTCGCGCAACCTGATGACGGTGCGCACCGCCAACCAGGTCGGCATGGAGCCGATCGTGCGCATGTCCAGCCGCATGGGCATCGGCGACATGACCCCCTTTCTCGCCAACGCCTTGGGCTCGGCCGAAACCACCGTGCTGCGCATGACCAACGCCTTCGCGATGCTCGCCAATCAGGGCCGCGAGCTTCGCCCGACCCTGATCGACTATGTGCAGGACCGCAGCGGCCGCGTCATCTACCGCACCGACAATCGCTGCCAGCGCATGGAAGGCTGCAACGCGGCCGACTGGAACGGCCGGCCCATGCCGCGCCCGCCTCTCCGCACCCGCCAGCTCATGGATCCGATGACCGCCTTTCAGGTCGTCCACATGCTGACCGGCGTCGTGGAGCGCGGCACCGCCACCATTCTCCGCGATCTCGAACGGCCGCTCTTCGGCAAGACCGGCACCTCGACCGGCCCGAACAACGTCTGGTTCGTCGGCGGCTCGGCCGACATCGTCGCCGGCGTTTATATCGGCTTCGATCAGCCCCGCCCGATGGGCCACCACGTCCAGGGCGGTACCTATGCGGCGCCGATCTTCCGCCAGTTCGCGCAAAAGGCGTTCGAAGGCATGCCCGTCGTTCCGTTCCGCGCCCCGGCCGGCATCCGCATGGTCCGAATCGACCGCCGCTCGGGCCAGCGCGTCTACGGCGCCTGGCCGACGCGGGACCCGCGCGCCGGCGTCATCTGGGAGGCCTTCCGACCGGAAAGCGAGCCCCGGCGGACCATCCGGCGCGACGAAGCCGCGCCCGACGCCCGCAGCGCCTCCGTCACCCGGCCGCGCCGGCCCCGCGCGACCCGCGCCGCTGCGGCGCCGGCCCGTCCGCGTCAGGCTGCGGCAAACGACGATTTCTTGCAAAGGGAGGACGGCATCTACTAGGCGCCCTCCCAGCCCTTGAGTTGCTTTCCCCCCACCGGAGTTTCCCATGCGCGCCGAAGCGCAAGCCCATGCCGATCAGATCAACGCCGCTTTGGCGCTGCTTCGCCGCTTCCTCGATTGGGACCGGGCGCTGCGGCGCCTCGACGAACTCAACGCACGCGTCGAGGACCAGGCGCTCTGGAACGATCCCAAGGCCGCGCAGGAGGTGATGCGCGAGCGCCGCCGCCTCGACGAGGCGATCGGCGCCACCCGCAAGATCGAGCGCGAGCTGGCCGATACGCTTGAACTCATCGAAATGGCCGAGGCCGAGGGCGACGAGTCGCTGGTCGACGACGCCGTGCGCTCCCTGGCCGATCTCGCCGAGCGCGCCGAGCAGGACAAGGTCCAGGCTCTCCTCGCCGGCGAAGCCGACGCCAACGACACTTATGTCGAAATCAATTCGGGCGCGGGCGGCACCGAGTCGAACGACTGGGCCGGGATGCTGGAGCGTATGTACACCCGCTGGGCCGAGCGCCGCGGCATGAAGGTCGAGCTCGTCGACCGCCACTCCGGCGAACAGGCCGGCATCAAGTCGGCGACACTCTTGGTGAAAGGCGAGAATGCCTACGGCTATGCCAAGACGGAAAGCGGCGTCCACCGCCTCGTCCGGATCAGCCCGTACGACAGCTCCGCGCGCCGCCACACCAGCTTCGCCTCGGTCTGGGTCTATCCGGTGATCGACGACAATATCGAGATCGAGGTCAACGAAAGCGAGCTTCGCATCGACACCTACCGCGCCTCCGGCGCCGGCGGCCAGCACATCAACACGACCGACTCGGCGGTGCGCATCACCCACTTGCCCACCGGCATCGTCGTCCAGTGCCAGAACCAGCGTTCGCAGCACAAGAACAAGGCCGAAGCCTTCAACCAGCTGCGCGCCAAGCTCTACGAAGCCGAGCTCCAGAAGCGCGAAGCCGAAGCCAACGCCACCGCCGCGGGCAAGACCGACATTGGCTGGGGCCACCAGATCCGCTCCTACGTCCTCCAGCCCTATCAGCTCGTAAAGGACCTCCGCACCGGCGTCACCTCCACCGCGCCCGGAGACGTCCTCGACGGCGACCTCGACCGCTTCATGGCCGCCGCTTTGTCCCAGCGCGTCACCGGCGAAAAAGTCGAAGTGGAAGATGTGGAGTAACTGCCTCCACTCGCACGGCGCGGCAGCTGAATTGCCGGAGGCCGCTTTGCGCCACGCGCGGGCCTCGTTCGTCCCGAGCGAAGTCGAGGGGCGCAAGTTATGAGTCCGAGCAGCGCCCCTCGACTTCGCTCGGGACGAACGAGGCTTGCGAGATTCGGCTCCCGCCGACACAGCGCTCGTGCCTCGATCCCTGCCGCCCTCCTCCTCCTCGCGGCCTGCAACCAATCCTCCGAGAAGCAGCGAAACACCTTTCCCGATCCCCAGCGCCCCGTCGCCCCGATCGTCTCCTCGAGCTACCTGAACGAGGACTCCCGCGACAGCGTCGGCGAAGCCGAACGGGTCATGGAGCTCGCCGACATTGCCGCCGGCATGTACGTCGCCGACATCGGCGCCGGCGAAGGCTATTACACCGTCCGCCTCTCGCCCCTTGTCGGCGAACGCGGCCGCGTCCTGGCGCAGGACGTCGTCCCCCAGACCATCCACGAACTCGCCCGCCGCGTGAACCGCGAACGGCTCGACAACGTCGCCCTTCGCGTCGGCCAGCCGAACAATCCGCTCCTCCCCGAAGCCTCGTTCGACCGCGTTCTGATGATCCACATGTACCATGAGATCCAGCGTCCGGCCGAATTCCTCTGGAACCTCAGATCCTCGCTGAAGCGCGGCGGCCGCGTCGTGGTGGTGGACGCCGACCGCCCGACCGACCGCCACGGCACGCCCACCCGCCTCCTCGTCTGCGAATTCAACGCCGTCGGCTACGAACTCACCCGTTTCGAGCGCCTGGACAGCGAATCCTATTTCGCCCAGTTCGAACCGCGCGGTCCCCAGCCCCGGCCCGCCGACATCCCGCCCTGCGAACTCTGAACCGGCGCTAGAGCAGCCCCAGGGAGCGCAGACTGCACGTCTCGCCGCCTGCGAAGATCAGATGGTCGAACAGCCGGATGCCGAGCCGCGACGCCGTGTCGGCAAGCTCGCGCGTCGCTTCGACGTCCTTCGCGCTCGGCTGCGGATCCCCGCTCGGATGGTTGTGGGCGATGACGATGCCGCTCGCGCCGAGCCGCAGCGCCTCCTCGAGAATACGCCGCACCGGCAGCTCGACGTGGGCCGCCTCCGCCGCCGGGTGCGCGACGGTCCCCACCAGCCGCCGCTCGTCGTTCAGATAGGCGACCGCGAGCGTTTCGGCGTCCGCCGGCGCTTCGGCGAAAAGCAGCTCGAACAATGCGGCTGCGTCCTGGGCGGTGGCGACGATCACGCGGTGCCATGTGCCACCCGCAGCGCGCGCTGACTGTCACGACTGGCTCCCAAATGAAGTCCGAAACGGAGCGAACCCCGCGCCCTTCCAAAGCGCCCCCGCTCCCGCCATAGATGAAGGCATGCAGGCTTATCACGATCTCATGCGGCGCATCCTGAGCGAGGGCGTGTCCCGGGACGACCGCACCGGCACCGGCACCCTTTCCGTCTTCGGCCACCAGATGCGTTTCGATCTTTCGAGGGGCTTCCCCCTCGTCACCACCAAGAAGCTGCACCTGCGCTCGATCATCGTCGAGCTTCTCTGGTTCCTGCGCGGCGACACCAACATCGCCTGGCTCAAGGAAAACAAGGTCAGCATCTGGGACGAATGGGCGGACGAGAATGGCGATCTCGGCCCCGTCTACGGAAAGCAGTGGCGTGACTGGGCGGGGCCCGACGGCCGCCGCTTCGACCAGCTGGCCGCCCTCATCCGCACCATCAACGCCAATCCCGGCTCGCGCCGTCAGATCGTCTCCGCCTGGAACCCGGCAGACGTCGATTCGATGGCCCTCCCCCCCTGCCACCTCCTGTTCCAGACCTATGTCGCGAACGGCCGCCTCAGCCTCCAGCTCTACCAGCGCAGCGCCGACGTCTTCCTCGGCGTGCCCTTCAACATCGCGAGCTACGCCCTCCTCACCCACATGCTCGCCCAGCAATGCGGCCTCGAACCCGGCGAATTCGTCTGGACCGGCGGCGACTGCCACCTCTACTCGAACCACCTGGAGCAAGCCCGCCTCCAGCTCACCCGCGACCCGCGCCCCCTCCCGACGCTGACGATAAAGCGGCGGCCCGACGCGATCGACGGCTACGCCTATGAGGATTTCGAGATCACCGGCTACGATCCCCACCCGCACATCAAGGCCGAGGTGGCGGTCTGACCCCCACCGTCATTCCCGCGAAAGCGGGAATCCAGACGAAGCCTCCACCCGCTCCGCCTGCCGCGAACTCCCGCTGGATTCCCGCTTCCGCGGGAATGACGTAAAGCGAGGTATGAGCATCGTCACCATCGTCATCGCCCGCGCCGAAAACGGGGTCATCGGCAAGGACGGCACGCTCCCCTGGCACATTCCCGAGGACCTGAAGCGCTTCAAGGCGCTCACCACCGGCACGTCGATGATCATGGGCCGCAAGACCTTCGACAGCCTCGGCCGGCTGCTCCCCAACCGCCAGCACATCGTCCTCACGCGTGACCCGGATTGGAGTGCCGAAGGCGCCGACGTCGCCCACGACGTCCCCCAGGCCCTCGCCCTCGCCCGCGAGCCCCGCATCTCGGTCATCGGCGGCGCCGAAATCGTCCGCCTCTTCCTTGCGGTCTCGGACCGCATCGAACTCACCGAAATTCACGCTACGATTGAAGGCGACACCATCCTCCCCCCCTTCGACCCCGCTCACTGGCGCGAAACCGCGCGAGAAACCCGCGCCGCGGCGGAGGGCCGCCCCGCCTACAGCTTCGTCACCCTCGTGCGCGCCACCTGACCCAAGCCCGTCATTCCCGCGAAAGCGGGAATCCAGACGAAGCCTCCGCCCGCTCGGCCTGATACCGCCTCTCACTGGATCCCCGCTTTCGCGGGGATGACGTGGGTGGGCTCACGATACCCCACCCCCAGCTCATCCTGAGGAGGAACTGAGCAGGCGAAGCCTGTCGAGAGCCCAGGTCGAGGGACCTTCACACGCACCGCCCGCGCCCCTTCCCCCTCCGCCCCGCCCCGCCTATAGCCCCGCTCATGGAGCGGCTTGACGGCGGCTCGGCGGTTCCGGAGCGGCTTCGCGGGGGCATCGTCGCGCTCGGCAATTTCGATGGTTTCCACGGTGGGCACCAGGCCGTGGTCGCCCGCGCGGTCCACCGCGCCCGCGCCGAAAACCGGCCCGCCCTCGTCGCCACCTTCGATCCCCACCCGGTCCGCCACTTCAAGCCGGACCTCCCGCCCTTTCGCCTCACCACCCTCGATCAGCGCCAGCGCCTGTTCGCCCAAGCCGGCGCCGATGCGATGGTGGTGTTCGGCTTCAACGAAGCGCTCGCGTCCGTCACCGCGCCCGATTTCGTCACCGATCACCTCGCCTCGCGCCTCGGCGCCGCGGGCGTCGTCACCGGCGAGGACTTCACCTTCGGCAAGGGCCGCGGCGGCAATGTCGAGCTTTTGAGCTTTCTCGGCCGCGCCAACCGCATGTCGGTCGACGCCGTCGCGCCCGTCCTCCAGGACGGCGAGCCCATTTCATCGAGCCGGATCCGCGAGGCCCTGCAGGCGGGCGACTGCGAAACGGCGACCCGCCTGCTCACCCGCCCCTTCGCCATCGAAGGCGTGGTGGAGCATGGCGACAAGCGCGGCCGGACGCTCGGCTACCCGACGGCCAACCTCAGCCTCGCAAACTATCTGCGCCCGCGCTTCGGCATCTACGCGGTGCGCGCGCGCCTCGACGACGGCACCATCCTCGAAGGCGCCGCCAATCTCGGCGTCCGCCCGACCTTCGATCCGCCCAAGGAGCTGCTCGAGCCTTATTTCTTCGATTTCGACGGCGACCTTTACGGGCGCAGGATCGAAGTCTCGCTCGTGTCCTGGCTGCGCGGGGAGACGCGGTTCGACGGCATCGAGCCGCTCAAGGCGCAAATGGCCGCCGACTGCGACGAAGCCCGGCGGCGCCTTCAGCGCGAGCCGTAGCCGCTGCTCCGCCGCGACTCGCGGCCGGCGAGATAATCCTCCGCCGCCCGGTTGGGATCGATCATCGGCTCGGTCGAGGTGGACGGCGCAACGGCAGCGCGGCGCGAAGCGTCGACCGCGCGGCGCCGCTCCTCCACGCTGGCGCTGGCGCTTCCCCGCCCCGCGCTTTGCCGCTCGACTCCGAACGCATCGAGTCCGACCGGCCGAAGCGGCCGCCCCGCTTCCACTTCCGCGACCATCTCCCGCATCAGCTCCGCAAATTGCGCATCGACCACACCATCAGGCACCATAGCCATAGCCACCCCCGCCTCCGTCTGAAACGACGAACCGAGCGCATAGCCGTCGATGTCGAGCTCGGCCGTCATCCGGGTCTGCGCGTCCCCCGCCGGTTCGAACTCCAGTTCCGCCGTCACCACCGCGCGGTCGTCCAGCAGCACTTCGTAGCGGATCGATTCGCCGCCATCCTTGGCGACGCGCACGCTGACCTTGCGCCCGTTTTCGTCCGTTTCCGGAATGACCACGGTGCCTTCCGGCGCGATCGCGGAAAAGGCCGCATAGACTTCCGCCCGGCTCATCCGGACGGTGCCGTCATAGTCCGGGCTGTCCGCGCCCATGATCGCCGCGCCTCCGACGCCGAGCCCCGCCACCGCGAACACCAAAGACTTCATCTCCGCTCCCCCGAACTATTTGCGCCATCGTCGCACTTCGCCGTTAACGAACGGTGGACGCGCAGCATGCGCGCCAACTTGCAATGTAGGAATTCATCTGGTTCGTCAGGACCATGCGATCGAACCTTCTTCTTCTGGATGCTCCCTGCCCGGCCTCGCCGCGCAATCGACACGCCCTTGCATGCGGAAGTACGTGTCGGTGTGACCTTGGTGTGACCTTTCGGACCTTCTTTGGCGGCTTGCGCCGCAGCGCAGGTGTTCCCTTGCGCCCCCATCCCCGCTAAGCCCCGGCCCCGACATGTCCGACAAAACAGATTATCGCGAGACGGTCTTTCTCCCGAAGACCGATTTCCCAATGAAGGCCGGCCTTGCGCAGAAGGAGCCGGCTATCCTCGCCCGCTGGGCCGAGACCGGCCTCTACCGCCAGCTGCGCGACGCCCGCGCCGGCGCCCCGCGCTTCATCCTCCATGATGGCCCGCCCTACGCCAATGGCGACATCCACATGGGCCATGCGATGAACAAGATCCTGAAGGACATCGTCGTTCGCGCGGCGACCCTTCGCGGCTTCGACGCGCCCTACGTGCCGGGCTGGGACTGCCACGGCCTTCCGATCGAATGGAAGATCGAGGAACAGTATCGCAAGAAGAAGCTCGACAAGGACGCCGTTCCGCCGCGCGAATTCCGTGCCGAATGCCGGGCCTATGCCGAGAAATGGGTCCGCGTGCAGGCCGAGCAGTTTCAGCGCCTCGGCGTGATGGGCGAGTGGGACGATCCCTATCTCACCATGAAGTTCGAGGCCGAGGCGAAGATCGTCGAGGAACTCCTCACTTTCGCCGAACGCGGCCAGCTCTATCGCGGCGCCAAGCCCGTCATGTGGTCCCCGGTCGAAAAGACCGCGCTCGCCGAAGCGGAGGTCGAATATGAGGACGTGACGTCCACCCAAATCGACGTCGGATTTGAAATATTCGCGGCACCAAATTGCCCGACGATCCAGGCGCTGATCGACCAGCGGATAGAACGGGCCAGCATCCAGGCGGTCATCTGGACGACCACGCCATGGACAATTCCGGTCAACCAGGCGATCGCCTACTCTCCAGACATCGACTACGTCCTTGCAAATTATGCGGAACAGGACGGCTATCTCTGCTACTATCTTGTTGCCGAAACGCTACTGCCGGCTTTCGAGCAAAGGATGCGCGCTCATAGGCGTCATCCGGGAGCCCCGTACGCACAGTACAACCAGCCCATTCGCGGCGTTGAACTGGCTGGTGCGATGGCTAGGCATCCGATGGGCAATCTGGCTCCATGCGATTTGGAATATCTCAAATTCGATCCGCAGGCCGAACTTGCCGAATTCTTCCGTCGCCCGCGGCCTTTTCTGCCAGGGGATTTCGTCACCACTGAGCAGGGCACAGGCTTGGTCCATATGGCGCCTGACCATGGCGAGGACGATTTCCTGCTCTGCAAGGCGCAC
>DASVQT010000196.1:0-11475 GCA_036388975.1 Allosphingosinicella sp. | reverse complement strand
GCCGAGGCGGGTGCGCGTCTGGAGCCGTTCGTTCTCCGCGACCGTGAGCTCGGCCTGGTACTGGACGGGATAAGGCCGGTCGTTCGAAACGGTGAGCACGTAGCGGGTGACGTCGCTGTCTCCATCCGCGCGCGTGTCCTCGTCCTCGTCCTCCTGCCCCTCGACGCGGGCGATAATGCCCGGCGCCTCGTTCAGCTCGATCTCCACCTCCTCACCGACGGCGCGGTCGCGCATCGTGCCTTCGCCCAGGAGGAGGGGGCGCTCGCGGCCTTCGCCGAACATGACGACGCGCCCGGCGGGAAGCGGCAGGCCGAGACCCTCTTCCCGGCGATTGCGCGTGACGAGAATGTGCGCGGCTCCAATGTCCGTGTCCGCATGGTGCGCGTAGATCCGCGCGCGGTAGATGGTGCGCACGCGCACGTTCGGCTGTTCGAGCAACGCGACCTGCTTCTGGCTGTTCGATGCGACGGTGACGCGCTCGGGCAGACGGTAGAGCTTGAGGTCGCCCAGCTCCTCCTGCCGCGCGATGCGCGAGCCGGTGACGACGATATTCTCTTCGCCCTCGGCAAAGACCTGGGGCAGCCTGTTCAGGACCCCGTCGACGTTGACGAAGCCCGACAGAGTGAATTCCTCGTCCTGCACCGCCGTCTGCGGAACGTCGCTGGTGCTGGACGACGGCCAGCATTGGAGATCGAGCTGCGGCGACGGCGGCTCGTCATCCTCCTCCCATTCCTGCTCGTCCTCGCTCGGCTCGACCCGGTTGACGCGGCCCGCCACCGCCTGCGTTTCCGCGTCCACGAAACTGGTCTCGTCGCTGCTCGCCAGCGTCAGCCAGGCGGACATGTCCACAGTCCGCCCGTCCGGCGACAGGTTCAGAACGTAATTGGCCTGCCAGTCGAAGCCGCTGGCGAGATAGGACAAGGTCACCGTCGCGGTGACGGCCCGGCTGGTGCGCGCCCGCACCGACAAAGTGGGGCGCGCGGCGAGGCCGGCCGGCACTTCGGGATAGACCAAAGTCTCGGATAGGCCGGTGCAGCGCAGCGACTCGATCCCGTCGGGGGTCTGGAGGACCAGCGCGCCGCCCGCCCCGCTGCGGATCACCGCCTCCTGCTCCACCACCCGACCGGTGACGCGCGACGTGCGGCGCAGATGGACGCGGCGGCCGAGCGAGCGGTCCACCAGGCTTGCGGGCGAGAGCAAATACGCATCGTAATTGCGCTCGAGAACGCCGTCGGGGAGCCCGGTCACGATCGCGCTTTGCGGTACGATACCGCCGGCCACCCCTTCGAAGCGCAGCTCCGTCTCGCCGGGTCGGATGGTGACGCTGCGCGTTTCGCTGATCAGCGCATAGCCCTGGAGCCAATCGAGATCCATCTCGCGGCCCGGAGGGGCGTTGGGCGCCCGGTAGACGGTGACCGCCACCCGATCGGGCCGGGCAGAGGTGGCGACGGCCGGCGCCGCTGCCGGCGCCTGGCCCGCGTCCTGGGCATGAGCCTGCGCCAGAGGCGCGAGCGTGCCGCATGCGGCAAAAGCCGCGAGCAGCCCCAGGCCTGCGCGCCGGCCGCGCATCGATCAGTGGCGCGTGTCGAAGGTGACGGTCACGACCTGCTCGCCATTGGCGGGAACGGCGACGCGCCACACCGCCTCGTCGGCCGAGCGGCGCTCGCTCGGCTGGCTTTCCTCCAGGATGCGCGTGTCCCCGTACAAGCCGCGTTGCGACACGTCGACGGTGACGGGCGCGGGGCGGGCATTGGTCACCGTGTAGCGCATGGTCGTGCGCCAGCGGCTGGTATTCACCCGCTCCCGTCGGACGACGACGGGGTGCACCTTGACGTCGAAGGCGTCGCCGGTGGTGAGGCCGATGCTCGATCCCATGGGCGTATGCCCGATCGCGCTTTCGCCGACGAATTGCGGATTGCCGCGCGCATCGCGCTGGTAGACGCGCACGATGCCGGCCGGAAGCGCATCACCGAGGCCCTGGCCGCGCGCGCTGGAAAAGCGCAGCACGCTGGATGCGCTGCGCGGTTCCTCGGCGGTGCCGAGCCAGTTGTTGCGGAATTCGTAGCCGCGCTGGGCCGCCGCGCCCGACACGTCTAGGAAGCTGACCTGCTTGGTCTGGCGGTTGGCAATCGTCGTCCGCTCGGCGAGGGGGTACAGATAGAAGTCGCCGAGCCGTTCGCGGTTCGACGTTTCGGTGCCGGCGCGCCGCAGGGCCGAGGGGTCCTCGTCCGGGTCCGGATAGCGGTTGCGGCCATTTTGCCCCGCCTGGCGGACCGCGCCTGCGACCAGCATCGTGCTTGCGTTGGTGAAGGTCGTGCCCGTCGTGTTGCTGAGCGTGATCCAGCCCTGGACGTCGATCCGGCCGGAGGCTTCGTCGAACAGGGTGACGTAGTCGGCGCGCCAGCCCAGCCCCGGCGTCAAATAGCTCAAGGTGACCGGCCGGGCGCCGGCGCGGGCGCTTTCCATTGTCACCGACAGGGTCGGCCGGGCGCGCAGGTTCGGCGGCACGCTGTCGAAGACGACGCGGACGGGCAGCCCGTCGTCGCGCAGTACTTCGATGCGCTCGCCGATCTGGAGAATGACGCCGCCGTTCACGGCGAGGACCCGCGCCCGCTCGCGAAGCTCCGCGCCGGTGGCGGGATTGGTGCGCACCAGGGTGATCGTCTCGCCGACGGCCTTTTGCATCAGCGCCTGGGGCGAGAGCAGATCATAATCGAAATTCTGCTCGACGATCTCGATCGCGTCGGCGGCGACGCTCACCGTTTCGGCGCGGATCTGGGCGGAGACGTCCGGGAACTCCTGGCGGGTCCGGCCGGCGGGAAGCGCGATGCTGCGCCGGTCCTGCACCAGGCCGAGATTGTCGTTGTAGATGGTGACCGCGACGTCGCCCTGCGCAGTCTGGGTCTGGGACGGAAGCTGGGCTTTGCCCTGCGACGGGGGCGTGGGCGGCTGCGGGACTTGGGCGAGAACCGGCGCGGCGGCCGCCGCGGCCGCGAAACAGACGATGGCGCGCATCAAGGAAGCTCCTCCCCGGGGTGAAGCGCGATGGTGTGCCGGGTCCCAGGCGAGGTCAAGCGCGCATAAGAAAAGGGCGGCCGCTCCAGCAAGGAAGCGGCCGCCCTTTGTGTAAGCGTCGTCGCGGCGATCAGGCCGCGGGCGCGATTTCGGCGTCGCCTTCGTCGCGCGGGCGCCGGGTGCGGCGGCGGGGCGCCTTGGCCGGAGCCTCGTCGTCTCCTCCGGCCGCTTCAGGCTGCGACACGGGCGAGATGGCAGGGGGAAGAACGTCGAGCGAGATGCGCTCGCCATTTTCCTCATTGGCGGCTTCGAGCCGGTCGCGGCGCGGGCGGGCGCGGCGCGGCGCCGGGCCTTCGCTGCCGTTGCGAAGCTCGCGCGGCTGGCGCTCGCCGGCATCGCCCTGCGGCGCCTGACGCTCGGTCCGCTCGGCGCGCTCCTCGCGAGGCCGCTCCTCACGGGGACGCTCGGCCCGCTCCTCGCGGGGACGGTCGTCGCGGGGACGGTCGTCGCGGCGCGGACGGTCCTGCCGGTCGCCGCGGTCGTCGCGAGCCTGCCGCTCGGGCCGGTCCTGCCTGTCGGGCCGGTCCTGACGCTCGCCGCGCTCCTGCCGGTCGCCGCGATCGTCGCGGGCGTAACGCTCCTGACGATTTTCGCGATAGGGGCGCTCGTCGCGCTCCTCGCGGCCGTCGTCGTCGCCGCCGTCTTCATTGCCGTCGGCGGCCATGGACTCGTCGTCGCCTTCGTCTTCGTCATAGCCGAAGTCGTCGCGGCTGCGGCGCGGCGGGGCCTGCTCCTCGAAGCGCGAGCGGTTCTCGTTCAAGACCCGAAAATAATGTTCGGCATATTGGAGATAATATTCGGTCTGGACGCGGTCGCCGGCCATCTGGGCGTCGCGCGCCATCGACTTGTATTTCTCGAGCAGCTGGGCGGCATTGCCGCGCTGCCTATTATCCTGGCGATTTCCGGCTCCCGGTGCGCCGCCCTGACGAGGACCGCCGCCACCACCACCGCTGCCGCCGCCGCGACCGCGCCTGCGGCCGCCCTGACGATTGTTGATCAAACGAAGTTCCTCGTCAAAAGTGGGTCTACTTCCGCCACGTTCACGGCCCGGGCCATTCCCGGCCGTTTAACTTGTGCGACCGCCCGGGGAGGAAGACCGCCATGCGGCTTCCGCCTCCTCACGCCGAAATCGCCCGCCCGTGGCGATATGAGCAATCGGGGGTCGGCCCGGGGAGCCTCACGCGTTCGCAGCTGTGAGTGGTCCCCGTCCCTGTCCACTATGTAGCTGGCGGATGTGACAAATCCAAGAGGAAAGATAGCAAGGCAGGTTAGCGGGAAAGGACAAGACAGCGGTCGCGCCCGGCCAAGTCCTTGCGCAGCGCGACGCGAAGACCTTGCGCCGCGAACAGGGCGCCGGCCGCGCCGGCCTGTTCGTGGCCGATTTCGATGCAGGCAAGACCATCGAGGGCGAGCAGGCGCGCAATCTCCGGCGCGAGGCGCCGATAATCGTCGAGCCCGTCCGGCCCCGCGAAAAGCGCGCGGTGCGGCTCCCAGTTGCGCACGTCCGGCGGGAGATCGGCGCCGGTCTCCACATAAGGCGGATTGCAGAGGATGAGGTCGAACGAGCCGGGGAGCCCCTCGCCCCAGTCGCCGAGGCTGAAGGCGGCGCGGTCCGAAAGGCCGAGCCGGTCGGCATTGCGGGCGGCGATCGCCAGCGCTTCGGGCGAGGCGTCACGGCCGTGCCCGGTCGCGCCGGGCCACTGGTCGAGCGCCGCGAGGAGCAAAGCGCCGGAGCCGGTGCCGAGATCGAGGATCGTTTTCGGGCCGGTCTTGCCGAACCGGGCGACGGCGGCGTCGAGCAGCGTTTCCGTGTCGGGGCGCGGGACGAGGACGCCGGGGCCGACTTCGAGATCGATCGTCCAGAAGCCGCGCGTGCCGAGGATGTAGGCGATCGGCTCGTGGGCGAGGCGGCGGAGGAGAAGAGGTTCGAGAGTGTCGGGTGCGGGATCGCTCGCATGGGAAAGGAGCAACGCCTCGCGTTCGACGCCGAGCGCGTGGGCCATCAGCAGCTCCGCATCGAGTAGCGGCGTGTCGCTGACCGCCGCGAGGCGCGCCGCGGCGGCTGCCACTGCTTCACGCACCGTCATCGATCTGCGCGAGACGCTCTGCCTCATCCTCGGAGATCAGGGCGGAGACCAGTTCCTCCAGGCCCGGCCCTTCCAATATCTCCTCCAGCCGGTGCAGCGTCAGGTTGATCCGGTGGTCCGTGACTCGGCCTTGCGGGAAATTGTAGGTGCGGATGCGCTCGGAGCGGTCGCCGGAGCCGACCATCGACTTGCGCGCGCCGGCCCGCTCGGAGGCGAGGCGGTCCCGCTCCTGTTCGTAAAGGCGGGTGCGGAGAACCTTGAGCGCCTTGGCCTTGTTCTTGTGCTGCGACTTCTCGTCCTGCTGAATGACGACGAGGCCGCTGGGCAAGTGGGTGATGCGCACCGCGCTGTCGGTGGTGTTGACCGACTGGCCGCCGGGGCCGGAGGAGCGGTAGACGTCGATGCGAAGGTCCCGCGCTTCGTCGATCTGGACATCGACGTCCTCGGCTTCGGGAAGCACCGCCACCGTCGCGGCGGAGGTGTGGATGCGTCCGCCGCTTTCCGTCACCGGCACGCGCTGGACGCGGTGCACGCCGCTTTCGAACTTCAGCTTCGCAAATACGCCCTGGCCGGTGACGGAGGCGACGACCTCCTTGAAGCCGCCGAGCTCGGCCGCGTTGGCGGAGATGGTCTCCACCCGCCAGCCCTGGCTTTCGGCATATCGCTGGTACATGCGGAACAGATCGCCCGCGAACAAAGCCGCCTCGTCGCCGCCGGTGCCGGCGCGGATTTCGAGCATGGCCGAGCGCTCGTCGGCGGCGTCGCGCGGTAGGAGCTTCAGCGCCAGCGCCCGCTCCGCCTCCGGCAGCCGCCGCTCGACCTCGCGCATCTCCTCCTCGGCCATGGCGCGCATCTCGGAATCGGCGCGCATTTCCTCCAGCGCGGCGAGCTCCCCGCGCAACCCCTTCACCTCCGCCGCCGCGACAGCGACCGGCTCGATCTCGGCATATTCCTTGGAGAGCTTCACGAAGGCGTCGGCGGCGAGATCGCGCGCCGACATCGCCGCCTGCAGCTCATCCCTGCGCGCAAGGATTTGCGCGATCCTGTCCGCAGAGATGGAGGTCATTCGAAGAAACCGGCCGGGTATATTGCTGCTTCTTGACCTCTCAAGGCTGACTCGAGTGAGCCAAGGACGGTGTACCGATCCGTCAACTTACCCCAGACGAACTCCTCCAGTTTCAAGCTGGGACTTGGGAACAACATGGGCGTCTTCCAACGGAGATTCGCTAGCTGATGCTGCTCGGTGACATAATCGTCGAGCACCAGAAGCGCGTCACTCCTCAATTTCTTTGCCCGATCGAACCTCTTCCTCGGACTCCCAGTCGCGATCAGTTCAGCTGAATAGCCGCCCCGACGTATGGTCGTTACAAGCCACTGTCCGACCTCGATTAGTTCATCTGCCTCTACGACAACGACCGCCTCGATACGTTCGCGCTTAAACTCCTGAAGCATCATCGCCAGGCGCTCGATGCCAGCGGCCCAGCCGACGGCCGGCGTGTGGGGGCCGCCGAGCGCTTCCATGAGGCCGTCGTAGCGGCCGCCGGCGAGGACGGTGCCTTGGGCGCCGAGGCGGTCGGTGATGAACTCGAAGGCGGTGTGGCGGTAATAATCGAGGCCGCGCACCAGGCGGGCGTTGCGGGTCCAGGCGACTCCGGCGGCGTCGAGGCCGGCCGTCACCTTTTCGAAAAAGGCGCGGGCCGCGTCGCTCAGATAGGCGTCGATGTCCGGGGCGCTGTCGGCGGCCGGGCGGTCGCGCGGGTCCTTGCTGTCGAGGATGCGCAGCGGGTTCTTGGCGAGGCGGGTCAGGCTGTCCTCGCTGAGCGCTTCGCGGTGCGCTTCGAAGTGTGCGACGAGGGCCGCGCGCCACCTGTCGCGGGTTTCCGCGTCGCCCAGCGTGTTGAGCTGCAGCGTCACGCCGTCCGATATGCCGAGCTCGCGCAGGAGCTGGTCGGCGAGGACGAGCAGTTCCACGTCGGCGAGCGGCGAGTCCGAGCCGATGATCTCGGCGTCGAGCTGGTGGAACTGGCGAAAGCGGCCCTTTTGCGGGCGCTCGTAGCGGAAGACGGGGCCGTGGGTGGCGACCTTGATCGGGGCGTGCTGCTGCCACCCTTCCGACAGGTAGGCGCGGCAGATGCCGGCGGTGAATTCGGGGCGGAGCGTCAGCCCGTCGCCGCCGCGGTCCTCGAAGCTGTACATTTCCTTCGAGACGATGTCGGTCGTCTCGCCGATCGAGCGGGCGAAGACTTCGGTCGCTTCGAAGACGGGAATTTCGATGCGCTGGAAGCCGTAAAGGCGCCGCACCCTGTCGAACGCCGCCGTCACCGCGTGGAAGCGGTCGGCCTCCTCGCCCCAGATGTCCTGGGTGCCTCTGATCCTTTGAGGGCCTTTTGCCATGGCCGGGCCATTAGCAGGTTTGCGCGGAGGGGGAAGCGCTGGACCGAATCGCGCCGCTGCGTCATGGGCTTGGCATGATCCTTCGCCCGCTCCTTCTCGCTTCGGCGCTCGCCCTTGGGGCCTGCTCCGTCCAGCAGCCGCCGGTTCGCAGCGTTCCCGCCGCGCCAGCTTTTTCCGAAACGGAAAGCGCCGCCGCGCGCACCGCCGCTTCGCTGGCGCGGATCCAGCTCCTCAATCCGCGCCTGCGCGCGGTGATCGCGGCCGATCCGACGGCGATGGAGCAGGCACGGCGGCTCGATGCGGGCGCGGCGCCGCGCGGCGCGCTCTGGGGCATGCCGATCCTGATCAAGGACAATATCGAAACCGCGGGGCCGCTGCCGACCACCGCCGGAAGCCTGGCGCTCGCCGCCAACGTCACCGGCCGGGACGCGCCGCTCGTCGCGCGGCTGCGCGGCGCGGGCGCGGTGATCGTCGGCAAGGCGAACCTGTCGGAATGGGCGAACTTCCGGTCCAACGATTCCATCTCCGGCTGGAGCGCGGTGGGCGGGCAGACTCGCAACGCCTTCGCGCTCAACCGCAACGCCTGCGGCTCCTCGACCGGGAGCGCGGTGGCGGTGGCGGCGGGCATGGTCCCGGCGGCGATCGGGACGGAGACCAACGGCTCCATCACCTGCCCGGCCGCGGTGAACGGCGTCGTCGGCTTCAAGCCCACCGTCGGCCTGGTGAGCCGCACCCACGTCATTCCGATCAGCGAAACGCAGGACACGCCCGGGCCGATCGCCCGCACGGTGCGCGAGACGGCGATGGTGCTGGACGCCATCGCCGGCTCCGATCCGGCCGACGCCGCGACCGCCGAGGCGGACCGGCGGCGTCAGCCTTATGCCGCGCAGCTCAACGCCCAGTCGCTGCAGGGCCGCCGCATCGGCGTGATGCGCTTCGCCGCCGGCTTCGGCACCAACGCGCCCTTCGAGGACGCGCTCGCCACCCTGCGCGCGCAAGGCGCGGTGCTGGTCGACATCGCCGAGATGCCGAACCGCGGACAGATGGGCGCGGCCTCCTTCCAGGTCCTGCTCCACGAGTTCAAGGACGGCCTCAACCGCTATCTCGCGACCACGCCCGCCACGGTGAGGACGCGTACGCTCGCCCAGCTCATCGCCTTCAACCGCGCGCATGCGGCGGCGGAAATGCCGCTCTTCGGCCAGGAACTGCTCGAACAGGCCGAAGCGACGCCCGGCCTCAACGCCGATTACCGGCGCCACCGCGAGACCATGCAGCGCCTCGCCGGGCCGGAAGGCATCGACCGGCTGATGCGCGAGCACAGGATCGACGCTCTGGTCGGTCCGACCATGCCGGCCGCCTGGTTCATCGACGCGGTCCACGGCGACGTCATATCGGGCGGCGGCGGCGGCGGCCTCGCGGCCATGGCCGGCTATCCGCACCTCACCGTGCCGATGGGCCATTTGCGCGGCCTCCCCGTGGGGCTGAGCTTCATCGGCCCCAAATGGTCCGACGGCCTCATTCTCTCCATCGGCTATGCCTATGAGCAGGCCTCGCGCAAGCGGATCGAGCCGAGGTTCCTCGATGCGATCGAGGACCAGCCCGAGATCCAGCGCGCGTTTCAGCCGCAGGTGATCGCCCAGTAAGCGTCATGCCGGACTTGATCCGGCATCCATGAACGAAGCCCTTGGCGAACCTGCCGACGCCGTGTTCATGGACCCCGGATCAAGTCCGGGGTGACGGGTCCTTCTTGCTCCGCGACTTGCGCGAACCCTTCGGCTTCTTCTTCGCCGCGGCCCGCATCCCCGCTTCCAGCGCCAGTGCGGCCCAGCGCTGCATCGCTTCCGCGTCGTCGTAAACGTCCGGCGGGGCGCGGCGGTAGTTCATCGTGCCGATGCGGCCCTCGCCCATGTCGAAGGTGAAGCGCGCGCAGCCTTGCGCATCCCACAGGGCGTCGCTCTCCGCGTCCGCCTTGAACCAGATCTCGCCTTCGTCCTGGATCGCGAACACGGTGCCGCCGAGGTAGAGCGTCGCGGCGCCCATCATCCGGCGCATGGTGACGGGCCCGAGCGGCTCCAGCGCATCTTCCGCCCAGGCGATCAGGCCCTGGTCGACGCTCATGCGGTGAGCCGCAGGCCGGCGATGGCGGCGACGATGACGAAGATGAGGAGGATGCGCATGGTGGTCGCCGGCTCGCCGAACCAGATCATGCCGACGACCACGGTGCCGATTGCCCCGATGCCGCCCCAGACCGCATAGGCCGTCCCCATCGGAATGGTCCGCGCCGCATATTCGAGCAGCCCCATGGAGATCGTCACCGAGACCAGAAAGGCGATCGTCCAGGGGATGTTGCGGAAGCCGTCGACGAAGCGCAGCGACGTGGTGAAGCCCACTTCGAAAAAGCCGCCGATCACGAGCCAGACCCAGGCCATCAGGCATGCACTCCGCTGTCCACGTCCGGGTCCGGGGGCGGACGCCGGGTCGCGGCGATGAGGCAGGCGGCGACGATCAAGGCCGCGCCCGCCAGGGTGAAGGGCTGCACCGCCTCGTTGAACACCAGCCAGCCGAGAATGACCGCCCAGACGAAGGACGTATATTCCACCGGCGCCAGATGCTGCGCCTCGGCGCGCGCATAAGCCCAGGAGAGAAGCAGCAGCGAGGTGAAGGCGAGGATCGCCGCGCCGAAGATCGACGGCAGTTCGTTTACCGGCGGCGCTTCCGCGAGAAAGGGCGCGGCGAGCAGAAAGGAGCCGGCCATGATGCCGCTGGTGAAGAAGGCGACTTCCGTCGGCCGGGCGAGCAGGGCCTGCCGGCGCATCAGGATGATGTTGTAGGCGTAAAGGCCGGCCGAGAGCAGGATCGCGACCGAGCCCTGGAAGGCGTCCGGCCCGAGTTCGGCCTCGCGCTGGCCCCAGAAGATGAGGAGCACGCCCATGAAGCCGATGACGGAGGCGAGGATCGCGCGCGGCTCGATCTTCTCCTTGAGCAGGATCGCCGCGAGGTAGAGCGCGATGAGCGGCGACACGAAGGCGAGCGCGATCGCCTGGGCGATCGGCACGCGCGCCAGGCCCCAGAAGAAGAGCAGCGCCATGGGCACGCCGATCAACCCGCGCGTGACGTGCACCCGCATCGCGGCCGACCCCGGCCAAGGCGTGCGCCCGCCGAAGAAAAAGGCGGCGGCGATCAGCGCGCCGGCGAGGGTGCGCCAGAGCAGCGCATTGTAGGTGCCGATTGAAAGGCTCAGCCCCTTCATCACCGCGTCCATGCCCGAGAACAAGGCGATGCCGAGCGTCGCCACGCCGAAGGCGAGTGCGGTGGATGCTTTGGCGGGATCGCTGCGGGCCATGGCGGCGGCTGATAGCGCCCGCCGGCGTGTACGTCACCCAGCGTGCCGGGCGCCGCGGCGCTTAATGGACGATCAGCCGCTCGCTGGTCATTTCCAGCGTGCCGAGCTGGCTCAGCACGGACTGGCCGAGAAGCGAGATTTCGAGGCCCTCGAGCACGGTCGCGCGGGCGTTGGTGACCACACGGCCGCCGATCGCCACCCGGTCCAGCATCACGATCTGGCCACGCACCAGGCCCCCGGCGCCGCGCACCACCGGCTCGAAATCCTCGGGATCGATCTTGAGGCCGATCTCGCGCGCATCCTCGATGGTGAGCGCGACATGGGTGGCGCCTGTATCGATCAGGAAGTGCGTTTCCTGGCCGTTGACCAGCCCGTCGACGTAGAAATGCCCGTCCTGCCGCCGGTCGATCCTGAGCTCGGTGAGCGGCTGGGTCGGGGAAACGGTCCCCGGATTGGTGGCGGGCGCCGCGGATTGGGCCGGCGCGACCTCGGCCTGCGTCGGCAGCAAGAGACCGACGCCCGCACCGAGCGCGATCACGACAAGAAGCGGCTTCATC
The DNA here is from genome assembly GCA_036388975.1 of Allosphingosinicella sp. Lineage (GTDB taxonomy): Bacteria > Pseudomonadota > Alphaproteobacteria > Sphingomonadales > Sphingomonadaceae > Allosphingosinicella. Next base: position 19 of record DASVQT010000196.1, on the reverse strand, counting down.
ATGGCCACGGGTTTATAGC
>DASVQT010000195.1:0-3814 GCA_036388975.1 Allosphingosinicella sp. | reverse complement strand
GGAATGTTGTAGAAGGTCGGGTGGCGGTAGACCTTGTCGGCGGCGGGATCGAACATCTGCGCGTCATCGGACGGGTCCGACGCGACGATCTGGGCCGAGGGGACCACCCAGAGGCTGATGCCTTCCATCCGGCGGGTATAGGTGTCGCGGGCATGGCGCAGCGCGATCTCCGGGTCCGGCGCGTGGACGGAGCCGACGTGGCGGTGGGAGAGGCCGCCCTTCGAGCGGACGAACACTTCCCAAAGGGGCCAGTCGCCGCTCATGACTGGGTTCCAAGAGCAATGAGACCATGAACGCCGCTAGGGCTGAGCTTGTCGAAGCCCGGGTCCGAGCGCTGCAATCCGCCCTTCGACAGGCTCAGGGCTAGCGGCTGTGGGGGTTTGTCGCCCAAGCCCATCACGCTGCCTCCGCTTTTCTCGCCCGCTTCTCGGCATAAGCCGCGGCGGCTTCTCTCACCCAGGCATTGTCTTCCCAGGCGTCGCGGCGGGCCTTCATGCGCTCCTTGGCAACCGGGCCCTCGCCGCGGACCACCGCGTAGAATTCCTCCCAGTCGATCTCGCCGAAATCGTAGGCGCCGCGCTCCTCGTTCCAGCGGAGGTCCGGATCGGGAATCGTGAGGCCGATCGCTTCGGCCTGGGGCACGGTGATGTCGACGAACTTCTGGCGGAGCTCGTCGTTCGTCTCGCGCTTGATCTTCCAGCGCATGGATTGGGCAGTGTTGGGGCTGTTCTCGTCGGGCGGGCCGAACATCATCAGGCTCGGCCACCACCAGCGGTTGAACGCGTCCTGCATCATCCGGCGCTGATCCTCGGTGCCCGCCATCATCGCCATCGAAATTTCATAGCCCTGGCGCTGGTGGAAGCTTTCCTCCTTGCAGACGCGGACCATGGCGCGGGCATAAGGACCGTAGGACGTGCGCTGCAGCGGCACCTGGTTCATGATCGCGGCGCCGTCGACCAGCCAGCCGATCGCGCCGATGTCCGCCCAGGTGAGCGTCGGGTAGTTGAAAATAGTCGAGTATTTCGCCTTGCCCGAGTGGAGCGCCTCGATCATCTGCTCGCGGCTCGTCCCCAAGGTCTCGGCGGCCGAGTAGAGATACAAGCCGTGCCCGGCCTCGTCCTGCACCTTGGCGAGGAGGATCGCCTTGCGGCGGAGCGACGGCGCGCGGCCGATCCAGTTGCCTTCGGGGAGCATGCCGACGATTTCGCTATGCGCATGCTGCGAGATCTGGCGCGTCAGCGTCCGGCGATAGGCTTCGGGCATCCAGTCCTTGGGCTCGATGAACTCGTCGGCCGCGACTCGCGCCTCGAAGGCGGCGAGCTTGTCCGGATCCTCGAGGGCCTGGATTTTGCCCGAAGGCTGCTTCTGAAGCTCGGTCGTGTACATTCTCATCTCCGGGCGCCGATCTAGTCGTCTCGGCGCCATGACACAATCAACGCGCGAATCGGGCTAGGGTCCCCTCCCCGTTCGCGGCGGCGGCGAGCCCGAATGGTCCCAATGTTCCCACTGGCCATGGACCCCTCCCCCTTTGCCCTCGCCTGCGGTTACGAGGGAGCGGATCACGCCGGCACCATATAGGGTGCCCGCGGTGTAGGAAAATGGCTGCGGTCAGACCCTTTCGATCACCAGGGCGATACCCTGGCCGACGCCGATGCACATGGCGCACAGAGCATAGCGTCCGCCGGTGCGGTGGAGTTCCTCGGTCGCCGTCATGGCGAGGCGGGCGCCGGACATGCCGAGCGGGTGGCCGAGCGCGATGGCGCCGCCGTTCGGGTTCACGTGCGGCGCATCGTCGGGAAGGCTAAGTTCGCGAAGCACCGGAAGAGCCTGGGCGGCGAAGGCTTCGTTGATCTCGATCACGTCCATGTCGGCAATGGTGAGGCCGAGCCGGGCGAGGAGCTTGAGCGAAGCGGGCGCGGGGCCGATGCCCATGATGCGCGGCTCGACGCCGGCGACGGCACCGCCGACGATACGGGCGCGCGGGGTCAGGCCGTTGCGGCGGGCGGCCTCCTCCGACGCGACGATCATCGCGGCGGCGCCGTCGTTGACGCCCGAGGCGTTGCCGGCGGTGACGGTGCCGTCGGGGCGGACGATGGGCTTGAGCTTGCCGAGCGCTTCGACGCTGGTCTTGCGGGGATGCTCGTCGCGGTCGACGATCGTCGGATCGCCCTTGCGCTGCGGGATTGAGACGGGGACGATCTCCGCGGCGAAGCGGCCATTCTCCTGCGCGGCGGCGGCCTTGTCCTGGCTGCGCACGGCAAAGGCGTCCTGGTCCTCGCGGCTGACCTGCCATTCCTGCGCGACGTTCTCGGCCGTGGAGGGCATGGTGTCGTCGCCGTAAGCGCCCTTCATCTTGGGATTGACGAAGCGCCAGCCGATGGTGGTGTCGTACATTTCCGCGTTGCGGTCGAAGGCCGAGGTCGCCTTGGCCATGACGAACGGCGCGCGGCTCATGCTTTCGGAGCCGCCGGCGATGACGAGGTCGGCTTCCGACCCGCGGATGACGCGGGCCGCCATGGTGACGGCGTCCATGCCGGAGCCGCACAGGCGGTTCAAAGTCACGCCGCCCGATTTGTGCGGCAGGCCGGCGAGAAGCCCGGCCATGCGCGCGAGGTTGCGATTGTCCTCGCCCGCCTGGTTGGCGCAGCCGAGGATGACGTCGTCGATCTCGTCCCAATTCACCCCGGCGTTGCGGTCCATCAGCGCCTTGATCGGAATGGCGGCGAGATCGTCGGCGCGGACGCTGGAGAGCGCGCCGGCATAGCGGCCGATGGGGGTACGAACGGCATCGCAGATGAAGGCTTGGCTGGTCATCGAGTTTCACTCCGTCATGCCGGACTTGATGCGGCATCCATCTTTTCTTGCCAGGGCTGTTAAGGAAGATGGACCCCGGATCAAGTCCGGGGTGACGGAGGGAGCCTGCGAAGCTAGAGCGCTCAGCATGGCTTACGAGACCATCCTCTTCAGCAACGAAGGCGGCATCGCGCGCCTCACCCTCAACCGGCCGGACAGGCTGAACAGCTTCACCGTGCAGATGCACGAGGAGGTGGCGGACGCGCTCTCCGATCTCGCGGGCGCCCGCGTGCTGGTGCTGACCGGCGCGGGGCGCGGCTTTTGCGCCGGACAGGATCTGAACGACCGTGCGGTGGCGCCGGGCGAGGCGGTGGACCTCGGCGAGTCGGTGGAGCTGAGGTACAATCCGCTGGTGCGGCGGCTGGTGTCGCTGCCCATGCCGGTGATCGCGCGGGTGAACGGCGTGGCGGCGGGCGCGGGCGCCAACATCGCGCTCGCCTGCGACATCGTCATTGCCGCGAAATCGGCGAAGTTCATCCAGTCCTTCGCAAACATCGGCCTCATTCCCGACAGCGGCGGGACGTGGGTCCTTCCCCGCCTCGTGGGTCAGGCGCGCGCGCTCGGGCTGGCGCTGACCGCCGAGCCGCTGCCGGCGGAGCGCGCCGCCGAATGGGGGATGATCTGGAAGGCCGTGGAAGACGACGCGCTGGACGCGGAGGTAGATGCGCTCGCCGCCCGCTTCGCGGGCGCGCCGACGCGGGGGCTGGCGCGAATCAAGCAGATGATTCGGGAAAGCTGGGAGCATTCGCTGGGCGAGGAACTGGTGCTGCAGCGCGATGCGATGCGGGAGCTGGGGTTTTCGGACGATTATCGCGAAGGTGTGGCGGCGTTCATGGAGAAGAGAGCGCCGAGGTTCACGGGCAAGTGATGGGTGCCTCGACCCGGGCTCTCGATACGGGCTTCGCCCTACTCGATCCCCGCTCGCGACGAACGGAGGTGGTAGGCTCTCCTCACCCGTTCG
>DASVQT010000194.1:0-12131 GCA_036388975.1 Allosphingosinicella sp. | reverse complement strand
CGAAGCCGCGGCTAACCAGCGCCTGCGCGCGCTGAAGCTCGTTCTGGGCAAGGCGCAGGTCCGCCTGCGCGACCTGGATGTTGGCCGCGAGCTGCTGCAGCTCCTGGCTCTGGACCGAGCGGTTGATCACGGCGAGCACCTGGCCCGCCTGCACCCACTGCCCGGGCTCGACGAGGACGCGCTCGACCTGGCCGCCTTCGCCCGGGACTCCGACCGGAAGATCGCGGCGCGCCGCGAGCGAACCGGTGGTCGACAGAACGGCGGGGATGTCCTGGCGGCCCGGAACGATCACGGTAACGGTGGGCGCATTGCCCGCGCCGCCCTTGGCCGCCGGAGCCTTTTCGCCGGCCGCGCCGCCGCTGCCGGACATCATGTAGAAAGCGATGGCCGCGGCGATCACCAGCGCCGCGACGACGATGATGATGTTGCGGTTGCGGCGACGCCGCGCCACCGCCGCATCGTCGACCACCACGGTGGTCTCTTCGACGGCGCCCTTGCGCCACTTGGCCGCTTCGATGTTCATCGCTTTCATCGTCCCCACTCGGATCCCAACGGATTTGCCCTCACCCGGCCGTGTATTAGCCGAATAAGTCACTTTCAACAAGCCGGATTCTGCGGTAGCCCCCCGACAGCCGGAACCCCTTCCGTACATTCGTGGTTGAGGCTTTACCACCGCTGAACGGCAGATGAACCTCGCCGTGCGGCAGATCGCCGCCGGGGACGCGGCAAGACGATGTTTTGAGGAGGAGCGACAATGGACCTGCTTGCAAATTACGGCTGGTTGACCTGGATCGTGATCGGCGGCCTCGCCGGGATCATCGCCAAGGCGATCATGCCCGGAAAGGATCCCGGCGGATGCATCGTCACGATCCTGCTCGGCATCGCCGGCGCCGTGGTGGCCGGCTTCATCGGCCGCGCGCTGGGCTGGTACGATGCGGGGGACACGGGTGCGGGTTTCATCGCCGCGATCATCGGCGCGCTCATCATTCTCTTCGTCTACCGCCTGGTCGCGGGGCGCCGCACCCGGCGCTGATTTCGGCCGACCTGAAAACGCGAAGGAGCGTCGCGGCCACCGCCGCGGCGCTCCTTTCGGTTCAGCAACGATGCAGCCGGCGCCGGGCTAGAGCGGCGTCGGGCGCGCACGGCCGCGCCCTTGTTCACCCAAGGGAGCTTTTCATGATCAGGATCCTCAGCACCGCCGCCCTCCTCGCGCTGGCGCTGCCCGCCGTTTCCGCCCAGGCCCAGGCGCAGCCCGCCGCCGCCGTTCAGCAGATTTCCGGCACCCGGCTCGATGTGGTGGCGCTTGGCGAAGTGACCCGCGTGCCCGACGTTGCGCGGATCAATGCCGGCGTGGTCAGCCAGGCGCAAAGCGCGAGCGAGGCGATCCGGCTGAATTCGACCCGCATGAACGCGGTGCGCGAGGCGCTGCGCCGCGCCGGCATCCAGGACCGCGACATCCAGACGAGCAGCATCAGCCTGCAGCCCGATTATCGCTACGCCGAGAACCAGCCGCCGCAGCTCACCGGCTACCGCGCGTCGAACGAGGTGAGCGTCCGCTTCCGCGACATCGCCCAGACCGGCCGCATCTTGGACGCTTTGGTCGCGCAGGGCGCCAACCAGCTGAGCGGCCCGATGCTGGAGATCGACCGGCCCGAAGCGGCGCTGGACGAAGCGCGCCTCGCCGCGCTCGCCAATGCCCGCGCCCGCGCCGAAACCTATGCCCGCGCGCTCGGCCTCAGGGTGCGCCGCGTCCTGTCGGTGAGCGAAGCGGGCGCGCCGAGCATGCCCCACCCGCGCCCGATGGCCGAGATGCGGGCGGCGGCAAACGATGCGGTGCAGATCGATCCGGGCGAGCAGCGCGTCGGCGTGTCGCTTACCGTCAGCTTCGAGCTGGAATAAGCCGGTAAGCGGTTCGAGGCGTCGCCCCGGCGGCGCGGCGCCTAGGCCGCCGGTCGGTGGCGGAAGAGGTTGACGATCCCGACCAGAAGGATCGCGCCGGCCGCGGCGACGATGAGGGCGGTGGTGCGCCACGGATCGTCGCCGACCGCGCCGCGGCCGGCCGCGATGCCGCCGGCGAGCGCGCCGACGATGCCGGCGCCGATGATGAGCGCCTTGCCGGACGTGGTCTCGACACGAAGGATGAGGATCGCCGCGGCGCCGATGGCGGCGCCGATCGCGAGCCAGACCAGGATTGTCACGACGCTCTCCTTCGCCCCCCCGCCGGTATGAGAACCGGCGGGCGCGACTGTGTCACAGCGAAGGCGCCGCCGGAAGGGGCGTTCAGTATTTCTGCTGGCGCTCGTAAAGGGAGCGGTAATGCTGAATGCGGGTGACGCGCAGGCCCGGCATGCCGGAACGGTCCACGGCGCGCTGCCAGGAGGCGAACTCCTCGAGGGTGAGGCCGTAGCGTTCGCACACCTCGTCGACCGAAAGCAGGCCGCCGTTCACCGCCGACACCACTTCCGCCTTGCGCCTGACGACCCACCGGGTGGTGGACGGCGGCGGCAGCGAATCGATGGTGAGCGGCTCCCCGAGCGGGCCGATCACCTGTGCCGGTCGGATGGTCTGGTTCTCGATCATTCGGTCCTCAAAAGTACCCTGCCCCCCCGGGCAGATCTCAGCGTGGTGGTAAGGCTGTAGCGGGAGAGCGTTGAAAGAAGGCTAAAACGCAAAGGTAAACGCGGCGGTGACACGGCTTTACGAGGAGTTGAAGGCGCGCTGCGCGACTCGCGGGTTGAACGAGCCGCGCTGGGCGCGGACGGCGCGCCGCCAGGCGGGGCCGGCGATGAGCAGTTCGGCAAGGGCGTCGTTGGGCCGCTCCCACCCGCGCCGGGTCGCCGCGGCCCGCGCCGTCGCGCTCTCGGCCTGGTGGGCGGCAAGGGTCGCGACCAAGAGGCCGTAATCGAGCGGCGCCGGGGCCGCATGATCGCGGGCCAGCATGCGTTCGGCGCGTTGGAAGAAAGCGAGGTCCATCGACTCGCCTCCTAGAGAAGAAGGTTGAAAAGCCGGTAAAGGGCCGGCCGGTCGCGCGCGCGGCGGATGACGGCGCGGCAAGCAGCCCCTATGTGAGGGCCGCAATGAACGCGGATTTCCAGCTCGGCCGGCCCTTGAAGGGCGCCCGCATCGTCGTCGCCATGTCCGGCGGGGTCGACAGTTCGGTCGTGGCCGCGCTGGCCGCGAGGAGCGGCGCCGAAGTGATCGGAGTGACGCTCCAGCTCTACGATCACGGCCAGGCGGTGGGCCGCTCAAAGACCTGCTGCGCCGGCCAGGACATATATGATGCGAGCGAAGTCGCGGCGAAGCTCGGCATCGCCCACTATGTCTTCGATTATGAAAGCCGCTTCCGCGACAGCGTGGTCGACAAGTTCGCCGACGAATATGCCCGCGGGCGCACCCCCGTGCCGTGCATTTCGTGCAACCAGGGGGTGAAGTTCACCGATTTGTTCGGCCTGGCGCGCGATCTCGGCGCCGACTGCCTCGCCACCGGCCATTACGTCCGCCGCATCGTCGGCAAGAACGGCCCCGAGCTCCACCGCGCCGCCGATCCCGCGCGCGACCAGAGCTATTTCCTGTTCGCGACGACTCGCGAGCAGCTCGATTTCCTGCGCTTTCCCCTGGGCGGCATGCCCAAGCCCGCGGTGCGCGAAATCGCCCGCGAGCTCGATTTGATCGTCGCCGAAAAGCGCGACAGCCAGGACATCTGCTTCGTGCCCGACGGAGATTATGCCTCGATCGTCAAGAAGGTGCGGCCGGAAGCGGCGCAGCCGGGCGAGATCGTCGACATGGAAGGCCGCGTTATCGGGACGCATCGCGGCCTCATCCATTTCACCGTCGGCCAGCGCCGGGGGCTGGAGATCGGCGGCCGGCCCGAGCCGCTCTACGTCGTGCGGCTGGAGCCCGAGTCGCGCCGGGTCGTCGCTGGGCCGCGCGAGGCGCTGGCGGTCGCCGCCGCGCACTTGTCCGACATCAACTGGCTCGGCGAGAACCAGCGCGCCGGCCTCGCCGCCAAGGTCCGCTCGCTCGCCAGGCCCGCGCCGGTTTCGTTCGACGGCGCCGGCATCCGCTTCGAGCGGCCGGAATATGGAGTCGCGCCCGGCCAGGCGGCGGTGATCTACGACGGCGACCGGGTCCTCGGCGGCGGCTGGATCGAGGAAACGGTCGCGGCCGCGCTCGAGCCGGCCTGAGCGCTCTTAAAGAAACAGCGTCCCTTCGATCACGGTGACGCAGCGGCCGCCGAGCACCGCCCGGTCGCCCGCGACTCGGACTGAGACATGCCCGCCGCGCCTGCTCGCCTGATAGGCGGAGAAGGTGGCCCGACCGAGCCGCTCGGCCCAGAAGGGCGCGAGCGCCGCGTGGGCGGAGCCGGTCACCGGATCCTCGTCCACGCCCCAGGCGGGCACGAACACCCGGCTCGCGACGTCGTAGCCGCGTCCCGGGGCGCCGGGCGCGGTGACGATGACCATCAGATCGACGGCGCGCAGCGCGCGCATGTCGGGAACGCAGGCGCGCAGGGCGGATTCGTCGGCGAGGAGCAGGATCGCGGTCGCTTCCGCGCCCTCGTGGCTGAGGAAGACCTGCGCCGACGCCGCCGCGTCGCTGGCGCCGTCATGGGTGATGATGTCGACGAGCGAGGGCCCGTCGCCGGTATAGGGCCGCAGCGCTTCGGCGTCGGCGGGTCGGACGCGCGTCAGCGGCAGGTCGAGCTCCAGCGCGCCGTTCTCCCCTCGCCGAACGGCCAGCCCGCCCGCCTTGCGCGTCATGAAGCGAACCTCGGCGCGATCGCCAATCAGGACGTGGCCGCTGGCAAGCGTGGCGTGGCCGCAAAGCGCGACCTCGGTGGTGGGCGTGAACCAGCGCAGTTCGTAATCCGCCTCGCCGCCCGCCGCCGGGATGGTGAAGGCGGTTTCGGACAGATTGTTCTCGGCCGCGATGGCCTGCAGCGTCTCGTCCGGAAGCCAGGCGTCGAGCGGCACCACGGCGGCGGGATTGCCGGTAAAGGGCCGGTCGGCGAATGCGTCGACCTGGACGAGGCGGTAGTGGGGCATGATCTGTCCTCATTTTATGCAGAAAGGCCGTTCGTCCCGAGCAGGCGTCGAGCCTGTCGAGACGCCGGGTCGAGGGACCAGCCGCTCAGGAAGGTCCCTCGACCCGGGCTCTCGATACGGCTTCGCCTACTCGATCCCTGCTCGGGACGAACGGTGATTTCGTGATCGGCGTTCTTGCAGCTCCTACCTCGATGCACCCCTCTCCCTTCATCTCGAGCAGAGACCGAGCGTATCGAGGGCTCGCGCCGAGGGAGCGGGACGCTCGTCATCCGGCGCGCGTTCGATCCCCGGCGCGGGACGTCATCTCATCCTTCGCCGCCTGCTGCTGCGGGGTCAAATTGGTTTCGGCGAGGGGGTTGCCGGGCTGGTCCACCTGGCCTTCGGGATCGAGGTGGATCAGCACCTCCACGCCCGGGAAGTCCCGTGCAAGGCGCGCCTCGATCTCCTCCATCACGTCATGCGCTTCGGCGACCGTCATCAGCGGATCGACCCAGATGTGGAATTGGGCGAACTGGTGGGCGCCGCTCGTCCGGGTGCGAAGGTCGTGGACGCCGCGCGAGGCGGGATGCTCGCCCGCGACGCGCGCAAAGGCGAGCCGGCGTTCCTCCGGCCATTCCTTGTCCATGAGCTGGTCGACGGCCTCGCCGGACGCGCGGGCGGCGCCGTAGAGCAGCCAGCCGGCGATCAGGATGCCGAAAACGGGGTCGGCCCCGGTGAAGCCGAGGATCTGGTCGGCGACGAGGGCGGCGATGACCGACAGGTTGAGGAGGAGATCGGTCTGGTAATGGACGTGGTCGGCCTGGATCGCGACGGAAGCGGTGCGGCGGATGACCGAGCGCTGATAGGCGAGAAGGCAAAGCGTCGCGAGGATCGCGATCAGCGAGATGGCGATGCCATATTCCGCATCCTCGGTCGGCTGCTCGGCGACGAGCCGCTCCACCGCGCGCCAGGCGATGCCGATCGCGGACACGGCGATGATGCCGACCTGGACGAGGGCGGCGAGCGACTCCGCCTTGCCGTGGCCGTAGCGATGATCCTCGTCGGCCGGGATCGCCGCCACCCAGACGCCGAACAAGGTGACCAAGGACGCGACCACGTCCAGCGCCGTGTCGGCGAGCGAGGCGAGCATCGCGATCGAGCCCGTTTCCAGCGCCGCATAGCTTTTGAGGGCGAGCAGGAAGAGCGCCATGGAGACGCTGGCGATGGCCGCGCGCTGGGTGAGCTTCGCGTGGTCGGCGTGCCGGCTTTGGGGCTCGTTCATGGGAAGAGCAGGCCTTCGCGCCAGCTCCCGTCCTCGGCAAGGGTGAAGAGGCGCCGCTCGTGGAGCCGATGCGCTCGGTCGTTCCAGAACTCGATGGCGTGCGGCACCACCCGGAAGCCGGACCAGTGCGGCGGGCGCGGCACTTCCCCGCCTTCGAAGCGGGCGCGCATCTCTTCGTAGCGCGCTTCGAAGACGGCGCGCTCATCCAGCGGCTGCGACTGGTCCGACGCCCAGGCACCGAGCTGGCTGTCCCGCCCGCGCGTTGCGAAATAAGCGTCGGCCTCGGCATCGGTGACCGGCTCGACCCAGCCTTCGACGCGGACCTGCCGCCTGAGCGACTTCCAGTGGAAGAGCAAAGCGGCATGCGGATTGGCCGCGAGTTCGCCGCCCTTCCGGCTCCTTGTGTTGGTGTAGAAGACGAAGCCGCGCTCGTCGTGACCCTTCATCAGCACCATGCGGACCGACGGGCGGCCCTGCGTATCGGCAGTGGCGAGCGCCACGGCGACGGGGTCGTTGGGTTCGGACAGATGGGCCTCGGCGAGCCACTCTTCGAACAAAGCATGCGGATCGGCGGCCATGCGCCAGCCTGTACAAGCCCCCTGCCCTCCGGCCAAGGGCACTTGCAGGCGGCCCGCGCCGCACCCATCTTCCGCGCTGTTGCATAATGGCAACAGTGGACATTTGGCAGCGAGTGGAGAACGAACGAAGGCGATGGCGGATCTCTACACACAGCTTGGCGTGTCGCGCGGCGCGAGCGAGGGCGACATCAAGAAGGCGTATCGCAAGCTCGCCAAGGAGCTGCACCCGGACCGGAACAAGGACAATCCGGCCGCGGCGGACCGCTTCAACCGCGTGACGCAAGCCTATGACATCCTCACCGACAAGGACAAACGCGCCCGCTACGACCGCGGCGAGATCGACGAGCAGGGCAATCCGCGCTCGCCCTTCGGCTTCGGCGGCGGCGGAGGACCCGGCGGCGGGCCGGGCGCGGGACCCGGCGGCTTCCGCCGCACCGTGAACGGCTCCGAATTCGAGTTCGGCCAGGAGACGGGCGACATTTCGGACATCTTCGAAGGCCTGTTCGGCGGCCTCGGCGGCCGGCGCGGCCCGGGCGGCGCCGCGGGAGGCAGCTTCGGGCGCCGTTCCCCGCCGCCGCAAAAAGGCGCGGACGTCGCCTACCGCCTCGACGTCGCCTTCGAGGACGCCGCCGCGCTCAAGGACCAGCGCGTCACGTTGGCCGGCGGCAAAACGATCATGATCAAGCTGCCCAAGGGCGTGGAGGACGGCACCAAGATCCGCCTCGCCGGCCAGGGGCAGGACGGGCCCGGCGGCAAGGGCGACGCCATCGTCACCATCGCGCTTCGTTCCCACGCCTTCTTCAAGCGCGAGGGCGACAATATCCGGCTCGACCTTCCCGTGTCGCTCGACGAGGCGGTGCTCGGCGCCAAGGTCAAGGTGCCGACGGTGGACGGGCCGGTCATGCTCAGCGTCCCCAAGGGCGCGACCTCCGGCAAGACCCTGCGCCTCAAGGGCCGCGGCTTCACCGGGCGTGGCGGCGTGCGCGGCGACCAGCTCGTCACCCTGATGGTCGACGTTCCGGGCGACGATCCCGACCTCGTCCGCTTCATCGAAAGCTGGAACGGAAAGGGCCGAGGAAACCCGAGGGCCTCCTTGGGAGTCTGAGCTTTCGTGCTCCAGATCTCACCCGAATCGCCGGAAGCCAGGCGCAAGCGGCTCGCGACCGCCAAGGCGAGGCTCCACCATGTCACTCCGCACAAGGGGACTCGCGGCTACGAAATCCTGAAGCGGGTCGCGATCGGCGTCTACAATGACGGCTTCATCCATGCCGGCAACCTCGCCTATCTCGCCTTGCTCTCCATCTTCCCCTTCGTGATCGTGGCGGCGGCGATCGCCCGCCTCCTCGGGCAGACCGAGGAAGGAATGAGCGCGGTCTACGGCATGCTGGAAACCATGCCCGAGAACGTCCGCCAGGTGCTGAAGCAGCCGATCGCGGACGTGCTGCAGGCCCGCACCGGCAATCTCATCTGGCTGGGCGCCCTTGTCGGCCTGTGGACCACCGGAAGCTTCATCGAAACGATCCGCGACATCATCCGCCGCGCCTACGGCGTGACGTTCAGCCGCCCGTTCTGGGAATATCGCCTCGGCTCCGTGGGCATGATCATCGGCTCCGTACTGGTCGCCATGGTCGCGTTCAGCGCCTCGATCATGCTGTCGAGCGTGCAGCAGATCATGGTGTCGCACATACCGGGCGCCGGGGACGTCGTCGGCCTGTTCACGGTGCTCCGCATCGTGCCGGCGCTCGTGCTGTTCGGCGCGCTTTACCTCCTCTTCTACGCGCTCACCCCTGCCCGATACCGGGTCGGCGCCTGCCCGAAATGGCCCGGCGCCGCTTTCGTCGCGGTTTGGTGGATCGCGACCACGGCCCTGCTCCCGGTCGTGCTCACCTCGCTCGGCAGCTACGATCTCACCTACGGCAGCCTCGCCGGCATCGTCATCGCCTTGTTTTTCTTCTTCATCATCGGCTTCGGTCTGGTAATCGGCGCCGAGCTCAATGCGGCCATGGCGGAAACGCCGACGCCGACGCCCGCGGAAATCACCGCGGCCGTGAAGGAAGCCGCGGCGGACAAGGTCGCCGAGCGCGCCGAACAGGAAGCGGTGGCGCTCGCCGAGGAAAAGGCCGAAACGGGGACCGACGAGACGGTTGCCGAAATGGCGGACAGAAAGGCCGGGGAGCGGGCCGAAGAGGAGGACAGATGACGGGGCTGATGCAGGGCAAACGGGGGCTGATCATGGGCCTCGCCAACGATCGCTCGCTGGCCTGGGGCATTTCCAAGGCGCTCGCCGAGCAGGGCGCGGAGCTCGCTTTCTCCTATCAGGGCGAAGCGCTGGAAAAGCGGGTGCGCCCGCTCGCCCAGCAGCTCGGCGCCGATTTCCTGATCGAATGCGATGTGTCCGACATGGCGGACATCGACCGCGCCTTCGAGGAGCTCAAGGCGCGCTGGGAGACGATCGACTTCGTCGTCCACGCCATCGGCTTTTCCGACAAGAACGAGCTTCGCGGCAAGTTCGTCGATACCAGCCTCGACAACTTCCTGAACACGATGAACATCTCGGCCTACAGCTTCGTCGCGGTGACCAACCGCGCGCGGGCGATGATGCGGCCGGGCGGCTCCGTCCTGACCCTGTCCTATTACGGCGCCGAGAAGGTCATCCCGCATTACAACGTCATGGGCGTCGCCAAGGCCGCCCTCGAAACGTCTGTAAAATATCTGGCGATGGACCTCGGGCCCGAAGGCATTCGCGTCAACGCCATCTCGGCGGGACCGATCAAGACGCTGGCGGCGAGCGGCATCGGCGACTTCCGCTACATCATGAAGTGGAACGAATATAACAGCCCGCTCCGCCGCAACGTCACCATCGAGGACGTCGGCGGCGCGGCTTTGTACCTGCTGTCCAACCTGGCGAGCGGAGTCACCGGCGAGATCCACCATGTCGATGCCGGCTACAACGTCGTCGGCATGAAGGCCGAAGACGCGCCCGACATCGCGACGGTCTGACGTGCCGCAGATCGCGGTCGAATATAGCGGCAATCTCGGCGCCGCATTCGACGCTGAGAGCCTTGCCGATCGCATCCACGGCATCGTCGCCGCGACGATCGACACGCCGCTCGGCAATTGCAAGACGCGGCTCATCGAGCTCCAGCGGTACGTGATCGGCGACGGCGGCGCGCGCGAGGCCATGGTGCATGTCGATCTCAGGATCCTCTCCGGCCGCGGCGAGGCCGAGAAGAAACGGCTCGGCGAAGCCGTGCTCGCGGCAGCGGCTGAAGCGATCGGCGAGCCCGAAGGGCTGCGGGTGCAGCTCACCGTCGAGGTGCGCGAACTCGACCGGGAGAATTACCACAAGCGGTTGATCCGCGGGTGAGCGTCAACAGCTTCGGCCGGCTCTTCCGCTTCACGACCTGGGGCGAGAGCCACGGACCGGCGATAGGGGCGGTGGTGGACGGGTGCCCGCCGGGGCTGGCGCTCTCCGAAGCCGACATCCAGCCTTGGCTCGACCGGCGGCGGCCCGGGCAGTCGCGGCATGTGACGCAGCGGCGGGAGCCGGACTCGGTGCGCATTCTGTCCGGCGTGTTCGAGGGCCTGACGACGGGCACGCCCATTTCGCTGATGATCGACAATGTCGACGCGCGCTCCAAGGATTATTCGGAGATCGCCGGAGCCTACCGTCCCGGCCACGCCGATTACGCTTACGACGCCAAATACGGGCACCGCGACTGGCGCGGCGGAGGACGCAGTTCGGCGCGGGAGACGGCGGCGCGGGTGGCGGCGGGGGCGGTCGCGCGGCTCGTGATCCCGGAGGTGCGGATCAAGGCGTGGGTCGAAGCCGTGGGCGGCGTGCCCGTCCATTATTCGCGCTTCGACAAGGAGGAGATCGACCGCAATACCTTCTTCTGCCCCGATCCCAAAACGGTGCCCCGGTGGGAAGAGCTGCTCGACGAGGCGCGCAAGGAGGGCTCCTCGCTCGGCGCGGCGGTAGTCTGCGAGGCGCACGGCGTTCCGGCCGGCTGGGGGGCGCCGATCTACGCCAAGCTCGACGCGGAGCTCGCCGGCGCCTGCATGGGGATCAATGCGGTGAAAGGCGTCGAGATCGGCGACGGCTTCGCGGCGGCGCTGTCGCGCGGCGAGGCCAATGCCGACGCGATGCGGCCGGGGGCGGACGGAAAGCCCGTTTTTCTCGCCAACCATGCCGGCGGGATCGCCGGCGGCATCTCCACCGGACAGCCGGTGCGGGTGCGCGTCGCGTTCAAGCCCACGAGCTCCATCCGTATCGAGACGGAGAGCGTGACCCGCGACGGCGAGGCGGCGGCGGTGTCCACCAAGGGCCGTCACGACCCCTGCGTCGGGATCAGGGGCGTGCCGGTCGTCGAGGCGATGATGGCTTTGGTCCTCGCCGACCAGAAGCTGCTTCACCGCGCGCAGTGCGGGTGAATTGAGGTTCCTCCCTGCCGCGGAGCGGTGGGGAGGGGGACCACCCGAAGGTGGTGGAGGGGTAACTGGCGCGAACCGCCGAAGTCCTGCGCCTTCTACCCCTCCACCATGCTTCGCCCTTCGACGCCGCCTGCGGCGTCGCTCAAGACAGGCATGGTCCCCCTCCCCATCTTCGATGGGGAGGAACTAGGGGCGCTTCCTGCCGATCAATGTGCCTTTGGAGCCGCCTTTCCAAAGGCGAAAGCTGAATTCGGGATGCGCCTTCTTCCAGCGGCGGGCGACGAGGCGCTCGCCGGGGCGGGCTGCGTCGTCGAGCATGACGGTGCCGCCAGGGGCGATGTTGGCGAAGAGGGTCTCGGCGGCGCCTCTGGTCATTGGATGGATGGACCAGGGCGGGCCGTCGACCAGCATGAAGTCGATGCCTTCGGGTAGCGGCCCGTGATCGTACCAGAGGCCCGGCCAGCCGCCCGGCGAGCGGCGCAGCGGCACGGCGCGCATGTCGGACTCTAAGCCGTGCTCGGCGAGCCAGGCCGCGGTGGCATCGACGAAATCCTGATGCTGCTCGAAGCTGATCAGCCGCCCGCCATTGCCGGCCTTTTGCAGCGCCTTGGCGATGACGAAGGAGGAGGCGCCGGCGCCGAATTCGACCACGAGCTTCGGCTTATGCTCCAATATGTGGTCGACGACGAGGTTGAGGAGGCCGGCGTCGGCCTTCCAGCTGCCGAGATTGGGGAGCGCGTCTTCGGGAAGGCCGAGCTTGGCGAGCATGGCGCGCTTGACGCTCTTGCGGCCGGGATCGAGGCTGCGCAGCAG
>DASVQT010000193.1:0-6331 GCA_036388975.1 Allosphingosinicella sp. | reverse complement strand
TTCTCTGAGCGTGCGCTATGCACGTTCCGAAGCCGCCTGAGCGGGTGAACCGGGATTCGACAGGCTCAGCCCTGGCGGTTGTGGACAAGGTCGAACCCTCGAGCGAACCCCACCGCCAGCCCTGAGCCTGTCGAAGGGCGGGTTGCAGAACGCAGGCGCCTCAGCCCTCGCCCCAATCCTCCTCCGCCGCCACCCGCACCGTGCGGTGCCGCGCCGTCAGCGCCAGGCCGAGCAGCGATATGCCCGTGACGAGCATGCTCACCGCGACGAAGTTGGTCAGTACCGCGCCGCTCCGGTCCGGCCAGCGATTGCCCGAGATGATCGAAATGACTGCGGCGAGCGGCGCCCCGGCCATCAGGATCGCGCCGAGCAGGACATCGACCAGTCCGCGCCCGACGACCCAGGCGCGGATCGCGCCGCTCGACATGAAGCCGACGCCCACTGCGCCGACGCCGCGCAGGAGCAGGCAGGTGATCGCGACGAACAGCAAGGGATAGGCTTCGGGGCGGACCAGGATCAGGCCCGCCGCGCCGATCGTGACGGCGCCCAGGAGCAGCTCGATCTTGCGGACCGGCGGCCGCCGCCGCGCGAGCCCGGCCGCGATCTCCAGCGCGCCGGCGCCGAGCAGCACCCAGCCGCCGAGCCGCGCATTGGGGCCGATGGTGCTGTTGGGAAGAAGCAGCATCGTCACGCCGAGCGCGACGATCCCGAGCGCCGAGGCGATCACCCAGATGTTGGCGTGGCGCGGCATCATGGCTTTCGAGCGCGCTCCCCCCGCTTTATGTTCCCGCCGGCCGCTTTAGAGCTTCAAAAGCCTCGTGCACAGGGCGCAGCTTTGCGCCATGCTCGCGATTAAGACCCGCCAGGAGAGCTTCGAAGAATGATCCGTCCCAATCCACGCGCCCGCGCGGCCGCGATCGCACTCGCGATCCTGTCGGCCGTGCAGCTCGCCGTGGGCATTGCCGTCGCCGCATCGATCGCCAGCTTCCTGCAGCGTCAGCCGGGCGACGCCCAGGCCGCCTTTGCCGATGCGGTTCCGCTGATCGTGATCGTCGAGATCGTGAAGCTCCTCGCCGCCGTCGCGCAGATCCTGGTGGTGCGCGCCGTCGCGGCCGCGGCGCCGGCGCCGAGAGCGCGGATGGCGGCATTGGTGTCCGGCATCGCCGGGGCCTTGCTGATGGCGGCGAGCGGCCTTCTCGGCCTCTACGCGGCGGCGGCGAAGGACGTGGGCTCGGGCGCTTTGGTCCACGACCTCGCCCTTGCCGCCCTCGGCGCGACCGGGGTGTTCGCCCTCGTTCTCCTGTCCTTCGAAGCGCCGCGCCTGCGCCGCTGGCATGCGGGCGTCACCCTCGTCTTCGCGCTCGCCTGCCTGCTCACCCTGTTCGTCCCCGGCGCCTTGTTCGCGGCCGTGCCGCTCGGCTGCATCTTCTGGCTCGGCCTCGCCGGGCGCCTGCGCCACCGCTGAGTTCCTCCCCAAGCGCAAGCTTGGGGAGGGGGACCATCCGCAGGATGGTGGAGGGGTGAAAGGCGCCGGCTTCCCAGCTATCGCCGCGGAAACTCGGAGCTCGAGCCACTTACCCCTCCACCACCCTTCGGGTGGTCCCCCTCCCCATCTGGCGATGGGGAGGCACCGCCAAGCTCAGTCGGGCGTCTCGGGGACGGCGGGCTCCCGCTGCGACCGGAGGAGCCACAGGCCGCCCGCGATGATCAGCGCCGCGCCCGCAAAGGTCGCCGCGTCCGGCACTTCGCCGAACCAGGCCCAGCCGATGCCGGCGGCGACGAGCAGCTGGACATAGGTCATGGGCGCCACGGCGGCCGCATTGGCCCGCATCACGCCCGCGAAGATCAAGGCGTGCCCGAGGGTCGCGGAAAAGGCGACGAACAGGCATTTCAGCACCACCTCGGTGCTCGGCCACCCGATCTGGAAGGGCGCGCCGCCGCTCCAGTCGAGCAGCGCGGCCGCCGCCACGAGCAAGGGCGCCGCCATCGCCGCGACCAGGAATTGCATCACCAACACCGGCGCGAGCCGCGCGGTCTTGCGGTTGAGCATCATCAGCCACGACATGCCGAAGGCGGCGCCCAAGGGATAAAGCGCGACGAGCCCCAGTTCGTAGACGTTGGGCCGGAGCACCACGAGCACGCCCGCAAAGGCGAGCAGGGTCGCCAGCCACACGGAGGCAGGCGAGCGCTCCTTCAGCACCAAAGGCGCGAGGATCGCGGTCAGGATCGGGCTGGTGAACTGGATGGCGGTCGCGTCGGCGAGCGGCATCGCCATCACCGCCATGAAGAAGCAGATGGTCGCCAGCGCCACCGCCGCGCCGCGCCCGAATTGCAGCCCCGGGCGCGGCAGGACGAATCCCGCCCGCCCGTGCGTCGCCGCGACCACGATGGCGAGGCCCAGCGCGCCGAAGCTGTAGCGAAGCGCCGCCACCGCAGTCCCCGGCCACGCGCCGGCGAGCGACTTCACCACCGCATCCCCGACAGAGAGCGTGGCGAAACCGGCAAGGGCGATGAGAAGCGCGGCGCGGGCCGTTTTGGGAAGCACGCGTTCCGGTGAAGCGGCGTTAGGCGATTGTCAAAGTTTCCGTCCTATTCACCCTTTCCATCGACCGGTTGGTCAAAGAGCGTCGGGGTTCGAACGAGATGAGTGCATTCGGCAGGCGGAACGGAACGGGTAACGGACAGGGCGCGCGGCCGAGCTTCGGCGTTGCGCGTCCGATGAAGGGCGGCGTGCCGCTCCCGGGCACGCCCGCGCCCTTGGAAGGCGGCGAGCAGTTCCCGCCGCTCGACAGCTTCGCGGCGGACGAGGAATTCGCCGGCGGCGGCTCCAGCCGCGGCGGAGACGCCATGGCGCGCCTCCAGGACCGTCAGGCCCAGTCGGGCGACGCGGCACAGTCGCGCACCGAAGGCTTCGAAGCCTCGATCCACCGGATCAAGGAGCAGGTCCTCCCCCGCCTCCTCGAGCGCGTCGATCCGGAAGCGGCTGCGACCTTGTCCAAGGACGAGCTCGCCGAGGAATTCCGCCCGATCATCGGCGAAGTGCTCGCCGAACTGAAGATCAACCTCAATCGCCGCGAGCAGTTCGCGCTCGAAAAGGTGCTGGTCGACGAGCTGCTCGGCCTCGGGCCGTTGGAGGAACTCCTCAACGATCCGGAAGTCAGCGACATCATGGTGAACGGTCCCAACCAGACCTTCATCGAAAAGCGCGGCAAGCTCACCATCGCGAACATCCAGTTCCGCGACGAGGAGCATCTCTTCCAGATCGCCCAGCGCATCGTGAACAAGGTCGGCCGCCGCGTCGACCAGACGACGCCGCTCGCCGACGCTCGTCTCCAGGACGGCAGCCGCGTCAACGTCATCATCCCGCCGCTCTCGCTCCGCGGCACCGCCATCTCGATTCGTAAATTCTCCGAAAAGCCGATCACGCTCGACATGATGAAGGGCTTCGGCTCGATGTCGGACAAGATGGCGACCTGCCTCAAGATCGCCGGCGCTTCCCGCATGAACGTTATCATCTCGGGCGGTACCGGCTCGGGCAAGACGACGATGCTGAACGCGCTTTCCAAGCTGATCGACCCCGGCGAGCGCGTCATCACCATCGAGGACGCGGCCGAGCTTCGCCTGCAGCAGCCGCACTGGCTGCCGCTCGAAACCCGCCCGCCGAACCTCGAAGGCCAGGGCGCGATCACCATTCGCGACCTCGTCATCAACGCGCTTCGTATGCGTCCGGACCGGATCATCCTGGGCGAAATCCGCGGCTCGGAGTGCTTCGATCTCCTCGCCGCCATGAACACCGGCCACGACGGCTCGATGGCGACGCTTCACTCCAACTCCCCGCGCGAATGCCTCGCGCGTATGGAGAACATGGTGATGATGTCGGACATCAAGGTGCCCAAGGAAGCGATCTCGCGCCAGATCGCCGATTCGGTCGACCTCATCGTCCAGGTGAAGCGCCTCCGCGACGGTTCGCGCCGCACCACCAACATCACCGAAGTGATCGGCATGGAAGGCGACGTGATCGTCACCCAGGAATTGTTCAAGTTCGAATATCTGGACGAAACCGCCGACGGCAAGATCATCGGCGAATACCGGTCCATGGGCCTTCGCCCCTACACGCTCGAAAAGGCCAAGCAGTTCGGCTTCGACCAGCCTTATCTCGAATCCTGCCTTTAACGCGGCGCCGGTGCGGGGTCAGGCGCCCAGAGCGTCCGCCCCCACCCCGCTCGTCCGCCAGTAGTCCGCGAGCCCGATCTCCCGCACCAGCGGCGCGAAGCGCGAGTCGCGGCGCATCGCCTCTGTCGACGGCGAGAAGAGCAATTTCGTCTCGCGCCGAGCCGGCCGCGTGAACGAGCCCTGCTGCGCGCTGTAGCGGCTTCCCGCCACCTGGAAGCCACGCCCGAAATAATAAGCCTGCGCGACCTCATAGGTCCGCCCTACCGCGCCCAAAGCCGCCGCCACCTCGATAGCATTCTCCGCGAAGCCGGCGCCCCGGCGCGCCGCCTCCACGTTGGCGGCCACCGCCGCCGCCGCATCGGCCGGCGCCCGAGTCATCAGCGCCCGCGCGCTGGTTTCGATCAGCTCGAAATTCCACTCTGGAATGCCGATCGGCCGCTGCGCCGCTTGCGCCGCCATGGCGAGCGCCCGGTCCGCGCGGCCGCTGTGGGCGAGTTGCCAGAACCGGGTGAACCAGACCGCATAGTTGCGCGGCCAGCGGGTCACGGCGCGTTCCAGCAGCCGGTCGCTTTCGCTCGTCCGCCCCGCCTGCCAGCATAGAAAGGCGAGGAAATATTGGACGATCGGCTGGAGCTCCGCCGCCCGCGCCAGCGGCTCCAGCATCGCCACGGCCGCGCCGGTCCGCCCAACATTGGCAAGCAGACGCGCGAGGCTCAGCCGCGATTCGAACTGCATCGGATCGATGGCGAGGACGCGCCGCATCGCCTGCTCGGCCGCATGCCAGTTTCCGTAGGTGGGTAGCGCGAGCGCCCGCGCCGCATGGCCGCCCGCCTCCTCCGGATCGAGCTCCAGGGCGCGCGCGGCCGCGGCCTGCGAGCGCCGCAGCGCCTCCCCCGCCGCGCCGTCGTGAAGGAAATGCTGGCCGGCGCCATGAGCCAGCGCCAGCGCGCCCCAAGCACGCGCGCTGCCCGGCGCCAGCCGCACCGCTTCTTCCAGGAAGCCGACCGCCTGCGCCGTGCTTTCCGCATTGCCGAGCCGCGAGGCTTCCACCCCGCGCTCGACCAAAGACCGCGCTTCGAGCGACAGTTCCGCCCCTCCCGCCGCGCCGCGCGGCGCCATCCACCAGGCGCTTCCGCCGAGCGCGAAGGCCGCCGCCGCGGCGCCGCCGACCATCAGCCCGCGCCGGCCGATCCGCGGGCCCTCAACTGAGACCGCCCCCGCCGCCGGTCCGTTCGGCCTCAGCAGCCGGTATCCGACCTTGTTGATCGTCTCGACCTTGAAGGCGCCGCCGCCCCCTTCCGCCACCCGCCGGATCCGCCCGATCGCGCGGTTGATCGCATCGTCGCCGACGATTCGCCCGCCCCAGCAGGCTTCGATCAGATCCTCGCGCGTGACGATGGCGCCGCCCGCTCCGGCGAGGGCGACGAGCACCTGCATGATCCGGGGCTCCAGCCGCTCGCGAAAATCCTTGCCGATCACTTCGCGAGTCGCGGGCTCGATCCGCAAAGTCCCGAGGCTGAACGGCGCGGCGCGTGCAAGGACGATCTCGCGATCCGCCATGATCAGCGCCGCCTCTTCATCGCACGATCGGCCCCCTCCATCGGCATTTCATCGGCATTTGGTCTGTGGCGACAACCTTCCTTACCTGTTCCGCCCTGTCAACGATGGCGCCCGAAGCGGACCGGAGCACATGAACGCGGCCGCGGCGATATTCGCCGCGGCCGCTCGCGTAACCGGATCTAAATGCGCCCCCTCAGCGCCGCCGCTCGCGCCGCTCCTCACGCAGGCTGCGCTCGATCTCTTCGTTTGCTTCGCGGATGTCCTCGCGGGCCTGGCGCAGCGCCGTCTCTACTTCGACGTCGATGTTCGCGAGCGCCCGGGCGCGGGCCACTTCGGCTTCGGCGAGCGCCTGCCGGACGTTCGCCTGGGTTTCGGCGGACCAGTGCCGCGACGCCCGCGCCGCTTCCGCCTGCGCCCGGCGCGCCGAGCGCTCGGCGACTCCGCTTTCGCGAACCGCGCGCAGCGCCTGTTCGGACGCGCCCTGCGCGACCGCCGACACCGCGTCGCGGAATTCGGGGCTGCCGATTGTCCGCCGCACCCGCTCGGAGATGCGCGGCCCCGCCGCCGCCATCACCGCGCGCACCTCTGGAGTATCGAC
>DASVQT010000192.1:0-46406 GCA_036388975.1 Allosphingosinicella sp. | reverse complement strand
AGCCTCCTCGCCGGCGTCAGTCACGAGCTCAACAATCCGCTCACCATCGTAACCGCCCAGGCCTCCCTGCTCGAGGAGCTGGCGATCGGGACGCCGATGGCGGCGCGCGCCGAAAAGGTGCGCCGCGCGGCGGTACGCTGTTCCAAGATCGTCCAGACCTTTCTTGCCATGGCGCGGCAGAAGGAGCCGGAGCGCAGCACCGTGCAGGCGGCCGACGTGCTTCGCGCGGCGCTGGACCTCACCGAATATTCGCTTCGCACCGCGGGCATCGACGTGTCGCTCGACATCGCCCCGGACCTGCCGCCGCTTCACGCCGATCCCGACCAGCTGCACCAGGTGTTCGTGAACCTGATCGTGAACGCGCAGCAGGCTTTGCAGGAGACTGCGGGCGAGCGGCGGCTGCGGCTGCGGCTGGCGAGCGCGGACGAAGGGCGCTCGGTGCAGGTCGAGATCGAGGATAACGGGCCGGGCGTTCCGGCCGAGATCCGGCGCCGGGTGTTCGAGCCCTTCTTCACGACCAAGCCGGAAGGGGTGGGGACGGGGGTGGGCCTCAGCTTCTCGCTCGGCCTCGTCGAGGCGCATGGCGGGCGGCTCGAGCTGCTCGACGCGCCGGGCGGGGGCGCCTGCTTCCGGGTGACCCTGGACACGGCGGCGGCGGCTCCGGCGGAAGCGCCGCGCGAAGCCACGCCGGTGCCGATCCCGTCCGGCAAGAAGGGCGCCGCGCTGATCGTCGACGACGAGCCGGACGTCGCCGAAGTTTTGGAGATATTGGCGGCGCGCGCCGGCTACCGGGTGGACGTTGCGGCCAACGGGCGGGAGGCGATCGCGCGCCTTTCGGCGGCCGATTACGACGTCATTCTTTCCGATTTGCGCATGCCCGAGCTCGACGGGCCCGCACTTTATGCATGGCTCGAGCGCGAAAAGCCGCACCTCACGCACCGCATCGCCTTCGTAACCGGCGACACCCTCGGCGATGCCGCCTCCCGCTTCCTAAAAACCTCCAACCGCCCAGTTCTGGAAAAGCCGTTTTCCGGGAGGAACGTGCGCACCTTGCTGGAGAGGCTGGCGGCCGCTCCGTCGGGCTGAATCCGCGCCTTCGCGAGAAGCGCTGCGCAGCAGCTCAGCGCTGGCGGGCGTCCACTGTGCCGGCCCGCTTCGTCCAGCTTCGCGCCGACAGCGTGAGCAGCATCAGAACGGCGGCGAGTTGGCAAAGGCCGGCAAAGGCGCCGGCGATGAGCGCGGGATTGTTCATCCAGGGCTCGGTCCCGATCCGAACGGCACTGAGGAGAGCGATCGCGACCAGCGCCACGAGCAGCCACTTGGCAAGGCTGCTGCCCAGCCGCGTCACTCCCAACCCAAGGAGCAGCACGAGGAGCGGCCCGCCGATCGTGAACAATATGGCCAGGGCGGTTCCGTCCACCTCGGCTCGCCGCTCGAACAGACCCGCAAGATGCGCCAGCTCGAACGCGGCCGCGGCGAGCAGCAGCAGTTCGAAGTTACGCGGGGACACGACCGCACCGGAAGGTCTGCTCAGATAAGGCATGTCGCACACTCCTGATGTTGCACCTGGCCGGCGCGGACCCGCTCCGCCGACCGTTCGAGAAGGGAAGCCATCCGGAGGAGGCCCGTGTCGCTGATCGAAAGAAGGACGCTGCGGCGGTCGCAAGGGTTCGGGCGGCGCGTCAGCAAGCCGCGATCGGCGAGATATTCGATCACGCGAAGGGCAGTGGTCATGGACGCCCGGGCTCCCGAGCACAGCTCGCCGACCGTAAGATCGCGGCCGTCGCAGGCCGCGAGGCCGAGCACGAGCAGCATGTCCCACGCGGGATCGGTGACGATGTTGTGCCCGAACAAGTCCCGTCTTGCGCCGCGGGCATCGTAGGCGAGTGACATGATGACCCGCCACGGCTTGAGACGATCGAGCAGCTCCGGGTCGAGGCCGCATTCAACTGTTTCCGGGGCGTCCCGCCCGACGATCCGCAATTGAGCCTGCATGATGTTTTCCCCCTCTAAAACAATGGTCAGACGGCCCGCAGTTGCGGTCCGCGCTGTTCGATATCCGGTCGCGGCGCGCCGATGGCGGTCTCGACCACCCGGCCGTTCGTGACCGTGTAGACCTGGTCCAGCCCGCGAAGCTGGCCGAGCTGATGCGTGACGATGATGGTGGTGCGCCCCTCCATCAGCCGCTGGAAGGATTCCATCACCAGATGGCCGTTCTCCTCGTCGAGGCTCGCCGTCGCTTCGTCGAGGAGCAGGATTTCAGGGTCCCGGTAGAAAAGGCGCGCAAGCGCGATGCGCTGGCGCTGCCCGCCGGACAGCAGCACGCCGTTCTCCCCAACGGCGGAGTCGAGGCCGCCGGGCAGCCTGTCGACGAATTCCATGCAGTTCGCCGCCTCGGCGGCGGCGACCACGCGTTGCTCGTCGACGCTCGCGGCGCCGTAGACGATGTTGTCCCGGATCGAACCCGCGCTGAGCGGCGCCGATTGGGGAACGTAGCCGATAGCCTGGCGCCATTCCGAAAGGCCGATGGACTCGATGTCCCGGCCCCCGCAGGTAATTCGCCCCGCCTGAGGCGCATAGAAACGCTCGATCAGGGCGAGCAGGCTCGATTTGCCCGAGCCGCTCGCGCCCACGATCGCCGTGCGCTTGCCAGCCGGAATGACGAGCTTTTCGATCTCTAGAATGGTCTCGTCGCCATAGCCGAAGCGAACGTCCTCGAACGCGATGGCGCCCGCGTCCGCCCTGCACCAGGGCGCGGGAGCGGGGGTGAGGGCGTCGGTACCCGCCTCGGCATCGAGCAGATCGGCGAGCGGCTCGGCCGCGCCCTGCGCCATGCGGAGCTGCGAAATGAATTTGGAGAGCTGCAGGAGCGGCGCGACGATGTTGAAGATGTAGAGGATGAAGGCGGTGAGCGTGCCGGCGGAAAGCGTACCGGCCGCGACGCGCGCGCTTCCGTAGGTGAAGAGCAGCACGAGCGCGGCGGTCACCGCGAGGCCGTTCGCCGGGCTGAGCATCGCTTGGGTGACGGCGAGCCGCCTTCCCGAGCGCTCGACCTCGCCGAGATGCCCGCAGACCCGGCGCGTTTCCACCGGCTCCGCCGTGAACGCCTTCACCAGGCGAATGCTGGAGAACGTCCTCGCGAGGCTCGCGCCGACGTCGGCCGAATGCGCGTTGATCGCCTTGCTGACGGCCGACAGGCGCATGATCATCGGCGCCATCAGGAGGAAAGCGCCGACCACGATCGCGAAGACCATGGCGGTGAGCGCGCCATCGAGCAGGGTGAGCACGATCGCCGATCCGACCAGCAGCAGCACCCCCGTAACGAGCCCCGACAGGCCGTTGGTGAGCAATTGCGCGACGCTGCGCGTATCGGTGACGATCCGGCTCACCAGCGCTCCGCTCTCCTGTTCGTCGAAGAAGGCGACGGGGCGGGCCGTGACGGCTTCGAAGATCCGGGTCTGGATCCTGCGCAGGATCGCGAGGCCCGCCCGCGCCAGCAGGTAGGATGCGACCGCGCCGCACAGCGCGCCTCCGATCAGCACGGCGACGAGCAAACCGAGCCGCTCGCTGCGCAGCAAGGCGCCCGGGCCGCCGGCCTGCACGTCGATCGCATCGATGAGGTCGCGGGTAATCACCGGGAAGGCGAGCGTCGCCGCGACGTCCGCGAGCGAGATCAGGATGGCCGCCGCGATCATCAGCTTGGGCGGGCTGCCCGCCGCGATAACCTTGGCGAGGGCGGACGGCTGCCGGGCAGCGGCGGCGATGTGTGTCGATTGCATCGGACGTTCCTTACTGCGCATCGCTGTTGAGGCCGGCGAGGATGGGCTGGCGCGCGGCCCGCAGCGCCGGCCATGCACCGCCCAGGACACCGACCAGCAGCGCGAACAGGAAAGCCGCGCCGATCGCTCCGGGGGTCAATGCATAAGTGAAGCTCACCTCCGCCGCGCCGCCGGCGAGCGTCGATCCGCTCCGGCCGCCGAGCAGCAGCGCCGCAAGGCCTACGCCGAGCCCGGCGCCGACGAGCGCGAGCACCAGCGCCTCAGTGAAGGTGGCGAGAAAGGTGCCGCCGGGGCCGAAGCCGATCGCCCGCAACGTCGCGATTTCCTGCGTCCGCGCGGCCACCGAAGTGAACATCGTGTTCAGGGCGCCCGCCAACGCGCCGAGCCCCATCACGATCGCAAGCGGCCAGGCGAAGGCACGAAGCATGCCGGCGAGGCCGGCCGACTGCGCCGCGAAGAAACGGTCTTCGCGCTCGATCTTCACCGACAGCCGCGCGTCCGACGTCAGCGCGGCGCGCAGCCCCGCCGGAACTTCGCCCGCCGCCAGCGGCAGCCGCACGGACTGGACGTGAAGCTCTCCGGGGAACGCCGCCGCAAGCGCGTCGGCCGCGACCCACGCTTCCGATTCCAGCGCCGTGCCGCCGCTCTCCACCATGGCGGCCACGCGCCAGGTCTGGCCGCCGAGGCGGATGGTGTCTCCCGCTGTGTTCACGCCGAGCTGCCGCGCGGCGGCAACGCCCAGCACCACATCCTGCCCGCGCGGCATCGGCGGCTGCGCCCCGTCCGACGTGCGCCGGTTCTGCCGGAACGGCGCTGCCGCCGGCGTGACGCCGCGCAGGACGATCGTGCCGGTACCGCCGTCCGCCCGCCGCGCCGAGGCGACGCGGACCCGTTCAACCGACGTCCGGTCCCAGGCGATGCCGGCATTGGCGGCATGGGCCTGGATCTGCTGAACGGCGTCGGGCGAAAGGGCGCTCATCTGCTCGGAGCGCACGCCCCGGCCGACGATCACGGCCACGTCTTGTGATCCGGCGCCGGTCAACGACCGGGTGAAGCCTTCCGCCATGGCCAGAAAGCCGAGCAGCACCGCCACCACGAGGGCAATCCCGCATACCGATGAGAGGGCCATGGGCCAGCGGGCCGGAAGTCCCGAAAGCGTGATCCGGACGACGGCGAATATCGACCTCAGTACGGGCATGTCGCTAGCTCCTCGAAAAAGCTTCGGCGGGGCTGATGCGGGCCGCCCGGTAAGTGGGAAGAAGGGCCGTCGCGGTGCCGAACAGCGCCGCGATACCGAGGCCGCTCGCAAGCACGCCCAGCGGCAGCGACGACAGAGTTGGCGCGGTGCCGGTGATCCCCGCGGACATAAGGGCGAGAAGCATGCTGGACAGCGTCAGGCCGAGCAGGGCGCCGAACAGCGCCACGATCAGCGACTCCGCGACCACGATCGCCGCCACCTGTCGCGACCCGAAGCCGAGCGCCCGCATCACGCCGAACTCGCGGCGGCGCTGGCGCACGCCGAGGGCGACGGTGTTGCCGACGATCATCAAGATAGTCGCAAAGGCGGCGCCGACGACGAGCCGGATGACGAGCGTGAAATCGACCACCTGGGTGAGAAAGGCGCGCGCCATCGCCGCCGCCGGCTCGGTGCGGGTCTCCGCCTCGCTATTCGCGAAGCGCGCATCCACGGTCTCGACGATGCGCTCGTTCGCCGCGGCGTCGCGGGTGCGGGCGGCGAACCAGTGTACCCGGTCCCGGCCGACGGCGGCGGCGGCGTTGAAATAGTCGATGCGTCCGAAGGCGCCGGTGATCGCGTCTTCGGGCTTTGCGGCCGTATAGATGCCCGCGATGCGGAACGGCCAGTCGAAGCCGCCGTCGACATGCGGGCTGATCTCGCTGGTGATGACCACGCGGTCGCCGACGCTCCAGCGGTTCTCCTGCGCCGTGCGCGCATCGACGATGACGGCGTCGCGCGTTGCGAGGAAGTCGGCGCGCTGGGCGGCGGGAAGGACGATCCCTTCGCCGTTCTGCGCAAGATAGGGCGCCGGGTCGACCATCAGCGTCGGCACCTTGTTGGAGCGCTCGCCGACATAGCCGCCGATGATGCTCACGGCCGCGATGCTCTCGATGCCGGGAACCTGGGCGACCGAGTCCCGGTAATGCGCCGGTAGCGTCTGAAGGATGTTCGCGCGGTGGTGGACGATGAGGTCGCGTCCGCCGGCGACGTCGCCGCTGCCGAGCAGGTTGTTCAGCCCGAACAAGGTTCCGTAGAGCACGAAGGCGATGCTCACCGAGAAGAGCATCAGCACCGCGCGCAGGCGATGGCGCATCAGGTTGCGCCAGGCGAGCCAGAGCGTGGTCATCGGACCAACTCCGGGCTGCGGACGAGAAGGCCCTTGTCGAGATGGAGGACGCGGCTCGCCCGCTCCGCGGCGCGGGGGTCGTGGGTGACCATGATCACCGTCTTGCCCATTGCGGCGCTGATCTCGTGCAGGAGGTCCAGCATGCCGTCGGCCGTGGCGCGGTCGAGATCGCCGGTCGGCTCGTCGGCGAGGATGAGTTCGGGATCGGTGACGATGGCGCGGGCGATCGCGACCCGCTGCTGCTGGCCGCCTGAGAGCTCGCCCGGGCGATGCCGGCTCCGGTCCGAAAGACCGACGAGATCGAGCGCCAGCTCGACGCGGTGGCGCCGTTCGCGGGCGCTCAGGCCGGTCAGCAGCAGCGGCAGTTCCACGTTCTTCGCCGCGCTGATGTACGGCATGAGATTGTAGAACTGGAAAATGAAGCCGACGTGCCGCGCCCGCCAGCGCGTCAGCCAGCCGTCGCTCTGGCCGCTGATCGGAGTGCCCTGGAAGCTAATCTCGCCGCCGTCGATGCGGTCGATTCCCCCGAGCAGGTTGAGGAGCGTCGTCTTGCCGGAGCCGGACGGACCCATGATCGCGACGAACTCGCTTTCCTGGAAGCTCAAGTCGAGCCCGTCGAAGATGGAGACGGTCTGGCCGCCCTTGCGATAGGCTTTGACGATGCCCTCCAGCTTGATCAGCGGCGGCAACGGCGTTCCGGTCAGTTCAGTCATGGCTCAGGCCTTTCCCTTGAAGGAGACGCGCGCCGCCATTTCCGGCAGCATGCGTTCATCGGTTCGTTCGATTGCGACGCGGACGCGAAAGCTCGCGCGGGCGCGGTCGGCGACCGGCACGACGGCGAGAACGCGGCCGGGATAGGGGCGGTTCGGATAGGCCTGCAGCGTGATCTCGGCGGCATGACCCACGGCCACACGTGCAATCTGCGCTTCCGAGACGTCGACCTCCACTTCGAGGCTGTTCATGTCGACGATCGTGCAAATGCCCGTGCGGGTGAACCCGCCGCCCGCGCTCACCGGTGAGATGATCTCGCCGGGCTGCGCGCTGAGGCGGGTCACCACGCCGGCGAAGGGCGCGCGGATGCTGGTCCGATCCACGGAGATCGCCGCGGCCTGTGCGTCGGCGGCGTTCCCCGCCTGCTGCGCCCGCGCGCGCCGGATCTCCGCTTCGAGAGCGGCGCGCTGCGCGCGTGCATGCTCGACGTCCGCCATGCGCGCGAAGCCCCGTTCGGCCAGTGCGTCGTAGCGGCTCTGAACCGCCGCGGCCTCCCGGTGCAGGGCACTCAAACGATCGACGTCCGCAGCGCCCGCGCGGGTCAGCGCCAGCGCGCGGTCGAGGCCCGCTTCGGTCGACCTGGCATCGAGGCGGGCGATGAGCGCACCGCGCTCGACTCGCTGCCCTTCCTGCACGGCGATGCTTTCGATCATGCCGGTGGATTGCGCCGCGATGGTCGCCTGGCGCCGCGCGACGATGTGCCCGGACGCGGTGAAGGCGCCCGGCTCCGCCGCCGCTCCCGTCGCCGCCGCGCCGGCCTCCGCCGCCGGCGGTGCGGCGGAGACCGGCGCGCCGGCCGTGCGGGAGCCGCTCCAGAAGGCGAAGGCGCCGATCGCGGCGACAATCCCCGCGTTTCGCACGTGCCGGCCGAACGCGCCCTTCCGCTCGCCTCCGACCGATGCGCGGCGCACAGGCGCCGCACGCGCGGTCGAGACCGTCTCCGGCTGCAGCTTCAGCCGGCGTAGCTTTTCGGCGAGTTCGGTCGACATCGGGCGATCTCCGGCAGCGGTCAGACGAGCAGGGCTTCGAGCGCCTCGATGCGCTTCAGCGAGTGGCCGCGCACCTGGGCGTCGTCGTTCTCGGCGCCGCGGCGATGGACCTCGATCGAGCCTGCAGCGTCCGGCTGGACGGATGCCAGCGCGTCGTTGGCGATGCAGCGGATTCGTCCCAGGCGATGGCTGCGGCCGGTTTCCTCGAGAAAGTCGCGAGAGTCGTCCCCCCCGGCGACCGCGATCATCGGGAGGAGCGCCGTGGCGCCGATCCGGTTCAATATCCCGCTCACGCAATTGCGCTCGGTGTCGAAGCTGTACTGGTCGAGGAAATTGCCGCGCAGCGAGTTCTCCATGATGTTGATGCTCATGGACATCGCCTCGCCCGGCCGCTGGTCGTGCACGTCGCGCAGCGCCCGGTAGAGCATGACCTTGCCTTCGCTCAGCGCCGACTCCTCGACGAAGCGCAGCCCCACCGGCTCGCCTTCATAGCCGTCGACGGTGCCGTACTCGTATTCGTAATAATTGCTCCTGTAGCCGGGGCCGAAGTAGCCGACCGTCAGGAAGTTGAAATTATGGTCGTGCGGCGCGTAGTAGAAGAACGCCTTAGCCCCGGACGAACGGAAGATGTGATCGTTGTCCGACGGCCAGAAGTTCGCACGAACGAAGTAGTTGCGATCCGCCTTGGTGAGCATAATCGTTTGCGGGGTGTAGCTGTTGTCAATCGAGTCGAGGTGCTTCCGCTCCCGCAGCTCTTTCAGCGCCAGGTCCGCGATGAAGGTTCGGTTGTTGGACAGCTTCTTCAGCATCGGCGCGGCGGCGAGCATCGCATCCTCGTCGCGCGTGTCGATCTTGCTGTCCTCGAGGTAGGCGAGCAGATCGCCGAGTTCGATCGCGTCGGTGTCGTCGCAAGGGCGGACGATGGGCATGACAGATTCCTTTCTTCGCGGAGCGCGCTCAAGCGGCGCGGACGGTTTCGAGGTGGGAATTGACGATGGCGAGGGCGGCGCGCGCGGCGCGGCGCACCGACGGCTGCGGATCGCTCTCCATGAGGCGCATCAGGTCCGGAAGCGCGCGGCTCGCATCGAGAGCGAGCAACTCGCGCATGGCGTGCCAGCGGACGAAGTGGAGCTCATGCTCGAGCAGGTCCCTGATCGGGTCCCAGGCGTCCATCCGGCCTTTGATGCGAAGCAGCGACGAGAGCATCTGAAGACGGCTCGGCGCCTGTCCGATCGCCTGGGTGCTGCGGATGCCGCCCGTGTCGGCGTCGCAGACGAAGGACATGGGCGACTCGCCCTCGGACATTTGCGTGATGAGCATCAGGATGCTGGTGTCGCTCGGCAGATACTCCAGCGTTTCGTAGCTCGACAGGCGGCGGGTCTCGCCGGGACGGAGCTCGAACGGTTCGCCGGGAGTCGCGGCGCGGTCGATGGCGGCGAGGTCGTCGGCATCCGTGATCGGCTGCAAGGTCCAGACGCGCGCGCGCAGCGTGCCCTTCAGGATCCGGATCGAATTGGCGGTGCCCGCGAAGGACACTGAGCGGCTGTCGCCGTCGCGCCGGCGCTTGGCGAGGCGCAGCAGATGCGGGTCGATGGCAATGACCAACGAAATGAAGTTGCGCGCGCGGGCCAGCGCCATGGCGGTCTGGGTGCCCGTCGAATAGCCGTTGAACTTGGAGCTGTAGGTCTGCGTCCCCTGAAAGGCCGCCTTCTCCGCGTCGAGGATGTTGCGAACGGTTGCGAGATCGAGCCGCTCTTCGACGAGGTCGAACACCTTTTCGGAGTCGCGCCCGAGCGCGCCTGCCTCGGCTTCGAGGGCCGCGAGGCCCGAATGCTCCCGGTGATGCGTCGCGAGGCGGCGCGCATTGTCGACGATGTTCTCGAGATAGGTCTCGTCGCTGAACATCGAGACCCAATATTGGAAGTTCTTCACCGGACTGTCCCCCTGATGATGGATTGAAGGGGGCGACCGAACGGCCGCCCCCCGCAATTTTAGCCTTCGACTGCGCTGTCGGCCGCGAGGCCGGCGATGATGCCGGTCACGATGCCGATGATCACGCCGCCGACGCTGGTCACCGCGTCGGAATTCGAGCCCACCGGAAGGCCGGCTTCGAGGTCGAGAGCGGGAAGGTTCTTGATTTCCATGATTTTGCCCCTTTGTGCTTTTGAGTTGATCAGATCAGAACTTCGATCGCGCTGGCGATCGCTTCGTGGACCAGAGCGCGGACGCCCGAATTCAGGCCCTCGACCGATCCGCAATCGATCATGCCGGCCTCGAAATCGAGAACAGGCAATTGGTTCATGTTGAAGTTGCTCATTACTTTTCTCCTTTTCGTCTTCACCGTGTAT
The DNA here is from genome assembly GCA_036388975.1 of Allosphingosinicella sp. Taxonomy (GTDB): domain Bacteria; phylum Pseudomonadota; class Alphaproteobacteria; order Sphingomonadales; family Sphingomonadaceae; genus Allosphingosinicella. Next base: position 36,156 of record DASVQT010000192.1, on the reverse strand, counting down.
CGGCTTGACTTGGAGATAGTAGCGCGAGTTCTCACGATGACTAAGCACTTCTTATATCCGAACTTGTAGCTTTACGAGAGCTATATTCCGAAGCGCCGTTCGAATTCGAATCCTCGAAGGCGAACGCCCGAACCGAGTCGATCTCGGCGATCTTCGCACGGACGAGATCGCGCACATGAAGATCCTGTCCGGAGGCGCCCCGCTCCAGGATCGCGCGGCGCTCGTCGATGCACGGCGCAGCCGAGGCCCGGGCGCGGAGCGCCGAATAACGGACGCGCGTGCTTGCATGCGAGCGGACGATCCGGTCCAGCATGTCCAGCGACTCGGCGTCCGCCAGTGCCGCGGCGGCCGCGAACAGCGAATCGTGCGGCAGCGGGTTCGCGACGGCCGCAACTTGGTCGTGGGCGACATCGAAGATGTACTGGTCGCGATATGCCGAGGCCGGAGAGGTTTCCATCACGTTGAGCGTGATGGACAGGCGATCCGGCGGAAGCTGGCTGTGGACGTCGCGGTGCGCGCGGTAGAGCTGGACCTTGCCCTGCTCGAGCCTGGAGCGCTCGACGAAGCGCAGCCCGGCGGATTCGCCCGGAACGCCCCGGACGCTGCCGTAATCATATTCGTAATAATCGCTCCAATACCCGGGCCCCGCATAGCCGACGGTCAGGAACGACACATTGTGGTCGTGCGGCACGTCGTAGAAGAAGCTGCCGCGGCCGTTGGCGCGCACCAGGCTGTGATCGGCCTCCGGCCAGATGTTGGCGCGGATGGTGAACGAACGGCCGGCATGAAGCATGATGACCTGCGCGCCGTAGCTGTTGCTCGCATCCTGAGCGGCGCAGCGGCCGGCGAGCTCGCTTGCGATGGTCTGGGCAAGAAAATCCCGATCGTTGGCGAGCCGCTTCAGCATCGGTCCGAACGCGGCGAACGCATCCTCGTCCCGCGCGTCGAAGGGCTGCGATTCCAATGCTTCGATCAGCTGGCCGAGCGTCGCCACCTCGCTGTCGTTCGTTTCGATCAAGCGTGGCATGCCGCCCTCCGATCCGCTTGCGCTGCGACGACGCGGGAGGCGGCGGCGCGAACCTCCCGGTTCCCATCGGACGCCGCCATTTTCCGCAGGCGCGGCCAGGCTTGGCTGGGATCCACGCGCATCAGCTCGCGGATCGTGTGCCAGCGGACTTCGAAGCTGCGGTCGGCGAGCAAAGTATCGTAGAGCGGCGTCGCCGGCGCTCCATCGAGGGCGCGCAGCGCGGACAGCATCAATTGACAGCGCGAAGCGGCCTCGTTCGTGGAACTCGCCGCAACCGCCTCAAGACTTTCCGCGTCATATTCCACCCGGAAGGGTGCGCCGCCGGCAAGGACTTCGCACTCCAGGAACGCGATCGCGCTTCCGGCTTGGAGGAAGGTGAAGCTTTCGGTGCGGCCGTCCACTTCGAGCAGGTCGCCGTCGGCCAGCGGTTCGCAGCCGGCGGGCCGGCAGGGCGGTTGCTCGGCAAGGCAGAAATCCTGCCCCGCGGCCTCCGCCGCGAAGCGCTCGATGGCGGCGCCGCCTGCACGCAGGATCCGCCGCAGAGCGAGCTTGCCGGTGAACACGATCGACCGGCCGGCGCTGCCCGCCTGTTTTTTGGCGGTGAGCGTGTCGGAATCGAGCATCACGAGCGACAGGGTAAGGTAGCGATGGCTGAAAAGACGCACGCCGTGACCGACGGTGCCGGGCATGTGGCGCAGCGGCGGCGTGAAAAAGCTGTCGGCGGAGAGCCCGCCGAGCATGGTTGCTAGGAAATGGCGGGGGAGACGATCGTCCTTGACGAGATCGCGTGCAACGGCCGCGACTTCGGCGTGGTCCCCGTCGGTGGCGTCAAGTCGCGCGGTCAGCGTGTCCAGCTTGCCGTTCTCGTACCATGCGGCGCGGACGCCGATCAGCCGATCCAGAGTGGCCGCCTGGGCGGTCCGATCGTTCAGCCACTCCGAAAGTGCTTGTCCCGCGATCATCACCGATTTTCCTTCTCCCGGCCCGCCGTCCTGCGGACGCAAGGCGGCAATGCCCGGACCGGATGGTCCGCGCGGGGCCGGGAGTTTCGATTTGAAGCTTTGGAAGGAAGGGGCTCGCTCGAGCCCCCTTGTTACTGGCTGACGATGGTTCCGAGGATCGTCGCCAGGCAGGCAGGGCCGACGACGTCCTCGCGGGCCGAGTGGCCGTACAGGCCCACGACGGTGCCGAGGTCGGGAAGGTCGGTTTGGAAGTCGTCCAGATCGAAGCTAATCATGTCATCCCCTATCGTACGAACGGCGCTTTCACGTCCGGTGCCGGAACCCGGCTTCGGAGCACCCCCAGCGCCCCGCCCGTCGTGATCGAGCCTTCGTCCCCTTCGGTCGCATCATTGCCACCGATCACAATAGTCACCGCAGGGAGGAGGATATGTCGCAGCTGTCGAAATTTTTTTCGCGACGCCGAAAATTCAGGCCAATGGGTCCGCGTCTCGCTCGTATTCAGCGCGATATTCGTCGACCCTCTGCCTGAGGTGAACGAGGACGCGGCGGTCGCGGTAGAGCGCCTGGATCAACTTCGCGACGATCAGCACCAGGATGGCGATTGCGAGCCATTCGACGACCGGATGATCGAGCCACGCGGGACCCGAAACCTCGCCTGTCCCACGGGCGACTTCATTTTTCTGCAAACGCCCGAAGATGATGCCGAGCGCGAACATCGGAACGATGATCGCCAGCGATAGAGAATTGCGCATCACCCGCGCCCGCGCCTGCCGGATCGCCGCGCCGAGAACCGACACGCGCTCGGCATCCGGGTCCGCGATCTCGGCGCTGCGCAGCAGATAGCGCCTGCGCAGCGACCAGAGCAGTATCGCGACGGTCACCGCGGCCACCAGCGCGGCAAGCCAGGACCCATTGCCCATGATCGACAGGGCAAAGTGAACGGTAAGTGCCAGCAACACCGCGGCGTCCACCAGATTCCAGAACCACATGCGGCGCACCGCGCGCCGCCACAAGCGACGGCTCGTCCCGACCTCGACTTCGAGGCTGGTATCGGCGGTCCATGCCGCCCGCAGCACGTCGAAGTCGTCGCCGCTCATTATCCCTCCCGAAGCACGGAGGTCAGGTAAGCCTTCGCACGCTGACACCGCAAGACCGCCGCATTCGTAGATATCCCCAATATGCTAGCGATTTCGGAATAACTGAACCCTTCGAGTAGGAGCACCGCCGTTTCCCTTTGCGCGACGGGAAGGCCGCTTAGAATCCTCGACAGCTTCTTCTTGATGTCGTTCTCTATGACCCGCTCCTCCTGATCGGCCGGGACGCCCGAGGATCCCTCTTCATAAAGATCGGTCCGTGTGCGCCGCGATTGCCGCCGCACATGCGAAACGGCGCGCTTCTGCGCCACGCGGGCAACGAACGTCTTGAGCGAAGACTCCCCGCGGAAGCTCGGCAGCGCACGCCAAAGGGCAAGAAGAATATCCTGCCTCAAGTCCTCACGATCTTGTTCGTTGGCTTCGAAGGAACGGGTTATCCTGCCTATCAAACCGGCATAATCGCGAATTACTTTTTCGAAGTCTACGCCGCGCGACCCGAAAGCTATTTGCATCGGTGTTCACGTGTGCCGACGTTGGGCATCCCCTTCAACAAAATCCGCCCCAATAGGATGATGATCGCGACCTTTCGTGATGTTCCCTAAGGTCCGCACGATTGATGAAGTTTTGAACTTGGCGGTCGGGCGTTTGTTCCCTCGGCGTTGGGCTCAGGCGACCTCATCTCACTCCAGGTCTCTTTGTATGTGGAAGAGAGTTCCTGATCCACTGAGGTCCGAACCCCGGCGAACTATGATTGGAGTCGTCAAAGCTCGGCGCGATGATGAAGCCGCGTTTCGGGGATCTTGATCTGGCCGGTATGTTGGAAGCGGGCGCTGTTGCCGCCGTCATAGGGGATGCGGGTCCAGCTCGCGCCCATGAAGAGGACGAGCCGGCCAAGCGGATCGTAATAAAGCGGGGCGCCGGCGGCCGAGGTCATCAGATTGTCCGACGTGTAGGCGAAGCTCGTGCCGAGCCCGTCCGTGGTCATGTTGCCGCGCGCGGCGTGCGACGGCGCACCCGCCCAGGACGCTACCAAGACGGGGCGGCCCTCACCGCGCAACATGGGGAACGATGGTGAAGTTTCGCACCCAGTAGAAAGTCTTCGTTCCGCACCAGGGTTCGAATGTTTGGCCCCTCACGCTTGCCCGGCGGTCAGTGCCGAGCATATCTCCCCGCGGCACCGGACTGAAGCCGGGATATTCTTCTCGCTCTAGCTCGAAGCGCGCCAATGCAAAGCGTTCAGGGTCTCTGGCAAAAGCAGAGAGGCGACGCAGCGTCTCCGGACTGGCCGTCGCCCCGACACAATCCTCCAGTCCGCCTTCTTCGCGCGCGTAAAGGATTACGTTGTCTTCAATCACAGAATACCAGCGCTGCAAGAATACATTTCCACTCCCTTGGCTTTGATGAGCGCAGCCACAAGCTGCGAGCGAGGCGAGCATAGGAATGACTCTCTTCATCGTTGCCTGGGAAGGTTTGTTGATCGGCAGCTACCAACTCTGTACGCTCGGCGGGATCGGGTTCGGCCGTCGTGCATGTTCCATGCCTCAATCAAATTTCTCAGTCGCGGGGTCGTCAAGGTTAGCTACGCGACGTGCAGTTTGGCAGCGGCTGCGCACCTGATCCGGCCGGTAGCGTCGTCACCTGCCAATGTCGCGCAAGGCGGGCGATGACCCTGCTTGAGAATGCGCGTGCTGCGTTCGGCTCCCGCCGCCCCTCTCCGAAGCCGATGGCCACCTGATAGCCGCGCAGCCCTAAATTGGAGGCGGTGGCCCCAAGCCCATCCTCGGCTCTCATGCGCATCTGAATCGTTGGCCCGGCGCGATCGTGGGCAAGTTCCTTCTCGTCGATGATGGCAAGGTCTCGCTTCGTCGCCTCCCCATCGTCATCGAAGCTCATGCCTTCTGCATGGGCCGCTGCGGCCATCTCGCTGCGAAAGAGCGCTAGGTTCTCGGCGTCTCCGAGGCAGAGCTGCACCATAACAAAGGGATGCTGCCCCTCAATGCACGCGAACAGTGCAGCGGCGGCAATGGCAACTGAAGAAATCCGGGCCAGTATTGCGTGTGATTTGTTTAACATTGTTGAATACCTTACAGGCTCATTGGTTCTCCGTTGCACATATTGGCAATTTGCCGCACAGATTAACGACGTAGCGGTTGACGGCGGTAACGGCCGCTTGGGAATTGCTTTCCGCAATGATCGAGCCGCGCTCGTCGGCAAACTGCCAGTTCGCTGCTATGCACCCTGAATTCCCTTCCTCGCGAAGTGTAGGGGCTTCTTTTGTGCCTGACGCGCCGGTGCGAACTAGGACTTGCGATATTCGAGCGCCGACTGCATCGCCGGCTCGGCGGCTGGAGCCAAAAGGTTTGCGCAGCCGCCCTCCGTCTATCGAGTGACTTCGGCGTAGCAGCCGACGACTGCCTGCGAAATCGCCGCGTCCGTAGCGACGATCACGGCCAGTTTGTGCGTTGTCACGGGCGCAGGCACGCTCATCTGAAATGTGGACACCAGAGCCTCACCTCCGTTGCTTTGCCATAGTAGGAAAGTTGCACCTGCCGCCGCGCGGTGGAGCTGCTTTGGCGTTGCACCTTGCGGAGCATAGAGCCCCGAGCGGACAGCATAATAATTTCGGCGCTCCGCGAGCCTACCCCCGGCGAGGTCCTGAGCACGCGTTCGGTCCAGCGGAAGAACGGTGGCGGTGCCTAGCGCTTCGATCGTCGCAGCAAGCCTGTTCGGTCGCACCGGCGTCACTTCGGCATCTTCGACCTGGCGATCGGCCCTACGGGCCTCTCCCAGGGAGCACCATGAAGCGGTCGTACCGGAGCGAGGCGTGCTCGTTGCGCATGAGCAGACCGCAACCGGCAACAGAAGGACTCTCATCATCGTGTACTTCCTCATCATCTCAGGCGGCATAGAGCAATCAGCCTTTCGACGTGCAGCGGCGTCGGGCGAGCCGCTGCGGCGACGAGATATGGCCGGAGCGACTCCGCGCCGCCCATCAGATTTGGTGGCTCGGCCGGATCTGAGTGTGGGATGGGAAACGCGTGGCCCAGACCGTGATCGATCCAAAACCCATCCTCTCCGGCGCCCCTCGGAGGCTGCAGCCACACCGTATGTGAGTTAGCAGCTTCTCCTCCGCCAAATGCTGATGGGTCGCCGACCATGACGGAATACCCGTCATCGCCAAGTCTCGTGTCCATAGTGACAGTATGTTGTCCGAGCTGGCTGTTCCATCGACTCGAGCCATTGAAGAGGTCAAGGAAGTACTGTGCGTCCCTCGCGCCGAGAGGGTTGACGGCGGTGACGGCCGCCTGGGAATTGCTTTGCGCGACGATCGAGCCGCGCTCGTCGGCGCGGTGATAGGCGCGGTTCGCGACGCCCGGCCCGTCGTAGCGCATCAGCAGCTCGCCGCCGGGTTAGCCACTGACTACTTCAATCCAGCGCTGCGACCTGCATCGGCAGATCCCGTTGGGCGGACCATCAGTGTTATGGATCCAGGCGGTAGATCGATCGCTCTTCTGCTGTAGTTCCGGAACCCAGTCACGTAGTCTGTCTCGTTTACCACGAGAACCAGCTTACCGCTGCGAAGGCCGAGATCGGGCCTGCGACCGTCATTGGTTGATATATTTGCTAGGATCTCACACGTACTGGAGCGGGGCAGGCACCCGATCAGTCGGTACGTGATATCACCGGCTCCTCCGCCTGAGCCGAACGTCGCCAACTTCAGACGGTAGCCCTCTGCGCGCTCCAACTCGGCGTAGGCTTGGCCTTCGCTGAGCGAAACTTCCTCTTCAATATTGCTTTGGCAGGCTGCAGCCAGCCAAGCTGAAAGAGTGACCAACGCAAGCGGAAATCCGCGCCGGCTGAGTTTGGCTTCCACTGTCATGGTGTTGATCCCCCGCAATGCCTGTAACCATAAATTATCTGTGGGATATCTGAGGGTTGATCCCCGTAGCCGCCGCTAAAGACATCGCTCCAGTGACCCGGCCCTGCCGCGCTCGGTTGTTGCACGAAACCGGCCGCTCTTCGGAGTGTGTTGAGAGGAATACCTGCTGCGCGCCCCGTGGCATAGGCGTACAGGTTCATGCCGTCGCCGTAGCCGATCGGGTTGGGTTGCATGAAGCGGCCCAAGCGCGGATTGTACATGCGGCCGCGGTGATAATAGAGGCCGGCTTCGGGGATCCAGGCCTGGCTGGTATATTGGAAGCGGCCGCTCTTGCCGCTCGGCGGCATGCCATATTCGTCGTAGCGGTTGACGGCCGTGACGGCCGCCTGGGAACTGCTTCCCGCGACGATCGAGCCGCGCTCGTCGGCATGGTAATCGGCACGGTTCGCGACGCCCGGCCCGTCGTAGCGCATCAGCAGCTCGCCGCCGAGATAGACGTAGCGGAACTGGAGATTGTCGCCCGTCTCGTTCTCCGCGACGATGTTGCCGCCGTCATAAGCGAAGAGGGTCCAGCTCGCGCCCATGACGAGGGCGAGCCGGCCCAGCGGATCGTAATGAAGCGGGGCGCCGGCGGCCGAGGTCATCAGATTGTCCGACGTGTAGGCGAAGCTCGTGCCGAGCCCGTCCGTGGTCACGTTGCCGCGCGCGTCGTGCGACGTGGCGCTGCCGTTCACCGCCGCCGCCTGGTTGAGGCCGTCCATGCGTGATCGTCTGCGTACCATCCACATGCCGCTGACGAAGGCAGTGCGAGTGGAGCCGAACCAGCGTCCAATCAGGAGCCAGGCGGTCGCTCAAGCGGCCTCGAGCAAACTCGGGCGGCGGAGTCGGGGTGCTCATGTGTCACCACGCGCAGAAAAATCGCATTAGTGCGACCGCCTATCACGGGTGGATCGAGAAGCGTCCGCGAGGACACAGTATAATTTGATGCGTCGCAGAAATTCACCACAGCGTGGCGCGTCCCAGTCCATTGGATGTAAGATCGAGACGCTCCTTCCGCTGAGGCGACCGCGCCCAACTCTCGCCAATCCGACCCGAACCTCTGCTTCAGCAAAACCTCAGTTTGATCACTGCAGCAAGCCCCCGTACGCCAGTGCCTCACCTCCAGGACATATTGAGGATCGGGTCCCACGATCGTTCTGCTGCTGTCAGGTGAGGACTGGCACGACGCGGCGAACAGTAAGACCGCGCCCAGGAGCAAATTCCTCATCTGCGCTCGCAACCGCGCGCAGCATATTCGAAACCGGCACGGATCATGTCTCGTTCTCCCTCAAGAGTTTGATTGTCATACAACGAGTAAAGGTGCGCGCCTACGATCGTATCTTGCGAGCTAAATCCAGCAGCTCTGTAGCACCATAATTTGCTCGTAGAAGACGAAGTTGGTCCAGTCCGCGTCCGACTGGCTGTTGACTGTGCCGGTCTGAAACCTTTCGACCTGCCCGTCGCGCCGGTAGGTGGTCCGGACGGCGCGGGAGGGAAGCGGTCCGTTGCCGTCGGGATGGGGCGAAACGGCGCCGACGCGCCGACGCGCCGCGCCATAGCGATAGCGCAGCTGAACGGCTTCGGTGGGGAAGGGGTGGGGGCAGGATCATCGCTGCTGTCGTGACCGCCTGCGGCACCTGCTTGGAGCGCAAAGCGATCGCGAGAATGAGGGAAAATGTGCGCTCGCAGGAAGTTTGCTCCGCGTCCCCCTCTGTGTGCACGCGGAGCGATCAGGCCAATCTTGCATAAGACTGCTCCTCCGAGGGGGTGCGTGAGCATAGCTTTGCGCCGATGTAGTAAAAACAAATACTTAGAGAGGGGGGCGGAGGCGACCTCCGGGCCGTTGGATGCTTGTCTTCGAGCGCGCGCAACGACGGCGCTGCCGCGGGTCCAAGCTGAATCTTTTTTTGGGGGAACTAACGGGACCGAGTTGGCTTGCCTCTATCAGTGCCGGTGTCGACTCATCGCGGGTACGGAGGGGGGAGTTCGATGAATTTAGACCGGGTGGAAGTCTCCGCTTCGGAGGGGCGGATCACTGTGGCGGTGCCACTGGGCAGTGACCGGCCGATCAAAGCGCCGCGGCGCTATGTGCTTCTGCCCAGCGAGACTATCGACGATTACCTGATCGGTACTCGGCGGGCTCGCTCAGGTGAAATCGACACTGGGCGCCGTTTGAGCTTCGTCCGGGAGAATCTGGAGATGATATTGCGTCGGGTTGCCCAGATTTGCGAAGCCAAGCTGGTGATTGGGCATCCCTCCATCGACGGCCCGCAGGGAAACGGTCTTCCCGACATCATTCATGTCCGCCCGGGGGAGCTTTGATTTTCGAGCCTGCCGTAGGCTGGTTATCGGGGGCCGCGATTGGAGAGAGCCCGTTCGACAGCGGCGTTGGTCCGTAGCTCCTGGAGGCGCTCGAGTTCGGAAAAATCCAACTCGAGGGCTTGGCTACTCGATCGAAAAGCCGGAATCGTGTTCGCCGGGAGGTCGTCGACGTCGATGACTTCGAACCGAACGCCGCTGAACGTCCAATAAGCCGCTTCGGGCTCTACTTGGGGCCCCTTCAGGCTATAGCGGGACGGCGCCCGCTCGAGTGCTTCCTCGTCGGAAAGGCCGTAAGGGCCGTCCACTTCCCGTCTCCCTGACTGGAGCGATATGTAAAATAGGACACGGTCGAGCTTGGCGACTCGGCCAAGCCGGCTATTACGCTCATAAGGAGTCGCGCGAAAGGTGGGTCGCGCACTTTACCTGCGGCCTGGCCCAGGCATCTTCGCCCCTGCCAAGTGTGAGGCGAAGATTTCTTTGGTCGGACTTCCGTGATCGTTTCGCGCTTCTCGGACAGCGGCGGCTGGGCGCATTCGCCCCGATCACGGCGCTCGCCACCGACGGTGCGTCGCACGCTGCAACATAGGCTCTGAACAACGCTGCGGGCGCGTGCGCATGGATATATTCGGCAAGGATGTTCCGGAACCGCTGCGCTTCCGGTGTCACGTCGCACGCTCCCACCGGCGGCATGATGAGCGTATTCACAATGTTCACGGCGATCATGAAACGTTTGTCTACAACCTCGATCATCAGCGGCAGCCGCTGATCGCCGAGAAACGTGGCGAGTTCCCGCACTAAGGCGGGCTTCCCTCTGACAGCTGAGGATTTCAGTTCAGCCGATTGGATACGGTAGTCGCGTCGGAGGCGCTCGATTTCGGCGGAGAAGGAGTGCTGGCCGCGCGCTCCGACACACGCCAAGGTGAAGATCTCCTGGCGTCCGAAGTCCATGGATGCGTCCGATCGAGCGAGATCGCCGCTGTTGCCGCTTTCGTCGACATAGAAGGTGTCAGCCGGCTGTGAGGTGCGAGAGACCATCTGGACCTCTTACTGCCGACCGGAACGGACGCAACGGCACGCGTGAGGCGAGCGGCGCGAGGCAGCCGAGGAGCATGGAGGCGGTCCTTCGGTGCTTTGGGCTATGCGGCGCATGGGATAACTTTGTGTCGTGATTACGAGCGGTTGCTTGCCTCTGCCAAAATCCGCTCGTACGCCTGGACTCGCTGGGTCCCGAACAAGAAAGACGCAGTCGGCGTGGCTAGTGTCCGAGCGAAGGGTGTTGATGACGGAGAGCGACGCAGATCTTCGTTTAGAGAACTCATCGACTTGTCCGGCATGAACTGGCGGTCGAGATTCAGGAGGCAGCGGGTTGAACGCTCATCAATCGGAGCCACTCTTCCGCAGTGAGGTAGCGGAGCATCAGAACGAGCGGCTCCACGGCGAAGTTCACTTGGCGGTACCCGTCCGCTGGCATGTGGTCGGCCTCATTCTGTTTGCCATCGTCGTTGTAGGACTGATTTTCGTCACGACAGCGTCGTACAGCCGCTTGGAAACTGTGACCGGCTCCGTGGTTCTCGACCGGGGCGTGGCTTCCGTCGTGCCGCCGCGCGGCGGAGTCGTTGCACGGGTTCTTGTCCGGGAGGGCCAGACTGTGGAAGCCGGCACGCCCCTCGTCGCGATCGCGGCGGGGGAAAGCATGACAGGCGGCGGCACCGTCGCCGCGCGCATCGTAGGCGCGGTCGAGCAACAGGATGCTCAGATCGCGGCGCAAGCGCAGCTCGTGCGCGCCGCCGGCGCCGCCGAACGAGGGCGGGTCGCCGAGCAGGTGGCTGGCCTGCAGCGCGAGCTTTCGAGCATCGCGGAGCAGATCCGCACTCAGCAGCGGCTGGTGGAAGTTGCCCAGCAGGAGTTGAGCGATGTGCAGAGGATCGCCGGCGGCGGATTCGTCAGCCGCCGCGACGTGAACGCGCGCGAAGGCGTGCTACTGACGCGCCAGCAGCAGCTCGCGCAGCTGCGCCAGGTCGAATCGGCGCGTGCGGCGGCGCTCCAGGAGGCCCGTCGGAACCTTCAGCAAATCGCCGCGTCCCCGGAAGCCACGGTGGCGGGGCTTCAGTCCAGCCGGTCCGCCCTGACGCAACAGGCCGCGGAGGCCGAGGCGGGGCGCGGTTACACGCTCGTCGCGGCGGTGCCCGGAACCGTGACCGCTCTCACCGGGCGGGTGGGCCAGCCTGTCCAGGTGGACAGGCCGTTGATGACGATCATCCCTCGGGGCGCGCAGCCCACCGTCGAGATGCAGGTGCCGACGAGCGCGGCCGCGTTCCGATCCGAGGCCCGACCGCGACGCGTGCCGGATATTCCTGAACAATGGACCGTCGCTTCTCAGGAACCAGATACTTACCGGCACCTATATGCTCTGGCCTGGTGAGTGCGTGCGGCTGCAGGATAACGACCTGACCTTTCGTGAGCAGGACGTTCCCGAAATCGTGATGCCGAGCTTCCTGGTTGACGACGCCCGGGCGACGGACGCGTTCCTCGAAGTGATCGCCGAGATGCTCAAGCCGGCCCTCGCACGCTCGGCAAAGCCGCTGGTGGAGATTAGTGGGGGGTTCGACTCGTCGTGTGTCGCAATCGCTGCTCGATCCATCGGCAAGGATCTCTATTCGTACGGGCTCATCCATGAAGGCGCCGTTGGTGTTCAGCAAGTGAACCGGCGCAGTGAGCTCGTGCGGTTAATTGGGGCGAGCGACTTCGAGTTCCCGTCGTCCGTCTACACGCCTTTTAAAGCGCTCGCTTCCGAGGAGTGTGTCCGGACCCACATGGACGACAATCACCGGCTTTCGTGCGTATCCGCAGTGGATGCCCATCCGGAAGGGAGCTTCGATCTCGTTCTTTCCGGCATCGGCGGAGACGAGCTGACCTCCGAAGACACGTTCAAGCGTGCGAAGTGGGAAGTTCAGGGTAACATACCCTCTTCCTCACTGGTCGGCAGCGTCGGGCGTGCCGACATGTTCATGCGCCGGGGCATCTGGCCGAGCAATCCACTCGCCGCTCAGCCGGTGATCGACTTCTGCCGCGCATTGCCGCCGACGATGCGAAAGAGCCGCATGCTGAACGTGCTCACGCTCGCGCGGGCGGGGCTGTCAGACGGCTTCATCTTCCCTCGGTATCGCGAGCATTATGGGAATGCCATGCAGCGCGAGGCGAGCCTCATCGACTTCGATGCAATGCTTGGTGAATCCATCCTCGCGGACTACGGAATTTTCGACGCGTCCAACCTGCTCCAGCAGGCGCGTGATGCTAGTACCGATGGCTTCTCGTACCGACTGATCGGACAGCTTTGGTGCGTTATGAAGCTCGAGGCTGTGCTGCGCCGCTACATCACTTAACACGCCTGATGCGGAATGACGGATTGGTGCCGAGATTGATGAGGATCAAGACTTTGATCGGTCGGACTTCCCGTTCGCTAGGGAGGGCTTCACTGCTCGCGGCTGCGCTCGTCTATTCGGCCGCAGCGCTGGCTCAGGCAGGTGCTTCCCAGCCCAGCGCTGCGCCCGCACCATTCCATGCGCTGACGATGGACGACATCCTCGGGCAGACGCGTATCGACAGCGCGGCCATCTCACCCAACGGGCAATGGGCAGCCGTCGTGGTTCAGCGCCCGGTGCGCAACGGGGAAGTGTTCGGACGCACGTTTTATGAAACGGACCCATCGAGAAACGACGTCTGGCTCGTCTCGCTCCGAACCGGCGAGAGACGCAACCTGACGAATGGGAGCGCCTCGGCGGCGGGTTTCTGGTGCGCCACCTGGTCGCCCGACGGACAACGACTCGCAATGCTTTCCACCATGCCTGAGGGCGCCGAGCCCCGCGGTGGCGACAATGTCCGGCTTTATGTTTGGAACGCCCGCACCGGCGGCCTTTCCCGCGCGGCAAACACGCCAATCGTAACGCAGCCGCGCTACGGGTCCGGCTTGTACCACCTGGATGTTCGCGGCGGCGCCAATCAGCATGCAGGCTCTCACACCTGCAACGGGAATGAGAACGCGCCCTTCGCTTGGTTGTCCGACAGCCGAATTCTGGCGGTAACGGCGCCGGGTCAAGTGTCGGGGTTGATCGACGAATATTGGAGGCCGACCTCTCACGCTGTCGAGACAGCCGCTGCGATGCGCGATGCCAGCCGTCCGACGTTTACGGCGTCTGAGAGCGGCCCTTCGCGGCGACAAGCCGCTTCGGCGGCGCGTGTGACGCTCCAAGTGCTCGATACCGATCGAAGCACGGCAGCCGAGATCGGAACGGTCCCCTTCTATCCTTTTCGTGGGGAGCTGACGGTAAGCATCGCTCCTGGCGGCCGGCGAATTGCCATACTGGCACCCATCGGAGCGATCGTGCCGCAGCCAGGCGAGGGTGCATGGGCCGCGCCGAGCGATGCTTGGACGGTGGAGCGGCGGCTCGGCTTCGCAACTGCGGATCTTGTGAACTCGATCAGGTGGGTCGGCGGTTCGGAGGCCGCGCGCTTCCCGCTGGAGCTTTTTGACTGGTCCGCCGACGGGCAGCGGATTGCGCTGCGCGCCCGTGCGAGTGGATCGACGCTCGATAGCGCGCTGTTCGCCGCTTCGGAGCGAGGCATTGAGCGTGTTTCGTCGTCCGGCTTTTCGTTTCGTACGACCACCGTAGGGCTCTACAATGCCGCTGATCCGCCGGCGATCTGGGTGGACGATCACCGCCTGATCGCGCTCATGGCGCCAGCGGCTGCGACTACTGGCGGAGCAACGCGCGCCGACTGGTGGCTCTTCGGGCGCGGCGCCGCGACTGCAAAGCTGACAGGCGCTCTGGCAGAAGTTCCAAGCCAATGGCGCCGCGCCGCGGGCGGGGCTCTGGTCACGCCGGTAGGCGGCAGGCTTTTGGCCGTTGACGCGAGGCGCCGCGTACTGGTGCCGTTCGCGACCGCCCAAGGCTTGGTTGACGGTTACGTCATCTGGCCGGCCGGTTCGGCCGACGCTGCTGCGACAATGCTTGTCGAAGCATATGGACCTGCAAACACGCGGCGCATCCAGGCTGTCAATCTTCGGCCCGGCGCCTCGACGGTCCGGACCGTCAGCGTGCCGGCGACGGCGAAAATAGAAGATGTACGAGGCGCTGGGCCTGTCGTCTGGAGCGATTTTGGCAAGACCGGGCTCTTTCTCGATCACGCGACTTTCGAAGCTCCCAGTCCGAGACGACTGCTGGCGCTAAACCAGCATCTTGCCGATCGCGCCTGGGGTGAGGAGACGTTGATCAACTATGCGGCGCCGGACGGCGGCCGCCGAAACGCATCCGTGATCCTGCCGCCTGGCTATGTTGCTGGCGAACGGCGGCCTGTCATCGTCTGGACATATCCCGGGACGGTGGTGCGGCAGACAGGCGGCTATCACACAGCGCCGCAGCAGCCTGGTGTCTACAACCTCCATCTTTATGCGGCTCGCGGTTACATCGTGCTCGTGCCCTCCATACCGCTTCCGAACGACGCAACCGGCGCTGACATCCCAAGCATCATCTCCGAGTCAGTTGCTGCCGCGGTTGACGATCTGGTGCGGCGCGGAATGGCGGATGCGCAACGCGTAGGTATCCTCGGTCAAAGCTACGGCGGCTATGCAGCTTTCGCGCTCGCCGGGTGGACGAACCGCTATCGCGCCATCGTGGCGATCGCCGGCATAACCGATCTCGCGCTCTATCACTCTCAGTTCGACCGAACCGCGCGAGGCTATCCTGGAATCGAGCATGAAAAATCGCTCAACCGGTTCATGCGCGATCTATTCGGCCTCGCATCCGGGCCGCATGCAGACGCGGAGCGGTACCGCGCGTTGTCGCCGATCTTCTCGGCGCGCGACGTCACAACCCCGCTGCTGATGATCCATGGCGAGTACGACACCCGTGGAGACATGATCCAAGCGGAGATGTTCTTTTCCCAGCTTGAAGAGCAGGGCAAGACGGCCCGGCTGCTGCGCTATTGGGGCGACAATCACGCACTCGCCCTGTCGCCCGCGAACGTGCGGAGCGTTTTCGACGAGACGATCGCCTGGTTCGACCGCTATTTGGCGTCGGAGTGAGGCTGCGACGTCGTTCAGGTGACTGGACAGGCGGCCGTAATCAGCGTCCATTCCGGCTTCTGATTGTTCTAAGCAAGGGCACCAATATACTTGACTCAGTAACAGGGTGAACGTATGAGGGGTGCATGGCACAGGAACCCCGCACCCTCATCGAAGCCGTCCGCTACTTCGCCGACCCCCAGGTCGCGCTGCAGACGATGATCGACCTTCGCTGGCCGAACGGCGTTCACTGCCCGACCTGCAAGCGTGGCGACCCGCGCTTCATCAACACGCGCATGCTTTGGGAGTGCAAGAACAAGCACCCGCGCAAGCAATTCTCCGCCAAGGTCGGCACCATCTTTGAAGATAGCGCCCTCCCGCTCGACAAGTGGTTCGTCGCGATCTGGTCCATCGCCAACTGCAAGAACGGCATCAGCTCCTACGAGCTTGGCCGCGCGATCGGAGTCACTCAGAAGACGGCTTGGCACATGCTGCACCGCATCCGCCTTGCGATGAAGGCCGGTTCCTTCATTAAGATGGACGGTGAAGTCGAAGCCGACGAAACCTTCATCGGCGGCCTCGCCAAGAACATGCACGCTCACAAGCGCGAGAAGGCGATTACCGCGCGCGGCCCCAGCGATAAAGTCGCCGTCCTCGGCATCCTGCAGCGTTCGCGTGGCGAGAACCCGAGCCGCGTTCGCGCCGGTGTCATCCCCAACACGCTGCGCTCCACCCTTCACGGCGCGCTCCACGGGACGGTTGTTCGCGGCGCCACCGTCTACACTGACTCGTATCGCTCGTACCGCAAGCTGGACGGCTTCGCGCACCACATGATCGATCATGCGTTTGAGTATGTGCGCGGGCGGGTTCACACGAACGGGATCGAAAGCTTCTGGAGCCTCCTTAAGCGCGGCCTGAAAGGCACCTACATCAGCGTCGAGCCCTTCCACCTTGGCCGCTATGTCGATGAGCAGGTTTTCCGCTTTAACGAGCGCAAGGGCCATGACGGCGACCGCTTCTATACCGCGCTTCGCGGCATCCTCGGGAAGCGCCTCACCTACAAGGAGCTGACCGGCAATGCCGCACTCGCCACCGCCGCCTGAAAGACCCGCCAAGGCCGCGGACCAAGAGGTAAAGCCCGGCTCCGTCTCGCGCTTCAAAGCGCTAGGCGCGAGGCTCTTCGGCGTAGACCGGGAGGAATTTCTGGAGCTTCAACGCAAGGACGAAGAAGAGCGACGCGCAAAGCGCGGTGGACCGTCACCCTCTACAAGGGGCGCTGGCGATGGGCACGGTGGCGAGTGAGGCGTTAAGTCGTTCCTGTTGTGTTCTCGGAGTCCACCCAAACAGAAAGGGAACTAAGCCAGCGGAGGCCCTGCAGGATCAACCATCTTCTGCCCAGCCCAGCGCAGGAATTCCTTCGGCCAGTACCCCTCACCGGCGATGTTATCGAACTGCTTCGAGCGCCAGATGACGGTCCCGATGTTCTTGGTAGCGTCCTTCCCGGGGAGGTTAAGCCCCTTGTCTCTGAGGGATTTGAGGAGCTGAGAGCGGGTCATCGGGCGACCGCGCTCACGGATAAGCGCCTTGGCCGAATCGACGATCTCGGCTGGCGAAGCCGTGCGCGCCGACGAGACGGATTCCTCGTTGGCGGATTCATTATCCACAGCTTTGTCGCCCTGAAGTGCGGCGTAGACGCGAAGGAAAGTGCGGATTTCCTCCGCCTCAGTTTCGATCGCCCGGAGTCGTTCCTGTGCTTTTTCAATGACTTGGCTTATCATCTCGGCCTCTTTCCGATAACCCTGTGCGGATATCGCATGGGTGGGCTGCGAAATCAACTCACACCGCACTCAGGCACTTCCAATCCGCTTCCTCGGAGACTATACCGAGTGCGCGCATGGCGTACTGACGCCACAACGCGCAGGAAGGTAGAGGTGGATCTGATAGAGAAACGGCTTCGCGGGGACCGATACCCCGCAGATGGGGAAAGGGCCGACCAATAGGCCGGCCCCCCGTGGTTTCAATCGGGCGCTAGGCCGCGACCTCCACCGCTGTGCAAGCAGGAGAATCGCACGTCTAGCGCCCCCGTTCAAGGGGAAACGTTATGCGTTTCGTCCGAGCACACTTCCGTATCCGGCGCCGCGTTCGCGTTGTCCGGGTGCGGTCCTACTACCGCCGCCGCTAATCTAGCGGGGTGAGCCGTCCGCTTCGGCGGGCAGGGTATCAACGCCTTCGGGTTGGGGGTCGCTTCGGCGGCCCCTCTTTTTCATCAGGAGGGGCCAGAGCGAGACTTGTCAGGGATGATGATCACGCTTCGTATCGGAGCGTACTGTCTTGAATACACCGCCACATAGCGTTGGCCGCTTGTCTCAAAAAGACCGAAGCAAAGTGCAACAGGATCAGCAGCTCGATGAAGGCATACCGAGTCGTGCCTCACTTCGTACGTGCCACGCAGAACGGTCCTGACCCGCCCGTTGGGAACTTGGACAAACGTTCCGTCAGCGCGAAATTCCAGAGGCCCAGCCCCTTGGACGGTTATGCCGTTGCTCAGAGGATCGCCCGACATCTTGGAGCTGACGATTACCCGTCGTAGGGCATCTCCTCGCAGCCTGTCGTAGATCGCACCCTCATAAGAGATTTGCAGCGCTTGCGTGACGGAAGGTGCCGCGACAGCGTCCGAGCTTCCCTCCACGACAGACACTGGCACGCTGGCGCAGCTAGCGGTGAGCAAAAGAGAGAACGCAAGGGCGCGCGAGACCATTCGCCTACTGTACCAGTGGGATCGAGCGAAGCAAACAAAGCGCAGTGTGCTGAGTCAAGTATATTAGTACCTAAGCAAGGACCGGATGTCGCGTGTTTTTGACTCTGATCTGCGAGGATCTAGCTCGAAATGATCCTTGCCAGGAACTGGTTCGAGGCATCGGTCCCAACTTCGTTGTGGCATTGCTCATGGATGGCCCTCAACGAAAGGATCGGTGGCCCGCGCGTTATGCGACGGTGCTTGCCGAAGATCCCGGCTCATCGGTTCTGTCGGTGACGTCATTCGGCTTGATCCGCCGGACCAATCAGACCGGTCGGTACCCGCCCGCAAATCAGATTGGCCTCTTTCGCGATGACACTGGTGCAGCAACCGAAATCAACCTTCCAGTGGGTGCTCAGGGTGTATGCCTAACCCTTCAGCCGAGCGCGATCACGGAGCGGACGCTTGATGGGCGGCAGGACAAAGGTGATGCGCAATCGTGGCGACTTACGGCGGTGCAGCCTGTCGCGGTATCTCTATCTGACAGGTCGATTATGGAGGGACGCTGGCCTGCTTAATCGGCAGGCTGCAGCTCGTCCTCGTCCTCATCCCAATCGGCGTCTTCTAGCGCCATGTGCCGGGCGAGAGCGGCAGCCTCCGGTGCCATGTGTGCATACATGGCCTCGAGGATGCGCTCGTTCTCGCGCAGGTAAACCTCTCCGTACTCCAACATCTTTTCACATCCTTCGATAAGACGTTTATAGCACGCTTTCGTTTCCAGCCTATTGCATTTCTAGCGCCGCTCTCGGCTGCCCCGGCCGGCGCATCACAGGCAGTCCTACCTTTCTCACCGCCATACATGGGCACCCTAGCACGAACCGAAATCCGCTGTGCTTGAGAACGTGGAGTGGCGAAAGCGTTGGTAGGTCCGGTGGATCCACTACGGGCGTCGGATCACCTCGTAGCAGACGTTCACTCGCGGCCGTGGATATCCGCTCACACGACCAAACCCTGGCGGTCCCAAGCGCAACCTAACTGCCGCTGCGGCGCAGTCTTCCCGCGCGAGGACAAAAAACTGGCGCGCCCGGCAGGATTCGAACCTGCGACCCCAAGCTTAGAAGGCTCGTGCTCTATCCAACTGAGCTACGGGCGCCCGGTCGTCCATTTAGCGCGCTTTCGCGGCGAGCGGAACCGCGCTAGGCGGTGCATATGGATGCGGGGGACGTGAGGGCTGTTGAGACCGTCGAGGCGGAAGCGCTCGGCCGGCGCCCGCTTCGCTACTTCGACTTCGTGATGGCCGGCTTCGTCACCGTGCTGCTCCTGTCCAACGTCATCGGGGCAGGCAAGGTGGCGACCATCGATCTCCCGCTGTTCGGGCCGACGCCGTTCGGAGCGGGCATACTGTTCTTCCCGGTCTCCTACGTCATCGGCGACGTTCTCACCGAAGTGTACGGCTACGCGCGGGCGCGGCGCTGCATTTGGGCCGGTTTCTGCGCGATGCTGTTCATGGCGTTCATGGCCAGCGTCGTCGTGGCGCTTCCGCCGGACGCCAGCTGGGGAGGGCAGGGCGCCTACGAGCAGGTGTTCGGGCAGGTGCCGCGGATCGTCTTCGCGTCCATCGTCGCATTCTGGGCGGGCGAGTTCGCCAACTCCTATGTGCTGGCGCGGATGAAGGTCTGGACCGAGGGACGGCACCTGTGGACCCGCACCATCGGCTCGACATTGGTGGGGCAGGGCATCGACAGCCTGATCTTCTATCCACTCGCATTTCTAGGCGAATGGGAGACGGAGACGCTGCTCAAGGTGCTCCTCATCCAATGGGCGCTCAAGGTGGCTTGGGAGGTGATCCTCACGCCCGCCACTTACGCAATCGTCGGCTGGCTGAAGCGCCGCGAGGGCATCGACGTCTACGACCGCACAACGAACTTCACCCCCTTCCGAACGCGCGCCTAGGGACTTTCCCTTAAGGAACCTTCCGGATGGGGCCCGGCCGGCAGGCGCGATAGCTCTCCTCTCACAGGATCAGAGAGGAAGAGACAATGAGCATCCACATTCCCGCCGCCGATATCGAAGCCCGCGCCCGCCTGGTTGCGGCGCCTGCGCCCGCTCGCACGCCCCGTCGCGCCGCGCGCGCGTTCGACATGCACCCGGCCGTGCACGGGCTCACGATCGCGGCCTATGCCCTCTTCGCGACCATCCTGTGCGCGACGTTCATGGCGCCGGGGATGATCATCCCGGCCGCGATCGTGGCGGTGAGCGTCGTGGCCCTGTTCCTGGTGCCGGGTCTCTGGGCACGCGTCGTTCCGGACGACGGCAAACCGCGGCAGAGCTGGGCCGAGTTCATGGACGAAGGCGTCGACACGATCACCGGACGCCTGACGGCCGGCGCGGCGATGGCGCAGATGCTCACGCTACCGGCGCTGGTGGTGGTCCTCGCCATCGCTATCGCGATCATCAAGGGCAGCATCTAGGAGCGATCCCACTCCGCCCCGAGCACGCAAGTAAAGTGCCCGGTGCCGCAAGGTGCCGGGCGCTTTCTGTGTTGTTACGATTGAAACGTTTTTCGTCGGTCCGTGACATTCGCCCGAAAAGCCCCGCCTCCATTTCAGCATGCAGCCAGACCGGACGCGAAGACGCGGCGGCGAGGCGCGCCTTTCACGAGGACCAGAACACCCGAACCCTCCCGCGCACCCCCTCGCGGGACCACCCCACAACAATCCCATGCCCCGAAGACGGGCTAGCACAAGGACATGAGGACAATGGCGATTTTCAAGGGCACCAAGCATGCCGAAACGTTGAACGGCGGAGCCGGCGACGACTTCATCTTCGGCGACAACGGCAACGACATCCTGAACGGCAATGCGGGCAACGACACGATCGACGGCGGCAACGGCAGCGACACGCTTCGCGGCGGCGCCGGCAATGACGAACTCGACGGCGGCAACGGCCAGGACACGGCTGTTTATGCCGGCAGGCGCTCCGACTACCATCTCACGCAGCGTGCCGACGGCTCGGTGATCGTGCGCGACCTGCGCCAGGGCGCCGCCGACGGCACCGACCGCCTGGTCTCGATCGAGCGCGTGCAGTTCGCGGACGGCACCTTCAAGACGGTCGACCTCATCTCGACCAATGCCGCCCCGATCGCGGTCAACGACGCGCTGACGCTCGCCGAGGACGCCGGCGCAACCAACGTCGCTTCGATCCTTCTCGCCAACGACAGCGACGCCGACGGCGACGCCCTGGCGATCACGGCGGTTCAGGCGGTCTCCGACAAGGGCGCCAAGGTCGCAATCGGCCCGAACGGCACCGTCACCTATGACGCCGGCCAAATCTTCGCCGACCTCGATGCCGGCGAGACCGCGACCGACACCTTCACCTACACGATCACCGACGCCCAAGGCCTCACCTCGACGGCGACCGCGACCGTGACGATCACCGGCGTCACCCAGAACGAAGCGCCGATCGCCGCCGACGACGCGCTCACTCTCGCGGAGAATGCCGGCGCGACCGATGTCACCTCGACCCTTCTCGCCAACGATACGGATGCGGACGGTGATGCCTTTGCGATCAGCGCCGTCCAGGCCGTGTCTGACAAGGGCGCGGTGGTCACGGTCGGCCCCGACGGGAAGGTGATCTACGACGCGGGCCTGATCTTCGCCGACCTCGGCGCGGGCGAGACCGCGATCGACAAGTTCACCTATACGATCACCGACGCCCTCGGCGCGACCTCGACGGCAACCGCGACCGTGACGATCACGGGCGTGTCGCAGAACAGCGCGCCTGTGGCGGTGAACGACCTGTTCGCGCTTGCGGAGGATGCCGGCAAGACGGAGCTCACGCCGCTCGTCCTCGCCAACGACACGGATGCCGACGGCGACGCGCTCAAGGTCGTGTCGGTTCAGGCGGTCAGCGCCAGAGGCGCGGCGCTGACGGTCGATGCGGACGGCAAGCTTCTCTACGATGCGGGCGCGATCTTCTCGGACCTGAAGACCGGCCAAGTCGCCACCGACAGCTTCACCTACACCGTGACGGACCCCTCGGGGGCGACCTCGACCGCGACGGCGACGCTCAAGATCCAGGGCACCACCCAGGCGCCGGACTTCCTTTTCTACGTCCAGGAGGACGGCGAAAAGCAGGGGATGATGTCGATCCTGCAGAACTACTTCAACATGAACATCGAGAGTGTCGAAGGGCCGGCCATGGGCGGCACCATCAAGTTCGACGACGTCGCGGGTATCCTGTCCTTCTCAGCCGATCACGACAGCTTCGATCGCTTGCTCCCCGACCAGAAGATGGAAAGCTTCTTCACGGTCGTCGGCGCGCAGGGCGAAAAGAAGCTGATCGGCATGGTCATCCACGGGATCAACGACCAGATTGTTGCAGGCGACGACGCACTGGCGGTCGGCGAGGGTGCCACGACCGGCAATCTCTGGACCGCCCTGATCTCCAACGATCACGACATCGAGAGCAGCGTCGCGAGCCGCCGCATCGTTTCGCTGGACACGACCGGCACGCTGGGCACGCTCGTCATGGACACGTTCAAGCAGTCGCTCACTTATTCGGCGGCGAACATCGACCTGGCGCCGGGCGAGACCCGCACCGACACCTTCTCCTACACCGTCACCGACGGCTGGGGGTCGTCGGACACGGCGACGGTGACGGTCACCGTCACCGGCGAGGGTGCCAGCGTTTCGATGGCACAGGGCGACAGCGCTGTCAGCCTTGCCGCCTTCGCCCCGGAAGGCGACGCAGCCGCCTTTGCCGACTTCGGCGCGGTAACGGCGATGCAGCCGGAAATCCTCGGTGCGGACGTGGCGCACATGGTCTGATCTGCTTCCCAGCCAAAAAGGTGAAGGCCGCTTCCGACGGGGAGCGGCCTTTTCACGTTCGCCTCCGCCCGTAATGGAAACGGCGCCCCGTTTCACCGGGACGCCGCCACTGGCTCCTTACTCGAGCTCCGGCCTTCACCCGCCGGCGAGAACGTACTTGCCGCCGCGATCGGTCGTCGGCGGCGTTTCTTCGCCGCTGCCGCCGCTCACGGCTGCGATCTCTTCGGCGCTGAACTCGAATATTTCGTCCTTCACCTTGTCGTCTCCTTCGGCAGCATCCCCTGGGCGAGCGGGGCGCGACTCGGCGCGCTTTCACTTGCCGTTTCATGAATTTAACTCCGACGAATGATTGCGCCAGAGCGTTTCAGCACCCTTCTCTTGCGCCGCCGGAGCGTGCGTGCGAGCACAGGCGGATGGCTCCGCTCCGCCGCATGGCGCTCTATGTCACGCACCTGCGGCTGCCGTTCCAGCTCACGCTTGCGCCGATCTTCCTCTGGGGTGCCATGCTTTCGGGCGGGCGCTGGGACGGAGGAACGACAGCGGCGTTCATCGCCCTCCACCTCTTCCTGTACCCGGCCGCCACCGCCTTCAATTCGGCCTACGACAAGGACGAAGGGCCGGTCAGCGGGCTGGAGCAGCCGCCCGAAGCACCGCCGGGGCTGCTCGCATTCGCTTTGCTCGTCGGCGCGGCAGGCGCGCTGGTCGCCGCGGCGGCAGGATGGGGCTTCCTCATCGTCTACGCGCTGATCGTCGCCTGGACGGCCGCCTACAGTCACCCGGCCACGCGCTGGAAAGCCAGCCCATGGCAGAGCGCGGCGGCGATCGCGCTCGGACAGGGTGTGCTTGGCTTCGCGGCCGGGTGGGCCGCCGCGGCACTGCTCGATCCGCGCGATCCCGCGCTGCTCGCTGGGGCCTTGGGAGCCGCCTTAACGGCGCTCGGCTTGTATCCGGCGACCCAAGTCTTCCAGGTGGAGGAGGATCGCGCCCGAGGTGACCGGACGCTCGCCGTTGCGCTCGGGCCTGCGCGGGCGCTTCGCTTCGGCGCGCTCTGCCTCCTCGCGGCCGGCGCGGTGACCGCATGGTTGGTGGCGCGCTGCTTCGGCCCATCCGACGCCGTTCTGATCGTGCTCGGCTATTTCGGCCTTTCGCTGGCCGTGGAGCGCCTGGCGCGGATCGGCGCCTCCGACCCGAGCCTCTACCGGCGGGCGATGCGGATCACGCGCTGGGGAACCGCTGGCTTCCTGCTCTTCCTTGCGCTGCAGGCGGTCGGGAGCGGCTAGGCCGCGACGGTTTCGAGCAGCCCTTCGAACAGGCGGCGGCCGTCCGTGCGGCCGTGGGCAGGCTCCACCGCGCGCTCCGGGTGCGGCATCATGCCGAGCACGTTGCCGCGCGCATTCACGATCCCGGCAATATCACGCGCGGCGCCGTTGCAGGTGCCGCGATATCGGAAGACGATCCGCCCTTCGCCTTCCAGCCGGTTCAGGGTGTCCGCGTCCGCTTGGTAATTGCCGTCGTGGTGCGCGACGGGAATCACGATCTCCTCGCCAGCCTGGTAGCGGGAGGTGAAGCGGGTGCTGGCGTTCTCGACGGTGAGCGGCACGTCGCGGCAGACGAAGCGAATACCCGCATTGCGCATCAGGGCGCCGGGAAGGAGGCCCGCCTCCGTGAGGATCTGGAAGCCGTTGCAGACGCCCAGCACAGCGGCGCCGCGCTCGGCCTCGTCCTTCACCGCCCTCATGACTGGCGACTGCGCGGCCATGGCGCCGGAGCGCAGATAGTCTCCGTAGGAAAAGCCGCCGGGGATCGCGATCACGTCCAGCCCGTCGGGGAGCTCGGTCTCTCGATGCCAGATGCGCAGCGGCTCTTTGCCGGTAACGTCGCGCAGGGCCGTCACCATGTCTCGGTCGCAGTTGGAGCCCGGAAAAACGACGACGCCGGTTCTCATGCCCGCTCGATCCGGTAGTTCTCGATCACGGTATTGGCGAGAAGCCTGCGGCACATCGAGTCGAGATCCTCGTCGCTGGTTCCGTCGGCGACGTCGAGCTCGATGAGCTTGCCTTGACGGACATCGTTGACGCCGGCGAAGCCCAGTCCCTCAAGCGCGTGGTGGATCGCCTTGCCCTGCGGGTCGAGAACGCCGTTCTTCAGCGTCACGTGAACACGAATTTTCATGGGCTCAGCGGGGCTCCAGAGAGGTTCGGCCGTATGCTCCCGCCCTATGGCGCGAGGGGGCGGAGGGCACAAGCGGGTTGATCGCGCTTGCCTCGCCAGGGCGCGGGCGCGATGAGGCGGAATGATCCCGCCTTTCCCGCGCGCCGAGCTGCCGACGCCTGCCCTGGTCGTCGACTTGCCTGCGCTCGAAAGCAACATCGCGGTCATGGCCGGGTGGGCGCGGGAACGTGGCATCGCGCTCCGGCCGCACGCCAAGACCCACAAGAGCGCGGACATCGCGCGGCGGCAGATCGCGGCGGGCGCGGTCGGCATCTGCTGCGCCAAGCTAGGCGAGGCGGAGGCGCTGGCGGCGGAGAGTGTGGGCGACATCCTGATTACATCTCCCGTGGTGGCAGCGCAGGCGCTGGCGCGGCTTGCGAGGCTGAGCGTGCAGGTGGAGCGCCTCGCCATCGTGGCCGACCACCCCGACAATGTCGACGCGCTCGCCGCGTCGGGCGGCAGGTTGGACGTGCTGGTGGACGTCGATCCTGGATCGCACAGAACCGGCGTGGCGTCGGCAGACGCCGCCGTCGCGCTCGCGCGCCGAATCGGCTCGCACCCGTCGCTTCGCTATCGCGGCGTTCAATTCTATACCGGCACCCTCCAACATGTGGCGGACGCCGGTGAGCGGCGCGCACGTGTTCGCGAGGCGGCGGACTACCTCTCCACCGTCCTCGACGCGCTGCGTACCGCCGGGCTTGCGCCGGAGGTGGTGACCGGCGGCGGCACCGGGACCTTTGCCATAGACGCGGACATCGGTCTGCTGAACGAAATCCAGCCCGGCTCCTATCTTTTCCAGGATCGCGAGTACCAAGATTGCGACCCGGCGGGCCCGACCTTCGAGCCTGCGCTGGCGATCGACACCCGCGTGGTCAGCGCCAATCGGGCGGGACGGGTGACGGTCGATGCCGGTTTGAAGGCGATGGCCACCGAAGCGGGACCGCCGCGCGTGCTCGCCGGCACCGACCCGACGAGCCGCTACGTCTTCATGGGCGACGAACATGGCATGCTGCTGACCCCGAACGGCGCGGCCGATCCGCCGCTCGACGCGCTCGTCGCGCTGATGCCGCCGCATTGCGACCCGACCGTGAACCTTTACGACCGGTACGCGGTCTGCGACGGCGATACCGTTGTTGGCTTCTGGCCGGTCACGGCGCGCGGCCGCTCCTCCTAGCGGCGCTGTTGCGGCTCGGGCGCGGCGCTCCTATCTGAGGGGCATGGCCGACACCAGCGACATTGCCCTCACCCCCTCCGCCGCCAAGCGCGTGGCGTGGATCGCCGAACGGCAGGGCAAGAAGCCGATCCTTCGCTTGGCGGTGGACGGCGGGGGCTGCGCCGGCTTCCAATACCGCTTCGGCCTTGCCGACGAGATTGAGACGGGCGACCTCGCGGTGGAACAGGACGGGGTCACCCTCGTGGTCGATGAAACGACGCTGGACCTTGTGCGCGGCGGCGCTGTCGACTTCGTCGAAAGCCTGGGCGGCGCCGCCTTCCAGGTGAAGAACCCCAATGCGGCCTCCGGCTGCGGCTGCGGTTCCAGCTTCTCCATCTGAGCGCCCGCCGCTAGAGCGGCAGGATGAAGATCGTCACCTACAATCTGAACGGCATCCGTGCGCGGCTGCCGCGGCTCCTCGAATATCTGGAAGAGCAGAAGCCTGACGCGCTCTGCCTGCAGGAGCTGAAGTGCGGCGACGACGCGCTGCCGATGAAGGATGTCGCGGCGGCAGGCTACGAGGGTGTCTGGCATGGCCAGAAGGGGTTCAACGGGGTCGCGATCCTCACGCCGTCCGGCAAGCCGCCGACGCTCCGCCGCGTGCGGCTTCCCGGGGCGGACGACGAGGATCTCCACAGCCGCTACATCGAGGCGGAGGTGGGGGACGTGGTTGTAGCATCGCTTTACCTTCCCAACGGCAATCCGACCGGCACCGAAAAGTTCGAATACAAGCTGTCTTGGCTCGAGCGCCTGCGCCTCCATGCGCTGGAACTGCTCGCAGAGGAGCGGCCGGCGGTGCTCGCCGGCGATTGGAACGTCATCCCGACGGACGAGGACGTCTTCTCGCCCCGCGCCATGGCGCGCGACGCGCTGATGCAGCCAGAAAGCCGCGCCGCCTATCGCCGCATCCTCCACCAGGGCTGGACCGACGCGATCCGCGCGCGTCATCCGGACGGGCCGGTCTGGACCTTCTGGGACTATACGGCCGGCGCGTGGCAGCGCGACGCCGGATTCCGGATCGATCATCTGCTTCTCAGCCCCCACGCCGCCGACCGTCTGCTCGATGCCGGCGTCGACAAGGACTATCGAGGCCGAGAAAAGGCTTCCGACCACGCGCCGACCTGGGTCGAGCTGCAGGATTGAGCGGGCGGCGGACTCAGCCGCCGAAGCTGATGTGCAGGTCCATTTCGGCGTCAAGAAGCTTGGAAATGGGGCAGCCGGCCTTGGCGCCTTCCGCGATTTCGCGGAAGCGGACCTCGTCGATGCCGGGCACGCTGGCCGTGAGTGACAGGTCCGAGCGGGTGACGGTGAAGCCGTCGCCGTCCTTTTCGAGCTTCACGCGGGCAACGGTGTCGAGCGTACCTTCGGCCAAGCCTTCCTTGGCGAGCGCAAAGGCGAGCGCCATCGTGAAGCAGCCGGCATGGGCGGCGGCGATCAGTTCCTCGGGATTGGTGCCGGGTTCGTCCTCGAAGCGCGTGCCGAAGCCATAGCGCTGCTTGTCCAACACGCCGGAGCCCGTTGAAACCCAGCCCTTGCCCTCCTTGCCGAGGCCTTCGTAGCGGGCCGATCCGGTGCGTGTAATCATCTGTCCCTCCGCAAATGGTGCATGGCGGGCGAACAAGCGGGGCGGGCGGAAGTTCACCGGATGTTTGTGAAGGTGCCGCGCAACGTGCGGTTTCCCCGGTATGGCGGGAGGCGGCGGGAGGTGCTTTAGCGTGAAGGAGCCGGGGCCTGGAACCTCCACCTCCGGCGAGGCCCTGCGGTCGCTCCTCCCCCCAAATTGAAGCGACTGCAGGGCCGTCTTTATACCCGGGTATAATTGACAGGCGGTTCGCGAGGCTGTATCAGGCGGGCATGACGATGCTTACGGCCTTTTGCGGCGAAACCATTCTTGCCCGCGGCGACGCGGCGGCGCTTAGCGGGCTGCTTCGCGTGCGGAGCGACGACGGGCAGGCGGTGCGCGTCTTCGAGGACGAGACGGGGCGGGCCACCGACCTCGACCTGCGCGACGCCCCGCCGGAGCCGGAGCCGGTGCGCGGGCGCGGGCGGCCGAAGCTCGGCGTCGTGCCGCGCGAAGTGACCCTGCTCCCGCGCCATTGGGAGTGGCTGGCGCGCCAGCGCGGCGGCGCGTCCGCGGCGCTGCGCCGGCTCGTCGAGGAGGCGAGCAAGGCCGGCCCGAGCGCTGAGGAGCGGCGCGACGCAGCCTACCGCTTCATGTCGGACATGTGCGGCGACCGCGCGGGTTACGAGGAGGCGCTCAGAGCGCTCTACCGCGGCGACGATGAGCGCTTCGAGGCGCTGATCGCCGGCTGGCCGCAGGACGTGCGGGCCTACATCGAGCAGCTTCTCGGCTGAGCGGCGCGCGCCCCCGTCCGCGGCTTCAAAGCATCTTTTCGTAGACCCTGTAGACGCGGTTCACCTTGCTCTCGATCGCGGCGGCGATGGCGTTCATCGGCCCGTTGTCGTCCAGCACCCAGCCGACTTCGCCGCGCGTGATCCCGTAAAGCGCGGTGCCGCTGTTGCGGATCCGATCGATCATCATGAAGGCGAGCTGGCTCGCCAGGCGCGAGCCGTGGAGCCGCTGCACGACGCCCATCAGGGGCACGCGCCCGCCTTTGGGGCGCATCTTGCGAAGCCGCCAGAGCAGCTTCGCCCAGCCGAACGGAAACAGACTGCCGTTCAAGTCCATGATGAACTCGTTGATGTCGGGAAGCGCCATCATGAAGGCCACGGGCGCGAAGCCTGCGCCGTCGCCGCCGTCATATTCCGCGATGAGGATCAGCTCCTCCAGCACGATCGGCTTCAGCTTCTTGCCGGCGTAGGCGATCTCGCTGTCGGTGAGCGGGATGTAGCCCCAATTGCCGGACCAGGCGTCGTTCAGGATGTTGAGAATGATCGCCGCTTCTTCATCGAAGCGGCTCTTGTCGACGGTGCGGAGGCGAATGCGGGCATTCTTCTCTCCCGACGCGACGATCCGCGCGATGAGCGGCGGGAACGGCTTCGAGACGTCGAGATCATAGGTGAAGAGGTCCTTGATCCCCCTGTAGCCGGCGCCCTCCACCCAGCTCTCGTACACCGCCTGGTGGTGGCCCATCATGACCATCGGCGGATGGTCGTGGCCTTTGACGAGGAGGCCCGGCTCGTCCCAGATGGAGAGCGAGAACGGGCCGATCGCGCGGGTCATCCCCTTGGCCCGCAGCCATCCCTCCGCGCTGTCGAACAGGGTTCGCGCCGCCTCTTCGTCGGCCGCTTCGAACATCCCCCACTGGCCTGTGCCTTCGCCCATATGCTTAAGCACGAGCTGGTCGACCTGCGCCGAGATGCGGCCGACCGGCTCGCCGTCCCGCTCGGCGAGGAACAGCTCGGCCTCGGCATGTTCGAACCAGGGATTGTCGCCGGGCCTGATCAGCCCGTGCACTTCGCTTTTCAGCGGCGGCACCCAATTGGGATCGCTCCGATTGAGCTGATAGGCGAGATCGACGAACGCCTTCTTGTCGGCATTGTCCTCGACGGGTCGAACGGTGAGGGTCATTCGCCGTGACTAGCGGGTGCGCGCCCGTTCCGTCCAGCGGGGCAAGGTCAGCGCCCGGCCGGCACGACGCGGCCGGCGAGGAAGGTCTCTTCGCCGGCGATGAGGAGTTCGCCGCTTTCTCCGACGAGGATGCGGGCGCGGCCGTTGAAGAAGCGCAGGAGCCTTTCGTAGCGGGCGGCGCAGGGGGAGCGCGTGTCCGGCCCGGGATCGGTGAAGAGGCCGAAGGCGCCGGCTTCCTCGGGCCGCCAGACGCCGCCGAAACGGCCGCAGCCGCTCTCAATGGCCCAGCGGCGTGGTGAAAGACGGAGGCGCACTTCGGGATCGTCGTAGCGGACCTGCAGCGGGACGTTGCCCAAGCTGGCGAGCTGCGCCGTCAGCTGCGGGGCGCCGGTCCAGACGCGCCCGGAAGGGGAGAATGGCGCCGCCGGAGCTTCGCGGCGGAGGCGCAGGCTCCCCGACGCGTCGACGAGGGCGATGTCGCCGTCGCCACCAAGCGCGATCCGGGGCGCGGCGGCGAGAAGGGCTGCGATCCGCTCTTCCTGGCTGCGGAGCGGCTCGGCGCAGCCCATTTCGGTGCGGATCGGAGGCGCGGCGAAGAAGCGGCGGCCGTGGGCGAGATAATGGCCCTGCATGGAGTTGCAGCCGGTGCCGCCCGAATAGCCGGTGGGGCCGAAGGCGATGCGCGGTTCGCGTGCCGGCGCGGCGCCGTCGAGGGCGACGATCCGCCATGCGCCGGCGAGGAGCGGCGCCTCGTCGGCGAGCGGCATGCGCGGGCGCTGGCCCGTCGCCCAATGGTCGCGGCCGCCGATCAGGATTTCGCCGTTGGGTCCGGTGACGAAGCGCGGCGCGGCGGCGAGCAAGGCGAGAATGCGGTCGTCAAGCGCCGCTGCGTTGGCGGAACAGGCGCGGGTCAGGGTTGCAGGGGTTTCCGCTTCTATCCGGTCGGCGCTCTGGCGCCAGGCGCCGCCAACGGTGCCGCAGGCGCCGGACAGGATCCAGCGGTCCGCCTCGAAGCGGAGAGTCGGCGCGTGGAAATCGTGCGAGGACAGCGACACGCCGTCGGCGGCGGAGAGGATCCAGTGGGTCCCGGCGAGCACCTCCGGCGGCGGAGCCGCGGCGGCGGGTGAGGGGCCGATCCGGCGCAGCACCATGTTCGCCGCGCCCGCGGTGACGCTGAGCGTTCGATCCGCGGCGCGCTCGATGCGCGGAGAGGCGGTCATCAAGCGGACGACGGCGTCTTCCTGCGCCGCCAAGTCCGCGCAGCCGACCAAGGTCATGGTCACGCCGGAGGCGTAATAGCGCGTGCCGTCGAACAGGCCGTAGCCGCCAAAGCTGTTGCAGCCGGTAAATCCGCCATAGCCGCCGGGACCGAAGGAGAGATGCGGCGTCCGCGCGCCGGCCGCTTGGCCCGCGCGGCCCAGAGGCGGGCGGCCGTTCAGGGTGACGATCTCCCACCGTCCGTACAGGCCGGCCTCGGCGATCCCGGCGGCGGCGGGTGGTGCCGGCACTGGAACGCGGGCCGGCGGTGGAACGGGAGCGGGCGCCTGTAGGGGCGCGGGTGCGGCGGCGGGCTCCGGCCGAGGGGCGGTGCAGGCGGCGAGACCCGGCGGCAAAGCGGCGAGGAGCCACAGGCCGCGCATGCCCCGCACCGGCCTCAGCCGTTCACGCTCTCGCGCTTGCGCGGGTGGCCGGTCGCGACGCCGCCCGAAAGGCGCGCGACGTGCGGATAGCGTTCGGCCATTTCCGGCGTGTAGCCGAGGTTGAACACGGTTTCCGACTTCTTCGGGCGCTCCGGGCGGTCGTAATAGGTGCCCAGCAGCTTGTCCCAGAAGAAGGTGGTGATGCCGTAATTGCCGTTCTCGTCGTGGAAGTGGTGCGCCATGTGGCGCTTCTTCATGTCCGCGAGCATCTTGTTCTTGGGCTTGTAGGCGAGGTGCTGGATGCAGTGCACGAACTCGTAGAAGCAGGTGGTGAGGAGACCCGTGGCAAGCGCGGCCATGCCGGCGCCGAGCTCCGGATTGCCGGTGCCGTCCGCCCAGAAGCTGCCGATGAACCAGCCCACAGGCGCGGTGAAGATCGCGATGGTGGGAAGCGTCGTCGGCAGCGCGCCGAACAGAACTTCGAGGTGGTTCGGATCCTGGTGGTGATCGTAATGGATGCGCTTCCAGGTGCGGGCGAGAAGCGGCACCTTGAACATCCAGCGGCTGTGCAGCACCCAGCGGTGAAGCGCGTACCAGGCGAGCGGATAGATGACGGTGGCGACCGCAATCGCAATCACGGTGGGCGCGAGCGGCGCCGGGCGCGCGATGAACACGCCGATCGCGACGGCCGACAGCAGCAGATAGGCGACGATCGCCGGATACTGGAAGTAGGCCACGACGAGATCGCGGAAGCTCATCTTGTCGAGATGATGCTCGCGGCGCCAGAAAGACGGGCGGAGTGCGTGGGCGATCTTCACGTCATGCGTTCCCTGGGTTGCGTTTGGTGCCGGAGGCGGTGCGAGACCATCCTTCCTAGACACCGATATGTGTCTCCCCCCTGAATTTGCAATGCGGCGGAAGTGGGGCGGGGCGGCGGCGGGGGGGCGAGCGCAGGCGCCGGTGCGGCGGACCGGGCTTCGACAGGCTCAGCCCTGGCGGGGTGGGTGGGGGTGTGCGGTATTGGAGCTGCCGGTGGGGCGAACCGGGTTTCGACAGGCTCAGCCCTGGCGGTGTGGGTTTGGGTGGTGCGGTATTGGAGCTCCGGTGGGGCGGACCGGGCTTCGACAGGCTCAGCCCTGGCGGGATTGGGGAACTGGGTTTGTGGCAGTTTCCACAACCGCTAGTCCTGAGCTTGTCGAAGGACGGCTTGCACTCCTCAGCCTTCCGACCCCCTCAGCCGCCCTCGCGCGCCGCGATGATGCGGTTGGCGAGTTCCCAATCCTGCATGCGGTCGACGTCGATGGGGCCTTCCGCGAAGGGCATCAGGACGGGCGCGGTCTTGATGCCGATGGCGCGGGACAGGAAGCGGAGGAACACGGGGAGCGAGACCCAGCGGCTCTTGTAGACCAAAAAGGCGAGGATGCCGAAGGCGCCGATCAGGCGTTTGGGCTTCTTGCCGAACTGGCCGCCGCTGCGGAACACCTTGGGGCCGTTCTCGATCGCCCGGCGGGTGAGGAGGGCGTAGATGTTGCAGCTCGAGAACTGGCCGTCCGAGAAGCGGTGAAAGGCGCGGTTTCCTTCCGGATATTTCTCCAGGATGTAGCGCGCCGGCGTCAGGCCGATGCCGCCGTCATAACCGTCGCGCTGCAAGGCGGCGAGCGAGTCGCAGAAATGGCGGACCATTTCGGGCGTATGGAGGGCGTTGTCGCCGGTGGTGATGACGAGCGGGACCGCGTCCGGATAGGCCTGGGCGACGGCGGTGACGCTGGTCGCGATATTGTCGCGCGAAGGGACGTAGGCGTAGTCCGAGGCGCCGGGGAGGGGCGCGAGGATCTCCTTCGCCTCCGCGATCGCTTCTTCCTCGATGGCGATGAGGATGCGGCCGATCCGGCCGCTTTCGGCAACGGCGCGGACGACCCGGCGGAGCATGGGCTCGCCGCCGATGTCGATGAAGCATTTGTGGCTGACGCCGCCGGCCTGGGCCAAGGGGTCGAGGTTGCCGCGGCTGGCGGCAAGCACCAGCGCCGTATAGCGCGTTTCGGTCATGGGGCGCACTTAATGTGCGTTATCCTACAATGGAAGCGAAGGGAGCGGCCAGCGGCGCAAAGATCGGCGCCAGATCGTCGAGGTGCGGCAATTCTTCGAGCGCGGCGCGGAGCGCGGCCGCGTCCTCGGCGGGCATGACGCCGGCGACGCAGCCTTCATATTTCGCCCAATATTGATCGAGCGGGAAGGGGGCGGCGAGGCTGCCCATCGGCATGGCGATGGAAGTGGAAAGGTTGCGGCCGTCCTTCAGCGCGACGTGGATCTCGGTCGGGAACTCGCCTTCGCTCTTGTCGACCGGATCGCGGTGGATCTTCATGTATAGGGCGCGCACGTCCTCGCGTGCGACGGCTTCGGCGGTGAAGTCGGTGAGGCCGCAATCGCCGGTGACGAGGCAGCAGGCGAGGCCGTATTCGACCGAGAACTTGGCCTGGAGGACGTCTTCGGGCGCGGTGTACATGAGGTTGTTCAAGTGCGTGACGGGCGCGCGGACGTGGATCGCCTCGACGTCGTCCGCAGTGAAGCCGTGCTCGGCCTTGAGGGCGAGAAGGCCGTCCTGGGCGCGGTGCGCGCTGCCGCAATTGGGGAAGCGCTTCACCCGGAAGCCGGACGACAGGATGAGCAGGGGCTCGCCGACATTTTCGGTTTCGAAGCGCAAATTCTGGCCGTGCTCGATGCTGGTGAGGCCGTCGCGCAATTCTTCGTAGTCGGGGCCGACCATGAGGCGGTTCATGCCGGTGGGACCGTCGAGCGTGTGGAGGCCCGCGTTGATGCCGTTCCTGGCGAAGCTCGCCGCCATCACGCCCGCCTTGGCGGCGAGGCCGGCGTGGATCGGCTTCACCATGGTTCCGAACTGCGACATGAAGCCGGCCGCCATGCTGGTCGCGATGGAGACGGCGTAGGCGGCCTGCTGCGCATCGAGCTTCAGGAGGCGGGCGCAGGCGGCGGCGGCGCCGATCGCGCCGACGGTGGCCGTGGCATGCCAGCCGCGGTTGCGGTGGGCGGGGTTCACGCCCTGGCCGACGCGGCCGAGGATCTGGAGGCCCGCTATGTAGGCGTCGAGGCATTGGCGGCCTGAGCTTCCCTCCTGCTCGGCGAGCGCGAGGATGGCGGGGGCGAGGACGGCGGTGGCGTGCGCCTTGGCGGGGTCGAAATTGTCGTCGAAGTCGAGCGCGTGGGCGGCGGTGCCGTTGACCAGCGCGGCCCAGGGGGCGGCGAGCTTCGCGCCGAAGCCGATGGCGGTGGACGGGCCGGCGCCCCAGGCCCGGACGGTTTCGAAGACGCGGGCGGTGACCGGGTCGGCGGCGCCGGGAACGGTGACCGCGAGAACGTCGATAAACTGGCGGTGGGCGGATTCGAGCGCTTCGGCGGGCCAGGCGTCGGGCGTCTCGAGCCAGCGGCCGTAGGCGAGAACTGGGTTGGTCTGCATGAAACGCACATAGGGGCGGGAGACCCGCGCGGGAAGCATAGAGGGTGCGCGCGGCGCCGCTTGTGCAATGGCGCCGGGTCTTTACTCTCGTCCGGTAAAGGGGAGCGGGGATGAAGTTCACACGGCGGCAGATGTTGGCCGGCGCCGGCGCGGCGATGGTTCTGGCGCCCGCGGCGGTGCGCGCGGCGCAGGGGCGGGCGTTCGGGGATGCGGAGGCGGCGGTTCGGGCATTTGCCGCGGCGGTGCTGGCGCGCAACGGCTTTCCCGGCGTGTCGATCGCGCTGGTGGCGCCGGGTTATGAACGCGCCTTTGCGGCGGGCTTCGCGGATCTCGACTCGCGCACGCCCGTGACGGCGGCGCATCTTTTCCAGATCGGATCGATCAGCAAGTCGCTGACCGGCATGGCGGTGTTCGTGCTGGCGGGGCAGGGGAAGCTCGATCTCGACGGGTACGTGCAAAGGCTGCTTCCGGACGTGCCGCTGCCGCCGGAGCCGATCACCGTCCGCAACCTGCTGGAGCACAGTTCGGGGCTGCCCAACAGTCTCGAGCCGACGCCGTTCCTCAGTGTTCCGGGCGGGCGGCTGTGGACCGGCTTTGCGCCGGGATCGCGCTATTCCTACTGCAATCTCGGCTACACCTTGCTGGGCATGATCATCGAGCGGGCGAGCGGCATGCCCTACGCCGAGGCGATGGAAAGGCTCGTGCTGAGGCCGATCGGGATGGCGAATGCCAGGCCGGTGATCCGCACCGCCGACCGCGCGCTCTACGCGACCGGCCACACGCGCCTGCGGGACGACGTGCCGTGGATGCCGCATGCGCCGCTCACCGAAGGGCGCTGGATCGAGATGCACAGCGCCGCCGGCTCGGTCGCGGCCGATGCGCGGGACATGGCGGCCTATCTCAAGGCTCTGGTGGCGCTTGGACGAGGGCGGGGGGCGCCGCTTTTCTCCGATGCGCTTGCCCGCCGTTATGCGACGCCGACCATTGCGTCGACGCACGGGCCTGGCGCGCGCTACGGCAACGGGCTGGCGACGCTGGACGTCGCGGGGCGGCCGAGCCTTCGCCATACTGGCGGGATGATCGCGTTCAGCTCGGCCATGACCGTGGACGCGGCCGCCGGGATCGGCTGCTATGCGA
>DASVQT010000191.1:0-7396 GCA_036388975.1 Allosphingosinicella sp. | reverse complement strand
CATCGGCGGCGCCTCGCCGGCCACGGAGGAGGAACTGGCCGGCGGTTACCGGAGCCTGTGCGACCCGCGCCTCAACCCGCGCCAGACGATGGAGGTCGCAGAACTCGTCGCACGGCGGCTTGCAGCACCTGCGCAGGCGCAGGCGGCGTGATCCTCTATCAGGGCGTGCCGGGTGCGTTCTCGCACGAGGCATGCCTCGCGTTCCTGCCCGGCGAGGAGGCGGTGCCGGTGGCGTCGTTCGCGGATGTGGCGGTCGGGGTGGCGACGGGGCGGGCGCAGCTCGGCATGCTTCCGCTGGAGAACAGCATCGCCGGGAACGTGCCCGGCGTTAGCGATCTGATCGGGACGTCCGGCCTCCGGATCGAGGCTGAGCATGTGCTTGCCGTCCGCTTACACCTGATCGGGCTGGCGGAGGCGCAGCTTGGCGACGTGCGGCTCGTCGCCAGCCATCCGATGGCGCTCAAGCAATGCGCGGCCACGCTGGCGCGGCTCGGCCTCGCGGCGGAGGAAGCGGAGAATACGGCCGTTGCAGTCAAGAACCTCGCGAGCCGCGACCGCGCCGCGCTCGGATCCGAAGCGGCGGCGATGATCTACGGCCGCAAAGTGCTGATGCGCGACCTTCAGGATGCGGACGGCAACGCCACCCGCTTCGCGGTCGTCAGCCGCGGTTCCTGACATAGGCGCCGGGGGCGGGCTCGATCACCTTGAGCTTGCCCTTGCCGGGCACGCGGGCCGACACTTTCTTGGCTTTGCCGTTGGCGCTCAGCCATTTCTGCCAATGCGGCCACCAGCTTCCCTCTCTCCTGGCCGCGCCTTCCAGCCATTCCTCCGCGCTGTCAGGGAGGGCGTCGTTGGTCCAGTAGCCGTGCTTGTTGGCCGACGGCGGGTTGATGACGCCGGCATTGTGGCCGGAGCCGCCGAGGAGGAACTTGACCTTGCCGCCGAACAGGCGCGCGCTGTCATAGGTGGCGTTCCAGGCGGAGACGTGGTCGTCCTTGAGGCTGATCGCGAGCAAAGGCGTCTTCACCTTGCCGAGATCGATCGGCACGCCGTCCAGCACCACGCCGCCCGGCTCCTTGAGGAGATTGTCGCGAAGGAGATCGCGCGCGTAGCTCAGCAGAAAGGCGCGCGGGATGTGGGCGCCGTCGGCGAACCAGTAGAGGATGTCGGAAGGCGGAGCTTCCTTATCCATGAGATAGTGGTTCACGACGCTGGACCAGATGAGGTCGTTGGCGCGCACCGCCGAGAAGAGCGCCTGGAGATCCTGCGCCGCCATGAAGCCCTTGTGGAGGAGGTGCCGCTCCATGGCGCGAAGCTGCTCCGGCTCGGTGAAGGTCGACCATTGGCCGAGCGCCGCGAAGTCGAACAGAGTGCCGATCGTCGTTGCGGAAGCGACGCGACCGCCTTCGCCCTTGGCGGCGAGATAAGCGAGCGCCATCGCCACGAGCGTGCCGCCCATGCAGAAGCCGAACATGTCGACTTGCCGCTCGCCCGTCGCCTGCTCGATCGCGTCGAGGGCCGCAATGGGGCCGAGCTTGATGTAATCGGCCATGTCCATGTCGGCGAGCTCGGCGCCCGGATTGACCCAGGAGACGACGAAAACGGTGTGGCCCTGCTCGACGAGCCAGCGGATCAGGCTGGACTTTGGCTGCAGGTCGAGGAGGTAATATTTGTTCACCAGCGGCGGCACGTAGAGGATCGGCTTCTGCCACACCTCGTCCGTCGTCGGCGTGTACTGGATGAGCTGCATCAGCGCGTTCTGGTAGACGACGCTGCCGGGCGTGGCGGCGATGTCGACTCCGAGCTCGAACTCCTTCTCGGCGCGGCGATTGACGATGCCGGGCGTGTCGGCGGCATCCGCGAGGAGGTTGGCGAGGCCGGAGAGCAGGCTGATCGAGCCGGTGTCGATCGCGCGGCGCAGGGCTTCGGGATTGGTGAAGGCGAAGTTCGCCGGCGAGATGGCGTTCAGATACTGCTGGGTGAAGAACTGGACC
Organism: Allosphingosinicella sp.; assembly: GCA_036388975.1. Classification (GTDB taxonomy): domain Bacteria; phylum Pseudomonadota; class Alphaproteobacteria; order Sphingomonadales; family Sphingomonadaceae; genus Allosphingosinicella. The sequence goes on along the minus strand of DASVQT010000191.1, from coordinate 5,402 downwards.
TTGGTCCGCGTCTCGTCGTCGAGCCCCTGCGCGTCGTCGACCAGTTCCACGGCGCGCTTGGCGGTGAGCAGATAGGCCTGCTTCAGATAGTCGAAGACGGGCTCTTCGCTCCAGGCGGGATCGCTGAAGCGGCGGTCGCCGCGTTCAGGCGCGGCGACGGGCTCGACATCGGCCGAAACCGTACGGGCGGCGGCCGTGCCCCAGAGCTTCATCCAGTCGGCGGCGGCCTTTTGCTGGGCGCGGAGCAGCTCTTCGGGATGGCTCATGAGGTGCGCCGTGAACGCTCCAAAGGCGCGCACCGGCGAGGCGGGATCGTAGGCCTGCGGGACGTGCGGATCGAGCGCGCGCTGCGCCGTCGTGGCGCCGAGGTTCAGCGCGCCGGCGATCACCTTCGACCAGGCTTCGGCGAGATCCGCGGGCGAGGGGGCGTTTTCGGGAATTTTGAAGACGCGGCTGTCGGTCAATTGGGGTCTCCGGATGGACCCCGCGCCGCTATCAGAGCGCCATCAGCTCGTCGAGGGCGCCGCAGTCGCGGGGGGTGACGTACAGGAACAGCATGGCTCGGTCCGGGTTCCGCGCGGCCCAGCCGGCCTCGGGATCGGCCGGCGTGCGGAAATCCACATTTTGCGGTGCAGCATCGCGGGCGATCAGAGTGTCGGTCGCGCTGGTCTGAGCGTCGAACATCGCTGTGTCTTCCTGTTGAACGGGATGAGCGTCTCTCTCATAAGGTTCCTGAGAAATCCACGGGCAACTTGCTAAGACGGCTGTGCGGATTTCCACATATGAGGGGGCGCGCGCCATGGCCGAGTTCGATTGGAACGACCTCAAGAGCTTTCTCGGGGTGGCGCGCAGCGGGCGCCTGACGGCGGCGGCGACTCGGCTCGGGCTCGATCACAGCACCTTGTCGCGGCGGCTCGGCGCACTGGAACATGCGCTGAAAGCCAAGCTCTTCGACCGCAGTCCGGCCGGCTACACGCTGACCGAGCAAGGGCAGCGGCTCCTTCCGCTCGCCGAGGAAATGGAGCGGCTGTCGATCGGCGCCAAGGAGGCGGTGGGCGGAACGGCGTCGGCCGTTGAAGGGGTGGTGCGGATCGGTTCGCCGGAAGGCTTCGGCTCCTATTTCCTCGCGCCGCGCATCGGCGGCCTCAAGGCGCGCCACCCGGCGCTGAGCGTACAGCTCGTCGCGGCATCCGGCGTGTTCAGCCTGTCCAAGCGCGACGCGGACGTCGTCATAGCCGTGAGCAAGCCGCCCGCGGGGCGGCTCAGCGCCTCCAAGCTCATCGACTACGATCTGGCCCTCTACGGCGCACCGTCCTACCTGGCGAGCGCCGCGCCCATTCGCACGGCGGTGGACCTCGGCGCGCACCGCTTCGTCTCCTATATTGGCGAGCTGCTGCACTTTCCGGAACTCGACTTCCTCCAGCACGTGGCGCCGGGCGGCACGATCTCGCTCGAAAGCTCGAACCTCGTCGCGCAATTGAAGGCGACGCTGGCCGGGGCGGGACTTTGCGTGCTCCCGGCCTTCCTCGCCGGCGAGGAGGCGGGGCTCGTGCGCGTGCTCCCGGACGAAGTGTGCCTCACGCGATCCTTGTGGCTGATCCACCACCAGGATCTCGCCGAGCTCGCCAGGATCAAGGCGGTGGTGCGCTTCATCCGCGAGGAAGTGGAGGGCGCGCGCGCCGTCTTCCAGCTTCGTTGATTGATCGTTCATCCCGGCCGTGATTGAATACTCCTCCGGAACGAGATCCGAGGACGCGATTTTCTACGGGTGAAACAAGCGAGTGAGGGAGAGTGCGCGATGAGCGACCGCGATTTCCTGAAGCAGCTCCAGGGCTACGGCCTGCTGACCGCCGAAGTCAGCTACTACATGCCGGACCATCCAGCCCTGCTCCAGCTCTTCGTCTGGCAGGAATATGACGTCGCCCCGCAATTCCCGATCCTGCACCGCTTCCTCGACCACTGGCGCCGCGAGATCGAAGCGACGCTGCATTCGATCCGCATCGCCCACAACCACCTTATCCGCCCCGCGGAATGGCGGGCGGTGGACGGGGTGATCACGATCAATTGACGGCAGGCGGCCGCGTGTTTTCTTGCGGCAAGCGGACACGCCCGGCGAACTCACCCCACTCCGTTCGCATCGAGCGAAGTCGAGATGCCCTGCCGAGCGAAGCCGAGGCTTTGTGCTGAGGCAGCATGTCTCGCTGCGCTCGACAGCGGTCCTCGACTTCGCTCGGACCGAACGGGTGAGGAGGTCGGTGCATTCCACCGGTGACGCAGACAAAGAAAAGGCCGCCGGCTCAGTGAGCTGGCGGCCTTTCCTGTCAGCGGCTCTGAACGATTACGCGCTCGCAGCCTCGCCGTCGCCGGCGCTCGACTCCTGCGTCTCGGCCCCGTCGTCCGAGCCGCGCTCGGCCGTCGCGCCCGGATCGGCGTTGGGATCGTAATCCTCGGTGAAGCCGGCGCTGTCCTTTTCGAACATATCGGCCATAACGTCCACGCCCTGCGCCTGAAGCTCGGCCTCTTCGGGCGAGCGGGCGACGTTGATGCGGATGGTGACCGACACTTCCGGGTGAAGCGCGACCTTCACGTCCTGGATACCGATCGCCTTGATCGGCTTGTCGAGGACGATCTGGTTCTTGGCGACCTTGTGGCCTTCGGCCTCGAGCGCTTCGGCGAGATCGCGCGCCGACACCGAGCCGTAGAGCTGGCCGGTGTTGGACGCTTGGCGGATGAGCTGGATCGAAACGCCGTCGAGGCCCTTCGAGTCCTTCTCGGCCGCCGCGCGGCGCTCGGCGTTCTGCGCTTCGATCCGCTCGCGGTTCGATTCGAAGACCTTGCGATTGGCGTCGTTGGCACGAAGCGCCTTGCCGTTGGGCAGCAGGAAGTTGCGGGCGAAGCCGGGCTTCACGTTGACCACGTCGCCGATGGCGCCGAGCTTTTCGACCCGCTCTAGCAGGATGACTTGCATGGGATCGGCTCCTTACTTCACGACGTAGGGGAGAAGGCCGAGATGCCGGGCGCGCTTGATCGCCTGGGCGAGCTCGCGCTGCTTCTTGGCCGAAACCGCGGTGATGCGGCTGGGGACGATCTTGCCGCGCTCAGAGACGAAGCCCTGGAGCAGGCGGACATCCTTATAGTCGATCCGGGGAGCGTCTTTGCCCGAGAAGGGGCAGCTCTTGCGGCGGCGGAAAAATGGGCGTGCCATGTGCTGGTTCCTTCTCTCTTACGCTTCGACGGCGTCTTCGCGGACGCGGCGCGGGCCGCGATCGCCGCGATCGTCGTCACGGCCGCGGCCGCCGCGATCGCCGCGGTCACCACGATCGCCGCGTCCGTCGCGGTCGCGCTCGCCGCGGCGCATCATCGCGGACGGGCCGCTCTCATGCTCGTCGACGCGGATCGTCATGTAGCGAATGACGTCTTCGTTGATCTGGGTCTGCCGCTCGAGCTCGGCGACGACGGGCGCCGGCGCTTCGAAGTCCAGGGCGACGTAATGCGCCTTGCGGTTCTTCTGAATGCGGTAGGCGATGTTGCGAAGGCCCCAGGTCTCGGTCTTGGTGACCTTGCCGCCATTCGCTTCGATGATGTCGGTGGCCGTTTGGGCCAGTGCGTCGACCTGGGCTTGAGCCAGGTCCTGACGCGCGAGAAACACATGCTCGTAAAGCGGCATGAGTGCGCATTCCTTATCTTGGCCGATCGCTGACGCCGCCCATTGCGGACGCCCCTCCGGCTGTCGTCTCAAATATGAAGCGGGGCCGGAAGGCACGTGCCTTCAGCCCCGCTGCCCGGCGCACATAGCAGAGTGCGCCGCGAATACAAGATGTTGCCGCCTTACCGCGGCGGGCGCGGAGGCTCGGTGGGGGCGGGGCCCGGGGTGGGCGGAGGCGCGGCGGCGCCGCCGGTGACTCGGCCGGTGTTGATGGTGACGTGGAGGCGGCCCGGTGGGTGAAGCGCGTCGACCAGCGGGAGGGCGCCGCCGGGCGCCGTGCGCAGGACGATCGCCTTGGCCTCCTCGTAGCTCGGCCAGTCGGTATAGGCGTCGAGGATCGTCGCCTGGGCGTCGCTGGTGGCGGTGAACTGAACGAGCCGCCGTACGCCCGCCGCGGCGAGCGCCGCCGGTATGTCCGCTGCCGGCAGCGGCGATTCGAACTGGTACAGATCGCCCGAGCGGCGGCGATAGAAAGCGTAACGCGCCTGCCACGGCCGCGACGCATCGCCGCGCCAGCCGAGCGCGACCACTTCCGCAGGACCGATGCGGAAGGTCTCGATCCGGCAATAATCGTCCGGCTGCAGTCCCGGGTTCGGCATGTCGGCCGGGCGATTGTCGATGAAGTTCATCCCAAGCGCAGTCCCCAGCATCGCCGCCGTCGCGCCGTCGATCGGCGTCGGGCGGCCGGTGCCGCTCCGGTCGAAGCCGCGGCCGCATTCCGGCGCCTGCCACAGCCGCTCGGACACGGTGCGCAGCTCCGCGCCGAGTGCGCCGCGCGGCCACTGCCTGTCCCTGACGAGCCGGCCCGCCTCCTCGACTTCGGCGCGCCGCGCTTCCGGGCCGCTGACGGTCGCGAGCACGGCCCACAGGCCGAAGTTGCGAAACCAGGCGCCTTGTACCCGTGGCCCCGCCTGGAGCGGGAAGCGCGTGAAGCGCTCGACCGCGTTCGGCGACTGGACGGTGCCCCAGACGATGCGGCCCTCGCTCAGCGTCTCGGGCGTCACGTCGGGATGTTCGCCCTCGGCGACGCGCGCGGTGAAGCTCCAATTGGTCTGCAGCGGATCGCCCTCCAAGGGAATGCCGCGCACGTCGACTCGCAGGTGGATGAGGATACGCAGGCGAAGCGCAGTGTCTGGCGTTTCGTACCATGCCATGACGCTGGCGCCGTCGGGGCGGGTTGAGGAGAAGCCCTTGCGTTCGAACGCGCCGATACGCGCCGGGAGTATGAAGCCGAGATCGGTCTGGACGGCGTCTCCGTTCGCCTCCGTGCGCCACAGCGGCACCTCCGGCGGAGTCGGTTGCAAGTTCGCCTGGGCGGCGGCCGGCGCGGCGGCCAGGAAGGTGAAAGCGGATGCCGCAACCGCCGCGAGCGCTCGAAGCCTGTGCCAAATCATGAGCGTTCCCCCGGGCAAGTGCGGCCGAGCGTACAGAAAGGCGGGGGGATCGGAAAGGCGGGTCCCCACAGCCGGTTCGGCCGCTATTGGCAATGAGGCCGTTTATCGCCTAGCGGCGCCAACATCCACGGTCACAGGAGCATCGAAGCCTCATGCGCGCATTCATCTTTCCGGGGCAGGGAAGCCAGTCGGTCGGGATGGGCAAGGCATTGGCGGAGGCCAGCCGTGTCGCGCGCGATCTTTTCGGGGAAGTGGACGAAGCGCTGGGGCAGAATCTCGCGCGGCTCATGGCGGACGGTCCG
>DASVQT010000190.1:0-19379 GCA_036388975.1 Allosphingosinicella sp. | reverse complement strand
ATCTCGCCCTTCACGTCGACGGTGATCTTCTTGGAAAGATCGCCCGAGGCCCCCGCGGTCGTCACTTCGGCGATGTTACGCACCTGTCCGGTGAGGTTCGCCGCCATGGCGTTCACGTTGTCGGTCAGATCCTTCCACGTTCCGCCGACGCCCGGCACCTGCGCCTGTCCGCCGAGCTTCCCTTCGGTGCCGACCTCCCTCGCCACGCGGGTCACTTCGGACGCGAAGGCGTTGAGCTGGTCCACCATGGTGTTGATGGTGTTCTTGAGCTCGAGGATCTCGCCCTTCACCTCCACGGTGATCTTCTTGGAAAGGTCGCCCGAAGCCACCGCGGTCGTCACTTCAGCGATGTTGCGGACCTGCCCCGTGAGGTTGGTCGCCATCGCGTTCACGTTGTCGGTCAAGTCCTTCCAGGTTCCGGCGACGCCCTTCACGTTCGCCTGGCCGCCGAGCTTTCCTTCCGTGCCGACCTCGCGCGCCACGCGGGTCACTTCGGACGCGAAGGAGGCGAGCTGCTCCACCATGGTGTTGACGATCTTGCCGATGCGCAGGAACTCGCCGCGAAGCGGGCGGCCGTCGATCTCTACGGTCATGGACTGGGAAAGGTCGCCCTTCGCCACCGCGCCGATGACGCGGGCGACTTCTGCGGTCGGCTGGACCATGTCCTCGATCAGCTCGTTGACCGAGCGAATGGCCGTCTCCCAGCCGCCGGTCGCACTCTTGACGCGCCCGCGCTGAGTGATCTTGCCTTCCTTGCCGACGACCTGGGACAGGCGCTCGAACTCGCGCGTCATGTCGCCGTTCAAGGTGACGACTTCGTTGAACAGCGTCGCGATTTCGCCGTCGACGCCGTCCGCGTCTTCCGAAAGGCGCACGGAAAAGTCGCCGCGTCTCAGGCTCCGAAGAGCCGTAACGAGCTGGCGGCGGTCGAGGAATTCGCGCGGGGCCTGGGCGTTCACGGGAAGCTTACTCCTTCGTCGGCGTCCTCCCCCCCAGATACAGTTGCGCCGGCCCCCCGGCCGGCATTGGCTTAACCATAGCAGAGGATATCGCCATGGTGGAAGAAGCTTCGCACGGCAGATGTTAAGAGGGGATTGCCAGCGCGGGCCGCCTTTCCCTAGAGCCAGCGGCCTTCGGCGCAGCGGCAAAGGCCTTCCCTTACCCTCATGACGTCCAGAGAGCAGGTCTCCCGATTCATCCGCTCGAGCTTCCGTTCGGTCTGGTCGCTCGAAGTGCTGCTGCTCCTGAAGCGCGACCCGCGGCCGTGGACGGACGCCGAGATGGTGACGGCGCTTCGGGCGAGCGATCTCATCGTGTCGCAAAGCGTCGCGGCCCTGGGCGATGCGGGGCTCGTCGTCACCGACGCGGCCGGGCGAAGCGAATACCGGCCAGTGAGCGAGGATGCGGCGCGCCTCGTCGAAGAAGCGGAGCGGCTTTACGCCGGGAGCCCCGATGCCGTACGCCGCATGATCCTCAACGCGTCCTCCGGCGGCCTCGCCGCGTTCGCCGACGCCTTCCGGCTGAGAAAGGATTGAGCGGGGTGCCGGAAATCTTCCCCACCATCGTTTATTCGCTCTGCTTCCTGACGAGCAGCGCCTGCGCCTGGCTGCTCGGGCGCAGCTACCGCCGCACCGGCGCGCGCCTGCTTCTGTGGAGCGCGCTCTGCTTCGTCTTTCTGGCCGCGAACAACCTCCTCCTCATCGTCGACATGCTGGTGATCCGCGACGTGGATCTGAGAATCGGCCGACTGCTTCTCGCCTTGGCGGCGGTGGGCATCCTGCTCTTCGGCTTCGTCTGGGATATGGAGGAGGAATGATGGCAGCCTATGCGACCTGGATCGATTTCCTGTCGGGCGCCGTCACCCTCGGCTTCCTGGTGGCCGGCCTCTTCTTCCTGCGCTTCTGGAAAAAAACGCGTGACGGCCTGTTTCTCGCCTTCGCCTTCGCCTTCTGGCTGATGGGCTTGGCCCAGGCCCTGCTCGCGCTGGGCGGCATGCCGGTCGAGGAACGAAGCTGGGTCTACCTCATCCGCCTCGCCGCATTCGCCCTCATCCTTGCGGCGATCGCGCGCAAGAACCGGCCGGCACGCTAGGCCAGGGCCGAGCGGGCATCCGACGGCTCGCGACGCGGCGCCGGATCAGGACATCACCTGCATCGGGCTGTTCGCCGCCTTGTCGGCAAAGCCGGTGGAGACGATGAGCGAGGTCTTCGGGCCCGAATTGCCGACGATTTTCACGGTCGGGTCTCCGTCGCTGCCGGTCGGCGCGATGACCAGCAGCTGCTCGGACCCGGGTCCGCTCGACATGAAGCGGTTGCCGTCCACATAGGCATATTGCGCCGGCAGGACGGATTTCGAAGCCCAGACCTCGTTGCGTTCGAAGCGGGCCAGCCTCGGGATCCTGATGAAACCCATCGACTTGGGGGTTGGGCTGTCGAGACCCAGCCGCCGGGCGGGTTCTCCGGTCACGCGAAGATCGTACATTTCGTTGTCGCAGATCGCCAGCGTCCCGCCCGTTTCGACGATCGCCTTGATCACGCTTTGCCTCCACCCGCCATAATATTTGCGGTGGTCGAGCGGCGCCGGTTGATGGCCCCCGAAATTGATCGCGCCGCCGAGCCGGTTGCGGACGATGCGGATCTGCGCCTCGAAGCAGTCGATCAGGATGAGATCGGGCGCTGCGGCCTGGGCGGCGAAGCCGAGGCCGATCGGGAGCTCCAATCCCCACAAGTGAAAGCCGTCGGCAAGGCCCAGCTCTGCGCCGGAGATCTCCGCTCCGAAAGCCACAACGGCATTTCGGTTCTTGGCGGGCGTGGCGGGCGTGTTGGTGCCGGCGCCGCCGGCCTGCACGACCGAGAGGTCGCAATCCTCGACGGTGATGGAGCCGCATCCCTGCGCGCCGAGCACGAATGCGCCGGCCGTTCCGGTCACGCGGCGAAGCGCGACCGACGTCACGGCGACGGCGATCAGCACCTCTTCCTGCGCCGTGAAGTGCAGGTCTGCGATTTCGAGCGCACCCATTGAAACGGCGACCATCGAATGCTTGCCGAAATGGAGGCGCGTCGCGGCCCCGCACCCGTGGATGGACAGGTTGGGCCGGTTGCCCCGAGAAACGGTGATCGGCTTTGAAAGCGTGTGATCGCCGGCCGTGAGGCAGATGCAGATGTCGCCTAGGTTCTTGTCCAGCAAGGTCTGAATCGCATCTTCGAGCCGTTCGAATTCCATGCCAGGACCGACGGTGACGCAACAGGCGCCCTGCCGGGGCAGGTTGAGCAGACTTGCTGAGAAGATGACGTCCGGCGCGCCCCAGGCCTTGACCGCATTCTTCATCAGCTGCGCGCGGACGCGGCCGGCGGCGGCGCCGGGGAGCAAAGTCCAGGCGCAGGCGGCGATCCCGTCCGCATCGGCCTGGATATCGACGATCGCCGCGCCGCCGCCCCCGCCGCCCGGTTTCTTCAGCGACCCGCTGCCGCCGACGAGGGTGAAGCGGACGAGCGCGCCCGGCAGCGGCCGGTTGGCGCGGGTGACGGCAACCCGCAACGGCTCGGCGAGGGGGACCGGCGCCGCATTGCCCGGCGAGTTGACCTGCGTCTGCGTATCGCCGCCGGCGAGCTTCATCTCGATGAGCCCAAGCACGCGGGCGCCGAAGCGGACCGGATTGGCGACAGCGGCGCCGCCGTCGTCCAGCATCCGAGCTTCGACCTGCTGCGGCGCGTCGCCGGCATTGGCGGCGAGCGCCCAATTGCAGCTTGCAAGGCCGTCCGCGTCGGTCTGCACGACGGCGCTGGCGCCGCCACCGTTCAGCGACCCTCCGCCGCCGCCGCCGATGGTGAAGCGCACGGCGGCGCCGGCCACCGGCAGCTTGCCGCGCATCACGGCAACGGTGAGCGGCTTGGCGAGCGGCAAGGCGGCGGCGTTGCCGGCTTCGTTGGGCTCGGCCTGCTGCCCGTCGCCGCCGACGTAGAGCAGGGAGATCATGGCGCCGAGCGGCGCGAAGAGGGTGCGGCAATCGCCCAGCAGGGTGATCTTGCCCGCGCCGTCGATCTTGATCCGGGCGAGCGGCGCGAACAGGTGCGGGATGTTGGCGGGCGGCTGCGCGCCGCCGGGCCATTCGATGTCGTTGGTTGTCGTCCGCGCCGCGATCATCCAATGCTCGCCGGTCCTGTACGACACGTTCTTGTCGAAGTTGACCCGTACCCCATCCGCCCCCAACGCCAGCCAGGGCGTGCCCTTGGGGATGGAAAGCGGACCGCCTTCCCAGCGCCGCACCCGCAGCTTGCGCGCCGCCGCGGCGGCCCCGTCAGCCGCGGCACCGAGGAGGTGTGGGGCGGAAAGCGTCATCGTGTCGCCAACCAAATCCTGAACGGTCAGCATGCGGCCGGGGCGTTCGCGCAATTCGGTCTCGACGTCGATCAACTCGACGGTGTCGCCGATCCGGAAGCCGCGGGTGAGGTCGCCGGGCGCGCTGGACAGGGTGACGGTGCGGTCGTTGTCCCAGCCCGCCGCGAGGGTCGCGAAAGAGGCATTGTCCCGCGCCCATTTGAAGGTCGCGGTTCCCGCCCCCGCGCCGGCCGGTCCGCCGTCGTGGATTTCGACGCGGTAAAGCGAATTTTCGAGCCCTTGGTAGCCGCCGCTCGGCGACAGGTCACACTGGTCGGCCGCGGGCGGCGGCGTATCGGTGCCCGCCTCCATCAGCGCTGCGGAAGGCGATGAATAGTTTGCCCAGGCCGCCGTCCCCGAAACGCCCCCGCAGCTCGTCCCGTTCGGAAGCTTGAGGAGCTTCAATTGCCACACCGACTGGTGCCGCGTTCCGGTCTGCACGCCGCCGAGCGCCGGCTCCAGCAAGGCGGGCATTTCGAGCACGGTAACGTGGCGCACCCAGGAATCGAGCACCACCGCATATTCGCCGGCGGCGGGCGCGGCGACGTCGAAGGCCGGAGCGGCGGGGTGGGCGAGCACCGCATAGCCGCCGGACAGGAAGGGCTGGGCAGGGAGGGTGACCGGGGCGTCGTTCTCGAGCAGGCGGCCGCCGACATAATAGCGGCCCGGCGAAACGGTGATCGCGTTGCCGGCCACCGTGACCTTGAACGAGTCGGGGTCGAGCGGCCCTGCCGCCGGCCCGATGATATCACGGAAGGTGCGGTCGAGGCGGTGGGTGACGATGTCCGCCTGTTCGTTCGCGTCTGCGTCGATCTGGACCGCGCCCTGCTGCGCCCGGACGGCGGTGAACCGCCGCCCGGGATCGAACGTCATTCTCGAAAAGTCGCCCTTCATCGTCCGCCCCTTCTTCGCTCAGGTCGCGATCAGTGTTCCGGCGGCCATTCCGAGCCGCAGATATTCGTCCAAAGTTGCGTCCACATTCGCTTCGTTCAGCGCGGAGGAGGGCGAGCGGAACGCGCCGATCTCGCCGCCGTCCTCGCCGCCGGTGCGCAGCGCCGGATGGGCGAGGGGGTGGAACTGGCCGTGCCAGGGGCTCGCCCGATCGAGCGAGACGAGGTGCGGCCTCACCCGCTTGGGCTCTGCGCCGCCCTTAACCGCATGTTCCGGCTGGCAGCGATAACGCCGCGGCACCCGCGATCCCGGCGGAACGTAACAGAAGCGCACGCACCCCGCCTGCGTCCGCCGCGCCATGACAACATCGGTGAACAGGCTGCTCGAAGCCCAAATCTCGCGGATCGGATCGACACGCCCGAACAGGCTGCTCGATTGAATGGTGGTCCGCGCACCTTCGGCCGCAATGGCAACGCCGGAGGCGCCCGCCTGGACGATGGTCGAGTCGAGCGCCAGCTCCGGTATTCGCGCGTCGAGCGCGAGCGGCCCGCACAGGCAGTGGTCGAGCGTCATGGCGAGCTCCGGATTGGGACCGGCGGTCAGCGGCGCGTCGGCATCGAAGCTGCAGTGCGCGGCGACGAAGCGGGTGAGCTTGCCGGCCAGTATGTGGAAGCCGCCGCTATGGAGCAGCCCGCTCAGGCCGAGGCGCGCGGCGCCCGTGGCCTTGACGGAAAGCTTGCCCGCAATGTGCGGCCGCAAGGCGCTGGCTTCGAACCGGCCGATCCGGTCGGCGAGCGGCTCGGCGCCGTCGAACGGCCAGCGTGCCGCCGCGACGATCAGGCCGGAGCCGTTCTTCAGCGTCACCGCGAGCGTTCCGCCGCCGAGATCGTGCCGTGCGCTGTCCTCGATCAGGATCAGGCCGACGCGCGGCCCGGCGGGAAGCGCGTTCCACGCGGCGACCGCTGCGGCCACGGTGCCGAACAGGTTCTCGGCCGGGACATCCAGCCGGTCCTTCTTCACGCCGGCCTGCCAGCTCACCGGTGCGCCGCCGCCGATCGTCTCGATCATGGCGCGCAGCTCCGCATTGCGGTCGAACGGCCCGGCTCCGATCTCGGCGCCGAAGCCGAGAAGATGATCGGTGCGCACCGCCGCCGGGACGGGCACGCCCGTCGGAACGGCGATGCGGCCGAGGCCGGGGTCGACGAGCAGCTCCGTCTTGGGAACGAGCGCGCCGCCGTCGCGTGCCGGCATGGCATCGTCGGGCCGGACCAGAGCGGCGGACGCGCCGGCGAGGTTCACGACGCGGATGCGTGCAGGCTCGATCTGCCGCCACGCGCCGCCGGCCACGTCCTGAACGTCGATCCTGAACGCCGGCTGCTCGGGACGCAGGTAATCGAGCGGATCCGCGACAAGGCGGTGCCCGCGCAATTCGTCGGCAAGGACGCGGCGGCGCAGCAGCACCGGGAGTTCCGCCTCGCGCGCGCGCTGGTCGACGTCCGAGTCGGTCCGCGCCCAATTCAGCCACGGCCGCGCGCGCCCTTCAGGATCAGCGTGGAACAGCCATGGGGCCGCCGGCTCCGGCGCTGCCTCTACGCGCTGAAGCAAAGCCGCCTGCTGCCGCCACAGGAACAGGGCGATCGCCGGAATGCTCCAGCGCGCGCCTCGCAGGCCGGGCCTGCGCACGTCCACCCGGTGGGCAAAGGCGTCGAACGGCCCTCCGGCGGCACTTGCCCGGGCGGGATTTCGCAGGTCCGCAAACGCGCCTTGGCCGCGTCGGACGTGAAGCAGCGATTGATTAAGAGCGAGGCCGCGGAAGGACTCGGCGGCGAGCGCGGGCCAGCCGGCGACATCGCGGGCGAGTTGCTCGATGACGCCGACCGTCCCCTTGCGGCTGCGATAGGCGATGGTGTTGGCGACGAAGCGGCGCTGGCCGTCCGCAGTTGCGCTCGGCAGCATCCGCGCCCGGATGAGCGCGCCGATATAGGGAACGACCCAGTCGCTGCAGGTTTCGATGAACCATTCGTCGTAAAGCCGGGCGATATCCTCTTCGACGATCCCGCTTTGGCCTGCGAGCAGGTCCACCAGCGCCCGGAGCGGGCCGGCATCGCCGATCGCGGCGGGATGCGCCGCATCGAGGCGCCGGTAATAAGCTGGAATGAGCGCGCTCAGCGCTTCCCCGGCCTGCTCCTGGCGGATCTCCAGGGAGGTCCTCGTCATGGTTCCATCCGCTTGATGTTGAGCTGATCGAGCAGGAGCAGGTCGGCTCCGCGCGGGACGCCGCCTTCCATGCGCGCCGGAAGCGCCATCAGCCCGCCGTTCTTCAGGCTCTTGCCCTGGTCGTCCTCCAGCCGGTCGATGTCGATCGCGACCACGCCCGGAACGCCGTGCGCCAACGCCATGATGCCGCTGGTGGTGATCGGCTCCGCGAGCGCCTGCGCCGGCCGGCCGAGCGCGTCACCGAGCGCCGCCGTCAGCGCGGCGGCAACATCGCCGAAGATGCGGTCGGGCGCCGCCTTGAGCCTGAGATCGAGGCGTACCCGGCAGGGGCGGTGGTCGCCGATCGCGACGCGCTGCGTGACGTCGCGCGCAGCGTCCATCGCCTTGCGCAGGGTCGCCAGCAGGGGATGGCCGGGCGGCATCGCCTCGCCCGACGCGCTTGCGACCGTCAGGTGGACGAGCCAGCCTGTGCCCGTCCAGAGCCGCGCCGCACGCGCCTTGGCGATGCCGGCGAAGCCGACCGCGAAATCCTCATAGTCGGTGAGGCTCACCACGCGGCCGAGCGCGGTCACCGTCCCAGGCGCGCTGGTGCGGGCGGCGTCGCGGCTTTCCGGATCGGCGCCGCCGGTGGACGGGGCCGGATTGAACACGCTCGACAACCCAAGCGGGCGGCTCATCAGCAAGGCGATCTGGCGATCCCGCACCCACCCCGGAGAGCCGACGCCGACCCGGTAGCGGGCGACGACATTCTCCGCGCCGCTCGGCAGCCGCGCGCCGCTGCGCCCGTCGCCGAAGACGATCGAGACCTGCCCGTCGTCGGCGCGGCGGGTGACGTAGACGCGGGCGTCAGGCGGTTGGCCGACGAAGCTCTCCACTTCGCGCCAAAGGATGCGGTTGACCCAGACTGTGAGCGTCGATGCGCGGCCGCTCGCCGTTTCGGCCGAAACGTAGGTGAGCGGCTTTCCGGTGAGGGTAAAGGTCTGGAACCTCGCCCGCGCATCGCCGCTGCCCAGGACATCCTCGCGCGCGGCGCCATGCGTCGCCCGCGCCACATTGGCGTGCAGGCGAAAGGCGGCGTGTGGATAGGGGCGCGACAGCGGTCGGTCGAGAACGATCATGGTCGTGCGGCTGCCGTGCGTGACGGACTTGATCGTCGCAACCTCGCCCGGCGCGACGCGGGCGGGGGGCTGTTCCGCCGGACCGGGGCCGGGCAGGACTTCGCTCACGGCGACGACTTGGCCCGGCCGCAGCCCGGCGACGACGCGCTCGAGTTCGACCGTGTCGCCGGCGACGAACGGGTCGGCGGGCGGCTCGGCGAGTTGGAACCGGGCGACGGCGCGCCAGACCGCCGTTTCGCGCAGCTTGTGGTTGAACCTGGCTTCGAGATTCTCGCCCCGCAGCCGGACCCGGGTGGTCTTTCCCGAAAGGCCGAAGGCGGTGGCGGCGCTTTCGGCGGCGTAAAGGACGTCGTAAAGCTCCAGGTAGGCCGGATGGGCGAAGACCAGCCAGTCGCCTTCCACGAGCGGCTGGGCGCCGTCCAGCTGGACGGTGCCGCCGCTGCCGTCCTCGTCGAGGCTGGCGCCGGGCACCTCGCCGATCGTGAAGTTGTTCCAGTGATTGTCCTTGGCGCTGCCGTTGACGGCAAGGCGGATGCTTTCATGAAGCAGCCGCACGTCCGGCGCGGCGGCGCCGAACAGGCGAGCGCTCGCCCCGAGCTGCCAGACCTCCAGCGTGTCGTCGCCCGCCGCCGCTTCCGTCCAGTCGGAGCCGAGCGGCTTGCGCCAGGCGACATGGGTCAGGCCGCGTTCGACGTCGAGCGTCACCGTTTCGACGGCGCGCACGTCCCACCGGTCGGACTTGGGGTCGCCGCGCCGGTGGCCGCCGACGAGCAGGATGAAGTCGCCGCGCTTCAGCCCCGCCTGCAGCCCCGCGAGCCAGATCTCGCAGGTTCCGGTGCCGAGCGCCTGCGTCCGGGTCTGGCGCGCGCGGACCTCGTTCCATGCTGCGCGCGCTTCGACCGGCTCCATTGTTTCAAAGGTCGCCGGGCTTTCGCCGGGGCCGGGAATGGACTGAGCGGCAAGGCCGGCTTCGAGCAGGACGGCTTCGGGCATGCCCGGTGTGCCGGCCTGTCCGGCGGCGATGTCGAGGCCGAAGGCGAGGCTCGCTTCGGCGGCGACGCCCGGCGCGAGTTCGTAGCCGATGGTGCGGGCGAGCTCGAGCACGGAGCGGCGCTCGGTCGCGGTGCCGAGATAGCCTTCGTTGGCGATCCGCTCCTGGTAGAAGGTGAGCACGTCGAGCGCGACGGCCCATGCGTCGAGCAGGCCGATGGTGAAGTCGTCGCCGTCGCGGACCTTGAGGCCGTCGAGCTGATTCGCCTCGATTGCCGCATCGAGCAGGCTTTCGAAAAATGCTCCGTGATCGCCGACTCGCGCGGCAAGCGCCGCCTGGCCCGGCGCATTGCGGAGCAAGCGCGCAGTCGCATCGCCCGGTTCGGGCACACAGCCGCAGGGCTGGGGGACGGGATCGGCCATCAAAGGCCTCCCACCATGTCGAGCTCGATCCGCCCGTTTTCGGGGAAGTTCGAATCGTTGTCGCAGGCCAGGATTTCGCGTTCGCCGACGGTGACCGCGCCCGCTTCGAGCTCGCCCTTGGGCGGGCGGCCCCAGCGCCGGAAGCGCAGCGGAACGACGTGGCCGACGCCGTCCACCTCCGCGGCGGCGGCGACGAGGGCGCTGAGGTAGAGCGGATCGCCGAAGCTGAACCTGTCCGGGTGGAAAAAGGCGCCGCGGCCGAGCACGCGCCGCAGCGCGACTTCCACGTCGCGCGGCCGGTAACCGTCGGCGAGGCAGATGCGCAGTGCGATGTCGAGCGGCACGCGGCGCGGCTCGACGACCGCGAGATCGTCGCCCGCCATCCGCTCGGGCTCGATGAAGGCGAGCAGCGCGTCCGAAAAAGCCGCGTCGATCGCGGCGCCGTCGAGCCGGTCGACGACGATGAAGGTCGAATACCAACTTCCCGTCCAGACGCGGTAGGCGGTGGCGCGCTGAACACCGGGAAAGGATTCGGCCTTGCGGGCGTAATCCGCCGGAACGGTGCAGCGCTTGTTGGTCTTGAAGGCGTAGGGCGCGGCGAGGCGCACCGCCGCGAGCGGCTCCGGCTCCGACGCGCCCTCCGCCGGCAGCGGGTTGGTCGCGCGGACGCCGGCGATTCCCCGCACGGCCGTCAGCGTGTCGGCCCCGACATTTCCCGCCGTGCCCGCGCCGGCGACATAGTGAAGCGTGAAGGCCGTTTCTGGATCGACGGGGACGCGGCCGAGCCTGCCGTCGCCGAAGCGCAGAACCGTCTCGTCGGCGCCGCTGCCGCTCTCGACGACGAACTGCGCCGAGGAGGGCGCCGCGCCGAGCAGGTCCGGCACGGCGCGCCAGTCGAGCTCGTCGCCTTCGAGGCGGACGCGGGGCACGGCCTTGCGCCGGTCGGGCCGCGTGGCGGCGGCGGCCGGGGCCTTGCGCGCCGCGGCGTCGTCGTAGGGGACGCCGACGGCGATGCGGATGCCGGGCAGACGAAAGCGGCGCCGGAGCGTGTCGCGCCGGATCGCGCCGCTGCCCTTGGCGCGGGTCTCGCTTGCGCCCTGTTCGGCGAGGACCACGTTGGCGTTGGCACGGGCGAGCGGGGTTTCAGGGCCCATGAGGCTGGTTTCGCCGATCAAGGGCAGGTCGAAGGCGAGCGCGTCCTGCGGGCTCCAGGCGACGCTGAGCGTCGGCGTGCCGGTGAGGGCGTCCAGGACTTCGGTGACGCGGGTGAGCCGCACCACCTGGCGCAGCCGCCGGTCGCCCATGCCGGGCTCGCCCGTCTCGGGGCTGGCGCTTTGTTCGAACAGAATGGCGTCGCCGGCCTGGAGCTGCGCGCCGCCCGCGACCAGGCTCGCTTCGGTCGCGCCGCGCGGCAGGCAGCAGGCCTGGCCGCTCCAATTGTGAAAGGCGATACCGGCATGGGCGAGGCGGATCGTCATCGCGTGCAGGGTTTCGAAAACGACCGGCGCGTCGGCCCCGCCGCCGGTCTCGATCCGGGTGCGGGCGGGGATCGCCGCGCCGTCCTTTCCTGCGTCCAGCGGATCGATCGTCACCCAGGCGCGCGCGGTCAGCCCTTCGTCGAGCCGGTAGTCGAGCAGCCGCGCATGGCCGCGGATCGAGCGCCGCTTGTTGGCGGTTCCGAGATAGGCCTCGGTCGCCACCGCATCCTGGAAGTAGCTGAGGTCGTCGGCGCTCTGGGCGAGCGCTTCGACGAGCATCATGCCCATGTCGGCGGGGTTGCGCTCGGTCCAGGAGGGTGTCGTGACGCTCATCCTGTCCAGCATCAGGCGGCGGAAGCCGAGATAATCCTTGGCGAGATAGTCGATGGCGGGCGGCCGCGGCGCGGGCGGCGCCGGCCCGTCGCCCGGGCGGCAGTCGAACGGGTTGGGGCAGGCCGCCTTGAAGTCGACGTCGACGGCCGAAAGGGCGATGTCGTACGTCGCGGGCGGAGTGTCGCTCCCCAGGCCGGAAACGAGCCGCAGCCGGTACAGCGAGAAGTCGCCGGGCTCGCTCACCGTCAGCGTCACCGTGCCGGCCGCGACGTTCGCCGAGAAGCCGGTGACGCGCACGGGGCGCACGCGCACGCCGCCTTCGATCCGGAAGTTGAGCGGGCCGAGCGCGGGCGCCGCGGGAACGGCGTCGAGCGGGTGGATGAAGGTCACGACGAGCTTGGTCTGGCTCGGCGCAACTTCGACATAGTCGATGCCGTTCAGGACCGGCTTGGCCGCGACCAAGGTGGTGCGGACGAGCTGGCGGCGGCGCTCGCTGCCGCAGGGGATGCACAGGCCGCTCATCCTGCGGGAACTTCGAAGCGCGCCGAAGAGCGGGCGCCGGTGCTGCGCAGGGCGTAGGCGACTTCCACGGCGAGGACCGCGTCGATCGCCGTCACCTCCACGGACTCGACCGCGATCCGGTCGCCGAGATAGCGCTGAAGCGCGGCCTGCGCGGTCGCCTGGGCGGCGGCGGCGAGCAATTCGCTGTTGCCGGCGAAGAGCTGGCCCAGGATCGCGCTGCCGAAGCCGGGGCGGTTCACCCGCTCGCCGGGCATGGTGAAGAGGATGGAGCGGATCAGCGCGCGCACCGCCGCATCTTCGGTGTCGAGCGCGGTGCGCCCGCCGCCGTCGAAGCGATAGGGAGGGCTGAGCGTGCTCATGTCGCGATCACCCGGAGCTGGAACAGGGTCGGAATGGCCGGCGTGCCGGTCGGCGCGCAGGTGGAGGTGGAGGAGGCGAGAAGGAGCGGCATCCCGCCGGCGAGGACGCGGGTCGAACCGCTCGTCCATTGGCAGGTGACGCAGGGGCCGTTGCCCGCATTGGGCGGCGGCATGGTGCATCCGGCAACCGTCCAGGGCGCGCCGAGCGTCGCCGCCGGCTGGCCCGACAGGAGCACGCGCGGCATCGTGACGGCCGGGAGCGCCTGGCCGGCATGGGCGCAGAGCACGGTCGCGCCGAGGTGGAGCACCGGCCCCGGCATCAGGTCACCGTCAGCGCGCCGGCGTTGATCGAGACCGTGGGTCCGGTCATCGTCAGCGTCGCGCCCTGTCCGTTGGAAATGGTGATCCCGGTTTCGTTGATCGCGATCATCGCGCCGGTCTTGGTCTTGAGGAGGATGCCGCCGGTGGGGCCGGGCACGTCCGAGACCATCAAGGTGGTCTGGCCCATCGTCTGGAGGACGAAGCAGCCGAGCGGGCCCACGGCGGGCGCGGCGAGCGCCGGCACTTCGGCAGCCAAAGCGTAGAAGCATCCGCTCCAGATCGGCTTGTCGAGATCGCCCGCCTCGAACTCGATCCAGACGCCGGCCTGGAGCGGCGGAACGGTGTAGAAGCCGGCCTGCATCCCGGCCGATGGCAGGCAGGGCATGGCCCAGCTCGTTGGCACGAAGGCTTCGATCGAGGGCACGTTTGCGAGAATGCGGCCCTTTTTCTCGGGATCGACATTGTTGACCACGACGCCGCGATACTTGCCGAAATAAGGCCCGCCGCTCATGCCGCCACCTTCGGGACCGTGGAGACGAGGCCGTTGCGCACGAGTTGGAACTTCTGCGCGATGGAGCCGGTCTTGATCGTGGTGGTGACGTCCTTCACGTAATAAAGGCCGTCAAAGGCGAGGCCCGCCCCCCGCAGCCCGACGAGGCCGCGCGCGCGCAGCAGCCGGCCGTAGCGCAGCGGATCGACCGTGCCGCTGGCGCTTACCGCATCGGCCGAGCGGGCGGCGGTGCCGAGTCCCTTCAGCGCCGCCTCCACGGGGTTGAGGGCGCCGATATCCTCCAAGATGCGGACGGAGGCGAGGCGCGGCGGGACGAGGCCGAGCGGCGGATTGGCGAGGCTCACGTCGGGAAGCGGAATGGGGAGTGGGGCCTTGGTGTTGGGCTCCTGCACGATCAGGACTGGCAGCTCGCGCTCGGTGCCGTCGACCGCGAATTCGACTCCGGACACGTTTGAAAAGCCGTCGGAGTCCATGGTGAGGGCGGGCTGCGGGACGCCGATGCGGATCTCGGGGCCGAAATAGGCGGTGCTGGTGCCCGGCGCGGGACCCGGATCGACGTAGAAGACGTAGCCGTTCTCCTTGGCGAGGTGGCGAAGATAAGCGAGGTCCGTGCCCTTGTGCTTGGGGATTTCGGACGTCGGCGATTTGACCACGGTGAAGAGCGGCGGGATCACCGCGGGAACGACCCCGAAGGCGGCATATGGCGCGAGGCAGGCGAGGACGCGCGCCGCGACCGGCATGGCCGGATAGGGGAAGCCCGTCTTGTCGATCCGGTTCATGACCGAGCTTAGATCCTTGCCGAGCACGGTGAGGGTCGCCTCCCCGCCGCCGCCGCTCATCTCCTGGCGATCGATGACGCCGTCCATCAGCACGTGCGGGACTCCGCCGATGGTGACGAGGATGACGACCCGGAGCGCCGGCACGGTCTGCCCGCCGACGAGAAGCAGCGTGTGGAGCACAGATTTGCAATCGATGCCGAACTTGAGCGAAAAGCCGCTTTCCCCGTCGGTCTTCTGGCTGACCTCGATCTCCTGCAGCGCTTCCAGAGCGAGGCGCGGCAGCGGCACCGGCACGGCCGGGCCGACGAGGACCGAAAGGAGAAAGGCGTTGCCGGTCATCAGCCGAGATCCTCGGGCGGCGGCGCCTGCGCGATGCCCTGCGGCAGCGGCACGGCGAGCGCGCGGCCGACCTCGCGAATGAGCTCGCGCGGGTGCATGGCGCCATTCGCGTCTTGGAGCCGCCAGGCGAGCAGCGGGTCGCCGAGCCGCGCCGCGGCGACGAGGTCGGTGCGGTCGTAATCGGTGGTGAGATGCTCGCCATAGCCGGAAAAGGCCGCTGGCGGCGGCACGAAGCGGCGGGCGAGGTAGCTGACCTCGCCGTCCGGCAAAGCGAGCGTCTTCACCGCCACGCCCGCATAGCGGCTGTTCGCCGGAAAGGTCGCGCCGCCGATCCCGAGTGCGTCGATCCTGCTCATGGCGGTCCTCCCAGTCCGAGCTGCGACAAGGTGCCCGCGAGCTTGCGCGCGAGCGCTTCCTTCTGGGCCAGGTGGCTCATGAAGAGCCCGGTTCCGCGATGCCCGAACTGGAGGTCGCTGGTGCCGAGCACACGCATGCCGATGGACACGCGCGCGCGGATCGGAACGAGGCTCGGCGCGAACTCCTCCTCGTTGACGCCGAGGTCGGTGATCCGCACCGGCAGGATCCGGTTCCGGCCCCAGACGAACAGCACGAGAGCGGATTCCATGGGCACGATCTCGAGCGTGCCCATGTTCATCAAACGGTTGTTGGTTTCGAGCTGCGCCGTCGAGGGGTGCAGCACCATCTCCAGCGCGGAGAGCACCGGGTATAGACCCTGTGCGACCGCGACCGGATTGGCGTCGGGAAATTCGAGCTGGTCCGCGGCGTCCAGTTCGGCCTCCACGGCGATCGTTTCCACGGCGGGGCCGGAAAGCCGCAGCGGCTCGGAACGGCCGCCGGCGGGCGCGGTCGCCGGCTGGAGTTTCCGGGACAGCTTTTCGGGCGTGTATTGGAGCACGATCAGGCGCTGCAGCAGGCCCGTCGCCGGATCGAGGAGGGCGAGGCCGCCCTTCAGCGGGCGCGCCGCGGTGCTGAGGCCGCTCATCCGCGCTGGTCCGGCTGGCGCGCCGCCAGGATGATGCGCGTCAGCAGGTCGCCGGCGTCGATCTTCTCGGGCGGCTGCCATGTGATGTTCTGCGCGCTCGGCAGCGTCAGCCCATTCACCGAATGGTAGGCGATGGGCGCGCTGAACGCGAACTTGAGACCGGTCGGCACCTTGAAGTCGGCGAGCGTCCATTCCCACTTGGCGCCCGGTCCCCAGTCGCCGAGAAAGGTGGTGAGCTCCACCGAGGCCTTGAGCCCGAAGGCGAGATTGAGGTCGGCCGCCGCCTTGGCGAGCGCCGCGACCGAGAACACCCCCTTGGCGTAGTTCACGTCGGTGATCAGGCTGGCATTTCCCTTGGCTTCGATGCCGGCCGAGACGGTGATGCTGCCCGTCGCCTTGCCGACGCCCGCGTCGCAGATCAGCGAGCCCCTGATCCAGAAGCCGAGCTGCGCGCCGGCATCGATGGACACGGTGCCCTTGAGCGCGAGCATGAGCTCCGGATCGACTTCGAACGGCTTCACCGAGCCGCCCACCTCGACATCCTTGAGTTGCGCCGGGCCGAACCAATAGCCTGCGTCGATCCCCGCGCCGACGCCGAACTTGAGCCCGATCGGGCCGGCCGACACGGCAGGGATTGGGACTTCCAGGTTGAAGAGGGTGAGCTTGTGGCTTCCGCCCCGGGGCTTGAACAGGTCGATCGGCTTCTTGAGCTTCACCGTGCCAGTGGTGGTCACGACCTGGTTCGCGTCCATGGTGACGCCCGCTTCGACCATGAGGCTGTCGCGGACCGGGAAGTTGAGCTTCCCCGTTCCGGACACCGCGCCGCTTTCGTGCAGCGTCACCGACAGGCTGCCCGTGATGTTGCCCTTGGTGACGAGCACAATGCCCGTGCCGCTGATCTTGAACCGGTCCTCGCCGCGTTTCCGCTTGAAAGTGGCGTCGATCTGCGGCGCGAGGCCGAGCTTCTCCAGGCCGACGGTCGCCTTCCCCTTCGCCTCGAAGGTGTCGCCGTCGTCGCGCAGCGTGGCGGACACGGTGCCGAAGCGCTTGTGGTGGATCTTGCCGGCGCCGACGAACAGCCAGCGGCGCTCAAGATATTTGAGTTCGAGCTTGCCTTCGCCTCCGCCCGGAAGCGCGAGGTCGAGCTTGCCCTGCGCTCCGAACACGCCCTTGGAATAAGAGACGGCGAGCGCGCCGCCTTTCAGGAACGGAATGTCGATGTTTTCGGCGGCCACGTTGGCGCTCATCGACCAGGCACCGTTGCGGTACTTGACCTCGCCCGTGGTGCTTTGCACGCCGGGGATGAACAGGGTGACGTTGCCATCGGCGGCGAGCGCGTCGTTCTCCGCGAACAGCTTCACGCTGGCGGCGAGCACCTTGCGCCCCGCGGGCGAGAATTCGAAGGCTAGGGTCCCGCTCGGCTTGAACTCCGGCATCAGATCGATGGAGACCGACGCATCGGTGATCTTGGCGCCGGGAATGGGCGATTTCTTCTGAAGCGCTTCCTTGCTGAGGCCCGTGCTGATCGTCAGCTTCTCGTCGGCATAGGCGATGCCGAGCTTGGGCAAGAAGCGGTGGGTGGGCGTCACCTCGCCCTTCCATGAAGTCTTGTTGTTGGTGTCGATGCCGACCTCGGTGATCTTCCCTGGGCTGAGGAAGAGAAGCTCGATCGGAATGTTGGTCTTGTTCGTGCTGAGCTTGGGGTCGGCATCCGGGCTGACGCTCAGCGTCACGCCCTTTGCCTGGCTCTTCAGGACCTTGAGCGGCAGCCGCGCGGTCTCCGTGTCGATGCGGGCGTGCATCGCGTGGACCTTCTGCACCGGCGAGTCGAGCCTGGTAAGGATCAGCCCTGGGAAGGACAGGCGAAGCGCGTCGTTGTCGGGATCGTCCTCGATCTTTGCCTTGAGCTTGTTGTCGACCGACACGTGGCACTCGCCGCGCAGCCGAAGGAAATGATTCTGGCGCCCGGGCAGCAGCTTGAGATTGCCCGCCTCGGCCTTCAGCGCCTGACTTTCGATGTCGATGCACTTGGTCACGGACGGGCTGGGGCCATAGGGCTTCACGCCCTTGAAGCGGAGGCGGAGCATCAAGTCGCGGCCGGCACCGCCGAGCTTGAGCTTGGGATGATCCGCAATCGCGTCTGCGACTTCGGCGAGCTGGTGTCGGATCATCTGGCCGCTGTCCATGTTCGGCCTCGGGTCGAGCGTCTGGATGTTCTCGGAATGGCCGCCGCCGCCGAGCTGAAGCTCGATGATGTGATCCATGTGGCAGGCTTCGCCCTTCACATAGGGAAAGCTCTTGTCGCCGCCGCACCCCTTCCACAGGGCATCGGCCTCGCCGGCCGTCCAATTGACGCGGCGCAGCCAATTGGCCCTGAGATCGTGCGGGGGCTCTCGCACCTGCTTCAAAGCAGCGCGCGCCGCCGTGTCTTTGGGTACGCGAAGCAGCGGCTGCGGAGGATCGTCGGCCAGGACGCTCATCGCCCGCTTCCCCTTGAGGCGCGGCACATAGAAAGGCGCGACCTGGACCTCGAACACCGGCTCGGCGACCTTGTCCACCGTCTGCTCGCCGCTCAACATCTCGACCTCGTAGCTCCGCGTGTCGATCGTGATGGTGGTCTTGCGAACGCCCGGAACCTTGGGCTTGGGCTTGGCGGCGGTTTTGCCCGCGCGCGCCACCTGCGCCGGCGCGGCGCTGAGGGGCGGCACGGGCTGAAAGGCGAGCGCCGCGACGGCCGCCATGTCCGCCTCGCGCTCCAGCGCGCCGTCTGAAAGCGGACCCGATTGCTGCACGCCCGCGGCGCCGCGGGACTGCTGGACCGTGTGGGCGAGCTCGTGGGCGAGGAGCCAGCGGCCGTGCTCCGTATCGGGATCGAAGCGGCCGGGCGCAAAGGCGATGTCGTTGCCGTGGGCGAAGGCTTCGGCATCGACGGCGTCGGCGGCGCGGGCGCCCGCGGCATCGTCGTGGATGCGCACGGCGCCGAAATCCCGGCCGAAGCGCGCCTCCATGTCGCTGCGCACGGCCGCGGGAAGCGGCCGGCCCGGATTGGCGAGCACGGCCTCGACTTCCGGCGCCTGGCGGCGGCCGGGGGCGCTCCCTCGCTCCTTGCGCTGCACGGCGGCGCATTTGGCGCATTCGTCGCCGGTCCTGGCGCCGTGTTTGCACAGGCGCTGCACGCCCGGCGCGGCGGCCGACAGGCGCGGCGGCGACGGGTTGCGCAGCGGCGGCCGCGGCTCGTGAACGGGCGCGCGGCTCATGTCCGTTGTCCCAGGCCGCGCGCCATGGCGCTCGCCAAAGCGACGGCGACGGCGTCGCTCGATCCCGCGCTCGCCGGCTGGCGCAGGGTGGCCGTGGCCGTGCCGTCGGCCGCTCCCGTCCAAAGACCGGGCCGGGCCGCCACCTCCGCGCGCACGGCCTGCTCGATCGCGGCATTAAGCGCCGCGCGCGACGGCGGCGCGGCGCCGCGCACGACGACCCGATCGATCGTGAGGCGCACCGCCGGCGCGGGCGCGGGAGCGGGCGCGCGGCTCATCCGCGTTCTCCGGCCGGCATCGGCTGGTCCAGCTTGGCAAGCTCCGCATGGATGGCGGTGAGGAGGTGCGGCATTTCCACGGGCGTGCCCTCTGCGGCGGCCCGGAAAGCGGCGTTCAGCGCGGCGGTGCGGATCGATCCGCCCGAAAGGAGAAAGCGAGCGAGGCGCGGCAGATCCAGCGCGCCG
>DASVQT010000189.1:0-3401 GCA_036388975.1 Allosphingosinicella sp. | reverse complement strand
ACCTGCTCGGCCGTCACCCGCCCGCCGCCCGTCCATTCGGTGCGCCGGATCCGGAAGGTGTAGTGCAGGCCGTCGTTGGAGATGAACCAGCTTTGCGCCAGGCCGGGCTCGATCTCGCCGGCCGCGTCGAAGCGCACGAGGCCCTGCGCCGCGGCGTCGAGCAGATAGGCGGACGGCGCGTCGAGGGCCGCGAGATTGGGGTTCACCAGGTGCGGCGCGGCTCCGATCGCACTCACCGCGATCGGACCCGTTTCCTCCCGCCCGCAGCCGCCGGCGAGCAGGAGAAGGAGGGCGCAGCCGCCGGTGAGCCTGCGAATCGACATACGCCAAAGCACTAGCCCACCCGCACCGGGCTTTACGACCCCCGCAAATGCGGCGGAAGCGCAGGCGGTTTTTACCCCTCGTTCACTAATCCAAGCCTAGAACCGCCCATGAACAGAAGACGGCGCGGCATCAGCCCCCCTCGCGCGGGCGGCTCATCCTTTCACGAACGCCGTGCCGAGCGCCTGCCGATGGATGAAAGCGCCGCGCTCACCCACGTCTACGAAGTCGAGGTCAAGGTCCGCGACCTGTCCTCGAGCGGCTTCATGGCCGAATGCGCCGAATGGGTCGCGATCGGCAGCCACGTCTCGCTGGAAGTGCCCGGCATCGGCGAAGTGCGCGCCCAGGTACGCTGGCAGGTGGGAACGCGGATGGGCGGCATGTTCCTCGATCCGATCAGCCTCGATCTTTGCGAATGGACCGCGACTCGCGCCGAAGCCTCGCCGTTCGAGACCTGCTGAGGCCGAAGGCCGCGCAGCCGGCGGTTTGACGCGGCTTGCGTTTTCGAACGATTTCGCGGGCGCCTTGCAACAAAGAGGAAGGCGGTCGGTTGGCATGAGGCGGGAGGGCTGATGGAGGCCCTTATGTTGAGTGCTCTGGTTGCCTTGTCTCTCGTTCAGGCCTCCGCGGCCGCGCCTGCCCCCGTGCCCGTTCAGGCGCCGCAGGGCTGGACCGTCGCCGCGAGCGACGGCGGTTGCCTCGTCCATACGGCCCAGCGCGCGGGGACGGTGCTTTCCGTCTTCGCCCTTCCCGAGGAAGGCGGCATCGGCTTCCTTCTCCAGAACACGAAATGGACCGAGCTCGAAGACGGCCAGATCTATCCTTTGTCGATCCGCTTCGACGATGGCCGCGAATGGCCGATCCCGGCGCTCGCCCGCACCCAGATCGACGAAGACGGCCCGGGCCTCTTCTTCGCCATCCCGCCGGGCGGCGAAAAGGAAGGGCGCAACTTCATCGAGGATTTCAGCCGGGCCGCCGGCATGCGCATCGCCAATGGCGGCGCGCTTTACGACAATCTTCGCCTGACCGACAGCCGAGGCGCGACTCTCGCGCTTGCCCAGTGCCTTCGGACGATGATCGAAGGCGAAGGCAATCCGTTTTCGAACAGCGAAGGGGCGCGTACGGCGACGCGGATTTGACGGCGCGGCGGCCGGCTGCGATGCTGGACGTCGAAGCCGAATAGAAAGGCGCGCCTGCCGTGGACTCGGGGTTCAACGCCGTCCTGCTCGCCGCCGCTCAAGTGGCGCCGGGCTCACCGACGGCCCCGCCGCCAGCTGCCATGCTCACGCCCGAGCGGCCGGCGCTCGTCCAGCAGCGGGTGGTCGAAAACTGCCCGGAGGCGAGGGGCAGCGACATCGTCGTGTGCGGTCGAACCGACGCGGACGCCCGTCACCGGCTCCCGCCCGGAAGGGCAGCCGGGCCCGAGGAAGATGCACCGCGCAACGTGCTCGGCTTCCAGATCTCGGAAAGCATTCAGGCGCAGCTGGACCCGGTGCAGTATCAACTCCCCAACGGCATGATCGCGCAAGGGATCGTGGCGCGAGTCCGGATCGCCTTTTGAGCGGCCGCGCCGCGGTTCAGCGCGCGCGGCGGTAGGGGACGAAATCGCCCAGGAACACCGCGCCGGTCTGGATCATGCTCGAGGAATCGTAGAGCCGCACCACGTCGCCCCTGCACAGCTGGGGGGAGAATTGGCGAGTCACCAGCACGTCCCACTGGTCGAGCGACTCGGCGCCGCCGCGCGGGCGGTTCACCCACAAGGTATTGCCGGCTTCGTAGACGATGGCCGTGCCGTCGATGATCCGGCTGGAGGTGAAGCGCAGATTGTTGAGGCAGCGCGTCGGTTCGCCTTCCACCCGGCCCTCGACGGCACGCGCGAGCCGCGCTTCGGGCGAGCGGCGCTCGGCGGCGGACGCAGCCGCAACGGGAGCGGCGATCGAGGCGAGGAGGGCAAGAGCGAGGAGGGGGGTGCGCATGACGGTCTCCGAGTCGGGTTTGTTCACCTTATGCGCTCAGGCGGCTGAACGCACGCTGACCTCTGCGCGGCCCGCCGCGCCGGGGATTGCCATCCGCCGTGTGTTAGCGGTACATGACACCGGACGAGGGAGGACATTCGGGGTGAAGGACAGACATCAGGCGCGCTTCGGGACCGACGACGGCGCGGCCGGTCCGCCGCCGCCGCCGGCGACCACGGCCGAAATGGTCGAGCGCATGACCAGCCGACTCGCCAACAGCCTCGTCATCGCGGCGGGCATCATAGGCCTCGGCATCTACTGGGGCGGCGACGAGGTCGACGTCCAAACATCGACCTATCAGGCGGTTGCGACCGCCGACGGGCGCCTCATCCGCGTCAACACCCGTACCGGTTCCGTCGTCTCATGCGACGCCGCGCGCTGCGTCCGCGTCCGGGTTCAGAGCGGCGGCGACGGGGACGAGGTCGCCGAAGAGGTGGGCGAGCGCGTCCGGGAGGCACTGGAAGGCCGCGGGCCGGGTCCGCAGGACCCCGCGCCGCAGAAGGCGCTGCCGGCGCCGGGGCCTTCCGCACCCCAGGCTCCGCAGGCCCAGCCGGCGCCCGCCGCACCGGCCGAGCCGCAGCGCTAGCGTGAAGCGCGGCCGGTCCTTTTCCGCCCGCGCATGTTTCACTGAACTTTCATCAAAGCGTCACCGAACGTCCTTGCCGCCCGCCTAGACCGGCGGAATGGATCGTTCCGACCTGTGCTTCGGCGCCCTTACGTGCGCCCGCTTCCGCCGCGCGCAGCAGGCGCGGGCGTGAGCGATCCGCGGCTCCTGCTCGTGGAAGACGATCCGGCGATCGTCGAGCTGTTGAAGTGGCATTTCCGGCGCGAGGATTTCGTCGTCGAGCATACGGCGAACGGCGAGGAGGCCCTGCTTCTCGCCTTCGAGAACCCGCCGGACGTCGTGCTGCTCGACTGGATGGTGGAGGGCCTTTCCGGCATCGAAGTCTGCCGCCGCCTGCGCCGCGCGGCCGAAACGGCGAACGTTCCGATCATCATGCTCACCGGCCGGGGCGAGGAAACCGACCGGATCCGCGGCCTCGACATGGGCGCGGACGATTACAT
>DASVQT010000188.1:0-8640 GCA_036388975.1 Allosphingosinicella sp. | reverse complement strand
CGGGAGGATTGCCGACCTAGCGCCACCTACCCCTCCACCATGCTTCGCCCCGCGGCTGCTGCGCAGCCGGTTGCGGCTCTCGGCATGCCCCCGGCATGCCGACCCGCCTACACCCCCCTCCCCATGCTGCGCATGGGGAGGAATTACATCCCCGGTGCGTCGAACAAGTCCGCCAGCTGGCCGATCATCGTGCCGCCCAGTTGCTCGGCGTCCATGATCGTCACCGCGCGCTCGTAATAGCGCGTCACGTCGTGGCCGATGCCGATGGCGATGAGCTCGACCGGCGAGCGCTCCTCGATCCAGCCGATCACCTGGCGAAGGTGCCGCTCCAAATAGGTGCCGCTGTTCACCGACAAGGTGGAATCGTCGACCGGCGCGCCGTCCGAAATCACCATCAGGATCTTGCGCTCTTCCGGGCGGGCGATCAGCCGGCCGTGCGCCCAGAGCAGGGCCTCGCCGTCGATAGTCTCCTTGAGGAGGCCTGCGCGCATCATCAGCCCGAGATTCTTGCGCGCCCGCCGCCAGGGATCGTCGGCCTGCTTGTAGACGATGTGGCGCAGGTCGTTGAGCCGGCCCGGATGGGGCGGCCGCCCCTCGCCCAGCCAGCGCTCGCGGCTCTGCCCGCCCTTCCAGGCGCGCGTCGTGAAGCCGAGGATCTCGACCTTGACGCCGCAGCGCTCGAGCGTGCGGGCGAGGATGTCGGCCGAGATCGCCGCGATCGAGATGGGCCGCCCGCGCATAGAGCCCGAATTGTCGATCAGCAGGGTGACGACCGTGTCGCGGAAGTCCGTGTCGCGCTCGACCTTGTAGGACAGGGAGTGCGCCGGATTGACGATCACGCGGGCGAGCCGCGCGGCGTCGAGTATCCCCTCTTCCTGGTCGAAGTCCCAGCTTCGCGACTGCTGCGCCATCAGCCGGCGCTGGAGGCGGTTGGCGAGCTTGGTGACCGCCGATTGCAGGTGCACGAGCTGCTGGTCGAGATAGGCGCGCAGGCGCCCCAGCTCCTCCTGGTCGCACAGCTCCGTCGCTTCCACGACCTCGTCATAATGGCCGGTGAAGATGCGATAGTCGAATTGCGGGGGCAAATCGGATAGCGGGCGGTTGGGCCGGCTCGGCAGGGCGCCCTCGTCGCCTTCCTCGCCCATCGGCGATTCGGAGGCGTCCATGTCCTCTTCGGCGAAATCGGTTTCCGCTTCGCCGTCGCCGCTTTCGCCCTGCTCCTGGCGCATCTCGGTCTGGCCCTGGCCGGAGGCATCGTCCTCCTGCTCGTCCTCCTCGCCGTCGCCGTCCTTGTCCTGATCGTCGCCGTCGCCCTCGTCGCCGCTGTCCGGATCCTCCTCGGGCGTCATGTCGCCTTCGACGAGCTCCAGGTCCTGGAGGACGCGGCCGAGCATCTGCGCGAACGCCGCCTGGTCGTCGAGCACCAGCGACAGCGCATCGAGATCGGCGCCGGCTTTCGCCTCGATCCACTCCGAGACCAGCGACAAAGCGGCACGCGCAGCTTCGGGCGGCGCCTCGCCGGTCAGCCGCTCGCGCACGATGAGGCCCAGCGCCGTGGACAGCGGCACTTCCTCGGCCACCCGCGCGCGGGTCAGCGGATCGGTCCGCATCCGCATTTCGGTGAGCCGGGCGAGGTTGGCGCGCACCCCGGCCATGGTCCTGGCGCCGATCGCCTCGACGCGCGCCTGTTCGGCGGCGTTGAACACGGCGCGCGCCACGTCGTCCTGCGGCGTGCCGCGGGCGTGAAGTGCCGCATTGTGGTGCCGGAGCTTGAGCGCTGCCGCATCCGCAAAGCCGCGCGCTTCGGCGACTTCGCGCTCCGGGAGCGAGCGCCCCGGCATCGGCGCCTTGATCGCCTTTCCGTTGGCGCCGGGCGCTTCGGCGGTCAGCCCGAGCTCGACGTCCGGGTCCCGCGCAATCGCCCGCGCAGCCCCGGCCAGCGCCTGCCGGAACGCGTCGATCGGATTGTCGCGCTCAGCCACCTGGCCGAGTCACGCCCGAACCGCGGCGCTCTCCGGCAGGTCCTTGCCGAAGACGCGCTGGTAATATTCGGCGACGATGGTCCGCTCGGCCTCGTCGCATTTGTTGAGGAAAGTGAGGCGGAAGGCGAAGCCGACATCGTCGAAGATCAGCGCGTTCTGGGCCCAGCTGATCACCGTGCGCGGGCTCATCACCGTCGAAATGTCGCCGTTGATGAAGCCGGAGCGGGTCATTTCCGCGACCTTGATCATGCGCTCCACTTCCTGGCGGCCGCCGACATGGTCGTATTCGCCGGACTTGGCGAGGACGATCCGCGCCTCGATCTCGGCGGGGAGGTAATTGAGCGTCACGACGATGTTCCAGCGGTCCATCTGGCCCTGATTGATCTGCTGGGTGCCGTGATAAAGGCCGGTCGTGTCGCCGAGGCCGATCGTGTTGGTCGTCGCGAACAGGCGGAACCACGGGTTGGGGCGGATCACCCGGTTCTGGTCGAGAAGGGTGAGCTTGCCTTCCGTTTCCAGCACGCGCTGGATGACGAACATCACGTCCGGGCGGCCGGCATCATATTCGTCGAAGACCAAAGCCACCGGGTGCTGCAGCGCCCAGGGGAGGAGGCCTTCGCGGAATTCGGTGACCTGCTGACCTTCGCGAAGCACGATGGCGTCGCGGCCGATGAGGTCGATGCGGCTGATATGCGCGTCGAGGTTGATGCGGATGAGCGGCCAGTTGAGCCGCGCCGCGACCTGCTCGACATGGGTCGACTTGCCCGTGCCGTGATAGCCCTGGACCATGACCCGGCGGTTCTTGGCGAAGCCGGCGGCCACGGCGAGAGTCGTGTCGGGATCGAAGACGTAGGCGGGATCGAGGTCCGGCACGCGCTCGTCCGCTTCCGAAAATGCCGGCACTTCCATGTCGCTGTCGATCCCGAAGGCGTCGCGCACCTTCACCATCCGGTCGGGCGTGCTCATCACGGTGGCGCCGCGGCTGGCGGGATCGGCATTGGCGAGTTCGGACATCAATCTCTCTCGAATGTCAGGCAAAGGCGGGGCGGGATTTGAGCTGCGTATAGGCGTCGATCACGGCCTGCAACGCTTTCTCATGGCCCCTGTCGCCGC
Source organism: Allosphingosinicella sp. (assembly GCA_036388975.1). Classification (GTDB taxonomy): domain Bacteria; phylum Pseudomonadota; class Alphaproteobacteria; order Sphingomonadales; family Sphingomonadaceae; genus Allosphingosinicella. Next base: position 5,545 of record DASVQT010000188.1, on the reverse strand, counting down.
CATTGTGATCGGGGTGGTAGCGGCGCAGGAGATCGGCATAACGGCGCCGCAGGGTGCGCCGGTCGGCGTCCGTGCCGAGGCCGAGGACGCGTAGCGACTTGCGGTCGCTTTCGCTCAGTTCCCGCCCGTCGTGGCGCGGGCCTTCGGCGGCGGCGCGGCGGAAGCGGGCGCCGATCGCGTCCAAGGGATCGGTGAATTCGGCCCAGCGCGGCGGGGCGTCGCCGCCGGCCGTGGCGAAGGCGCGGGTCTCCCGGTCCCACCCACCATAGGCGTTTTGCGAGGCGGAGATTTCCTCGGCGCTCATGCCTTCGAAATAATTGTAGCCGGCGTTGAAGGCGCGGATGTGATCGAGGCACATCCAGCGCCATTCGCCCGGCCCGTCGAAGCTCGGCGCGCGGGCCGAGGGCGCGCGAAACTCGCCCGGCCCTTCGCAGCCCGGATGCGCGCACGACCCTTGCGCTTCCGAGCGCCCGTGAAACCGGGTTTCGCGTTTCCCCGCACTCGCCACGTTACCGAACCTGCCCTTTTTCCTGCAAAGAGGCCTATATAGGCCCGATGAGCCATGCTTTCACCGGCCCCGTCGCGGCCGAAATCGATCAACGCCTGCGCGCCGCGCTCGCTCCCGACCGTCTCGACGTTATCGACGACAGCGAGAAGCACCGCGGCCATGCCGGTCATGACGGCAGCGGCGAAAGCCACTTCACCGTCCGCATCGTCGCCGCCGCCTTTCAAGGCATGAGCCGGCTCCAGCGCCAGCGGGCGGTGAACGCCGCGCTCGCCGATTTACTCAAGGAGCGCGTCCACGCCTTGGCGATCGAGGCGAGGGCGCCGGGGGAATAATCCTCCCCGCTCGCGGGGAGGGGGACCATGCGAAGCATGGTGGAGGGGGGTCGGAGCCCCGCACGGAGCCCCCTCCACCGCACTTCGTGCGGTCCCCCTCCCCGTCCCGGGGAGGATGAGCTAAGGTCGGGTCATGACCGACGATCTCATCTTCCAGACCCTCTCGCCCGTCACCCACGATCTGGGCGGCTTCAGCGTCCACCGGACGCTTCCGCACAAGGAGCGGACCACCGTCGGCCCCTTCATCTTCTTCGACCAGATGGGGCCGGCGCACCTTCCGCCCGGCGGCGGCATCGACGTGCGCCCCCACCCGCACATCAACCTCGCCACCGTCACCTATCTGTTCGCCGGCGCGATCGACCACCGCGACTCGCTCGGCACCTTTCAGACCATCGAACCGGGCGCGGTGAACCTGATGACGGCAGGACGCGGCATCAGCCACTCCGAGCGCTCGCCCGCCGGCCTCCGCCCGGGCGGCCCGGAGCTGAGCGGCATCCAGACCTGGATCGCCCTTCCGCGCGCAAAGGAGGAGATCGATCCCGCCTTCGAACATGTCGCCGCCGACCGCCTTCCCCTCGTCCACGGCAGCGGCGCCAGCGCCCGGGTCGTCATGGGCACGCTCTGGGGCGAAACGTCGCCCGTCACCTGCCACAGCGAAACCATCTATGCCGATATCCAGCTCGCCCCCGGCGGATCGATGCCGGTGGACGCCGATGCGGACGAGCGCGCCCTTTACCTCGCCGAGGGCGAAGCGACGCTGGACGGGTTCGTCCTCCAGCCGCTCACCCTTTACGTCCTGCGCCCCGGCGCCGCGGCGACCCTGCGCTCGGCGAACGGCGCGCATCTCATGCTCTGCGGCGGCGCGCCGCTCGACGGACCGCGCCACGTTTGGTGGAACTTCGTTTCCTCGGACCGCGACCGCATCCGCCAGGCCCGCGAGGACTGGAAAGCCGGCCGCTTCGCCCTCCCGCCCGACGACCGCGAAGAATGGATCCCGATCCCCGAAGTCCCGAAAACGGTGAGCTACCCGTGACGGCGCGCGGTGCCGAGCCGGCGATGCAAGCCGCAAGCCTCGTTCGTCCCGAGCGAAGTCGAGGGGCGCTCGCTCAACCTCCGTGCAGTCGCCCCTCGACTGCGCTCGGGACGAACGGAGGCTATTCGGAATGACGGACCTCAAGACAGAGAGAATCGCCCTTTCTACCGGCATCACGCTCAACGTCCGGCATGGCGGGCCCGAGGGCGCTCCGGCGATCCTCTTTCTCCACGGCTTTCCCGAATCGCATCGCACCTGGCGCAACCAGATGGACGATCTCGCCCGCGACTACCGGGTGGTCGCGCCCGACCAGCGGGGCTTCGCGGCTTCCGACAAGCCGGAAGGGGTGGAGGATTATCAGACTGCCAAGATCGTCCAGGATGCGATGGCGCTGATGGATGCGCTCGGCATCGAGCATTTCACCCTCGTCGGCCATGACTGGGGCGGGGCGGTCGCCTGGGCGACGGCGCTGCAGCATCCGATCCGCGTGCGCCGGCTCGTCATCGTCAACGCGCCGCATCCGCTCATCTTCCAGAAGTCGCTGATCGAGGACGAGGCGCAGCGCGAAGCCTCGCAATACATCACCGCCTTCAGGAGCCCGCTCGCGGAAGCCGGGATCGTCGCAATGGGGCTGGACGCCTTTCTCGAGAAGATCCTGCTCAGCCATTCGGACGCGACCAAGCTGCCCGAGGAGGAGCGCCGGGCCTACATCGAGGAATGGAAACAGCCGGGCGTGCTCACCACCATGCTGAACTGGTACCGGGCAAGCCGGGTCGAAGTGCCCGCGCCCGGCGTGGACGCGAAGCTGCCGCTCTGGTTCCATGCGCCCTTCCCCAAGGTCAAAGTGCCGACGCTCGTCGTCTGGGGCCTGAAGGACCCGGCCCTCCTCCCCCTCCAGCTCGAGGGGCTCACCGATTACGTCGAGGATCTGCGGGTCGTCACCTCCCCGACGGCGAGCCACTTCATCACCTGGGAAGAGCCCGGCACCGTCACGTCGGCGATCCGCGACTTCCTCGCCGCCACGCAGGACTGAACCGGGCGCTTAGGGGCTTCCCACCCCGGCGCCCGCTTCTGTATGGCCCGGCCGATGGTATCCGCTTCCGCCCGTTCCCGTTCGCGCTCCGCCGCGCGCCTTGCCGCCGTTCAGGCGCTCTACCAGCATGAAATGGAGGAAACGCCGATCCCGGTGCTCCTCCATGAATTCCACCAGCACCGGCTCGGCGCCACCATCGAAGGCGCGCAATATGCCGATGCCGAGGTCGATTTCTTCGACGACGTGGTGACCGGCGTCCACGCCCGCTCCGCCGAGATCGACGCCTTGATCACCGCGCGTCTGGCCGAAGGCTGGGCGCTTGCCCGCCTCGACCGCCCGATGCGCCAGATCCTGCGCGCCGGCGCTTACGAGCTCGCGGCCCGGATCGACGTGCCGACCGGCACGATCATCTCCGAATATGTCGATGTGGCGAAGGCCTTTTACGACAAAAAGGAAGCGTCCTTCGTCAACGGCCTGCTCGACGCCGTCGCGAAGGACGTCCGGACCTGAGCGCCGCGGCTTCGGCCGCGCCTCAGTCCGACGGAAAGCCCATGCGCGGCATTTCGCCCCAGCTGTGCTGCTTGGTGAGATATTGCCACCAGCCCCACAGCCGCCAGAAATTGTGCAGCTGGCGATATCCGAAATTCTCGAGGATCGCCGCCGAGCCGAGCTTCATCAGGTCGCCGACGCGCGGGTATGGGCGCAGCTGATATTCGGCGAGGAGCAGGGAGGCGATGCTGGTAAAGGTGCCGAGCCCGAAGACGAGGGCGGTGAAGGCGATCAGGTGATCGACCGAAAGCACGCCGAAATACCAGAAGAGCGGCAGGGCGAAATAGCCCAGCACCTCCATGATCGGCCCGATGAGGTCGACGAGCAGCATGTGGCCGAAGCCGAGGATGCCCACCCGGCCGTAGCGCGGATTGAGCGCCATGCGCTTGTTGCCGAAGAAGCATTCCAGCGCACCGTTCTGCCAGCGCGCCCGCTGCCGCGCGAGGACGCGCAGCGACTCCGGCACTTCCGTCCAGCAAGCGGGCTCCGGCACGAAGCCCACCCGGTAGTCGCGCCGCGTCTCGATCAGATGCCGGTGGAGGCGCACGACGATGTCGAGATCCTCGCCCAGCGAGCCCGTGGTGTAGCCGCCGATCTCCATCACCACGTCGCGCCGGAACAGGCCGAAGGCGCCGGAAATGATCATCAGCGCATTGATCCGGCTCCAGGCCAGCCGGCCCATCAGGAAGGAGCGCAGATATTCGACGATCTGCACCCGCGGCAGGAACCGCTTCGAGACCTGCACCCGGCTCACCGCCGCATCGTGGATGTCCACGCCGTTCGCGACCCGCAAAGTCCCCCCGACCGCGACCATCCGGTCGGCATCCTCTAGAAAGGGCACGATGGCGCGGATGAGGGCGCCGCGCTCCAGGATCGTGTCGCCGTCGACGATGCAGAAATGGGTCGCGCGCGACAGAGCGATGCCGGCATTTTGCGCGTCCGCCTTGCCGCCGTTCACCTTGTCGATGACGAACAACCGCGGATCGGCGCGCGAGCGGTAGACGGCGTGGACCGGCTTGTGCGGGATCAATATCTCGAGCTCCTCGCTCACCCGTTCCAGCGCATATTCGCGGTCGAGCACGGCCAGCGTCGCGTCGGTCGACCCGTCATTGACCACGATCACGTCGTAGCGCGGATAATCGAGCGCCAGCATCGACCGGGCGCTGGCGAGGATCGTCCGCTCCTCGTTGAACGCGGGCGCGACCACGCTGATCGGCGGCGCGATCGGGGCGTAGCGCTTGTAGACCAAAGCCGGATCGACGATCGGCGGCCGGCTGCGCAGCGCCGCCGCCGCGATGCCGAGCTGGAGCATGTGCAGCAGGTTTTGCAGGCCCGCCGAGATCAGGATGGCGAGCGTCAGCATCTCCGCCGCGTCGATCCAGAAAGGCTCGCTCGTCCCGTTCACCGGCTCAGCAGCCCGATCGGCGGCCGCCGCGCCGCGCCGAGCGCCGGCTGCACCGGCCCCGGGTTCAGCATCCATACCGTCCGCGCGGCCGCCGACGCCACCGCCGGATCGCGGTCGACCAGCAGGCGCCGCAGCTCCGGGCCGTCCGCGCCGGCCGAACGCGCCGCCTCGCGCCTGACCTCCGGCGCCGGATGTGCGAGCAGCCCGGCGAGCGCCGCCGACCCCGGCTGCGACCGGTCGCCCGCCAGCGCCCGCGCCACCTGGGCCGCCACCGGCACCTGCGCGTCGCCGGCGAGCGCCGCCAGCAGCCGTCCGTAGACCGGCCGCCGCGCGATGCGCAGCGCGTCGAGCGCGCTCAGGCGAAGGCGCGGCGCCGCCCCCGAGTCCGCCGCGATAAGCGCCACCGCCCGTTCCTCGGCCGGCAGCAGCCAGGCGAAGAGAATGGCGAGGCGCGACGACGTATGCGTCTCCGGCCCCAGCCGTTGGAGCAGGGCCCCAATCTCCGGCGCGGCGCCGAGTTCGGCCAGCGCGATCCCGGCGCCGATCCGCACCGCCGGCGAGCGGTCTCCCAGCGCCCCCTCCAGCACGCCCACCGCCTCCTCACCGCCCATCTCGGCGAGAAGCTCGCAATAAAGCAGCCGCACGCCCGCGTCGGCGCGCGGCAAGGCGCGGCCAACCCGCCGGT
>DASVQT010000187.1:0-9065 GCA_036388975.1 Allosphingosinicella sp. | reverse complement strand
CTCCGCCATGCGCTTGGTGAGCGTGGTGACGAGGGTGCGGTAGCCCTTCTTGGCCGTGATCTTGGCTTCGTTGATCAGGTCCTGGACCTGGTCCTCGACCGGCTTGATCTCGACCGGCGGGTCGATGAGCCCGGTCGGGCGGATGACCTGCTCGACGAAGACGCCTCCCGTTTGCTCCATCTCCCAGCCGCCGGGCGTCGCCGAAACGGCGACGGTCTGCGGGCGCATGACGTCCCATTCGTTGAAGCGCAGCGGGCGATTGTCGATGCAGCTGGGCAGGCGGAAGCCGAATTCGGCGAGCGTGATCTTCCGGCGGTGGTCGCCGCGCGCCATGGCGCTGATCTGCGGTACCGTCTGGTGGCTCTCGTCGACGAAAAGGAGGGCGTTTTCCGGGAGATATTCGAACAGGGTGGGTGGCGGCTCGCCGGGGAGGCGGCCGGTGAGAAAACGGCTGTAATTCTCGATGCCGGCGCAGGAGCCGGTGGCGGCGATCATCTCGAGATCGAAATTCGTGCGCTGCTCGAGGCGCTGCGCTTCGAGCAGCTTTCCTTCCGCGACCAGTTCCTTGAGGCGCTCCGAGAGCTCGTGGCGGATCGCCTCCATCGCCTGCTTAAGCGTCGGGCCGGGCGTGACGTAGTGGCTGTTGGCGTAGACCTTCACATAATCGAGGCTCGCCACCTTCTTGCCGGTGAGCGGATCGAACTCGACGATCTCCTCGATTTCGTCGCCGAAGAAATTGATCCGCCAGGCCGTGTCCTCATAGTGGCTGGGGAAGATCTCCAGATTGTCGCCGCGCACGCGGAAATTGCCGCGGGCGAAGGCCTGATCGTTGCGCTTGTACTGAAGGGCGACGAGCTTGCGGATGATCTCGCGCTGGTCGACCGTCTCGCCCTTCTTGAGGCTGAAGACCATCGCCGAATAGGTCTCCACCGAGCCGATGCCGTAGAGGCAGGAGACGGAAGCGACGATGATGACGTCGTCGCGTTCGAGGAGCGACCGCGTCGCCGAGTGGCGCATGCGGTCGATCGCCTCGTTCACCGAGCTTTCCTTCTCGATGTACGTGTCGGTCCGGGGCACGTAGGCTTCCGGCTGGTAATAATCGTAATAGCTGACGAAATATTCGACCGCGTTGTCCGGAAAGAAGCTCTTGAACTCGCCGTAGAGCTGCGCCGCGAGGATCTTGTTGGGGGCGAGCACGAGCGCCGGGCGCTGCAGCTCCTCGATCACCTTCGCCATGGTGAAGGTCTTGCCCGAGCCGGTGACGCCGAGCAGCACCTGCGTTTTCTCGTCCTCGCGCATGGTCTGGACGAGCTCCGCGATCGCGGCAGGCTGATCGCCCGCCGGCGAATAATCCGAAACGATGCGCAGGCGCTTGCCGCCTTCGGCCTTTTCCGGCCGCTGGGGGCGGTGGGGGACGAAGTCGGCCCCGGTTTCCGGCTCCTGAAGGCCGGTCCTGATCGTGATCGCCATGGCCGACATATGGTCATTCCCGCGCGCCGGCGCTAGCGTGGCGGCAAAACACAAGAGGGGCATTCGATGAACAAGGTTTCGGCACTGGCTATGCTCGCGGCGCTTGCCGCGCTTGCGGGCTGCGGCGGCGAGGAAAAGGCCAAGGCGCCTGCGGCAGCGGCGCGGGAAATGACCGCGGGCCAATGGCAATCCACCCTCGCCGTCACGAGCTTCCGGCAGACCGACCGGGCGCCGACGCCGCTCCTCAACATGCCCGTCGGCACCCGCGCGGAAGGCGCTGCCTGCATTGGAGAGGGCGAGACGCGCCGCCCGCCGCCGCAGCTCTTCGTCGGCCGCGACTTCGAAAATTGCGTGTGGGGCGACAATTTCTACTTAGGGAACGGCCGCCTCAATGCGCCGATGACCTGCCAGCGCGACGGCGTCGGCGAAGTGGAAGTGACGGTGAACGTGGCCTTCACCGGCGACAGCTACCAGGGCACGGTCGACATGCTCACCCGCCTCACCGCCGAGGGCGACGTGCTCCTGTCGGCGCGGGCGGAGGGCCGCCGCACCGGCGCGCAGTGCGCCCCTGAAGGCGAGGCCGGCAACAACCAGGCCGCGACGAAGTAGGACGATGAGCCGGGCGTCCGCCTGGACGGCGGCCGGCCTGCTTGCGCTTGCGGGTTGCGGCGGCGGCGGGAACGAGGAGAATGGGGGCGCCGCCACCGACCGCAATGCGGTGGCGGGCGACCTGGCCCGCGTCGAGGTGCGGCCGGGCCTGTGGGAGGTCGGATCCGAAGTCCTTTCGGCGAGCCAGCCCGGCATGCCGGTGGAAATGGCCGAGCGGATGAAGGGGCCGCGCGGCACGGTGCGGCATTGCATCAGCCCGGCGCAGGCGGCGCGGCCGGATGCCGCCTTTCTCGCAGGGCGGCGCTCCGGCCAGTGCAGCTACGGCGACTTTGCCATGCGCGGAGGCCGCATCGCTGGCACCATGACCTGCCGCGCGGCCGACGGCGCGGAAACGCGGGCGCGGATGAGCGGCACCTACACGCCCGAAGCCTTCGACATGCGGATGGACATGGAAACGCCCGGCTTCGGAGCGGCGACGCTGGCCGTCGTGGTTCGGCAGAGCGGCCGGCGGACCGGCGACTGCCAGCGCTGACGCGGAGCGCCTAGCGACCGAGTGCCGGGACGGCGAAGGTCTGGCCCACTTCCGGTGTGACGAAGCGGCCGTCGGGGATGCCGCGGGCGCGGCGGAGTTCGGCGAGACGGCGGGGCGGCGCGTCGATGGCCTCGAAGGTGAGCTGAACTGTGCCCCAGTGCATGCCGAGCGCCATGGCGGGGCGCAAAGTCTCGAAGATCGAGACCGCCTCGTCCGGATTGATGTGGTTGCTCTTCATGAAATCGCGCGGCTCGTAGGCGCCGATCGGAATGATCGCCAGGCGGAAAGGGCCGCGCGCCGCGGCTTCGCGAGGCCAGGAGCCGTCGCCGAAGCCGGTATCGCCCGCGAAGAAGACGTTGCCGCCGGGGAGGCGGAAGGTGAAGCCGGACCAGAGCGCCCGGTTGCGGTCCGTGCCCCAGCGGCTCGACCAGTGGTGGACTCGCTCGACGACCACTTCGGCGGGGCCGACGCGGACGCTTTCGCCCCAGTCGCGCGCTTCGGCCCGGATGCCGTGGCTTCGGAGCAGGGTGTCGTTGCCGAGGCTGACAAGGATGCGCGTGCCGTCGCGCCGCTGGATGCGGCGGAGCGTGTCCATGTCCATGTGGTCGTAGTGATTGTGGCTGACGACGATGAGGTCGATCTTCGGCAGGTCCTCGAGCCGCACGCCCGGCGCGCGGACGCGGCGGGGGCCGACGAAGGAAACGGGCGAGGTGCGCTCCGACCAGACCGGATCGGTGAGGATGTTCAGCCCCTGCGTCTGGATGAGGACGCTGGCATGGCCGATCCAGGTGACCCGCATCTCCTGACCTTCCACGCGGCGCGGCGGCACGGTCTGGCGAACGGGGACGCGCTCGGGCCAGCGCGCCTTGGCGGCGGGGTGAACGAGCCGGTTCATGAAGCGCTGGGGCGTGACCGCGCTATGGCCGCTGTCCCCGGCTCCCGGATTGAAGAAGCGCTCGCCGTCATAATGGTTCGTGCGCGGACCGTCATAATAGATGCGGTCGAGAAAGGGCGGGATCAGCGAGGGCGCGAGCGACAGCGCGATGACCAGGAACAGGAGCCCCGTTCCGAGCCGCTTCAGGAGCTTGCGCATCTTGGGGCCGCTCAGGGAAGGATGGTGAAGCCGGCGGGGGCGCGGGTTTCGCGATGCTCCTCATGGTACATGTCGAGGACGATCGTGGCGCGGCCGGGCGCGGCGGCGCCGCAATCGAGCGGATATGACGCGACCACCGAGCCGTAGGCGCCGACGCCCGCCTCGCGGCGCGCGCCGACTTCTGGCGTGCGGCCGTTCGCGCAGCGCAGGCGCGCGAGATAGGCGCGCTCGCCTTCGGGGCCGCCGACGCGGACGGGGTTTTCCGCCGTGCCGAGCGGATGCGCGGCGGCGGCGGCGGCCTGGGCCTCGATCTCGGCCATGACGTCGCCGGCGGCGGCTTGCCCGAGGAGCTGCTGCGGCGTCGCCGTGCGCTCGCCGATCGGCGGCGAAGGCGGGGTCGTCTGGAGGGCGAGAAGGAGAGCGGCCGCGAGCGCGGCGGTGGTGGGCATTGGGGAGCTCCCGAAAATCTTGCCGCTTCCTAGCGGGTTGGCGGGGTCAATGGAAGTTGCGGCTCCTCACTTCGATGACTGCGGCGGCCGGGCCGTGCTTGGGCCGGTGGCGCGGATCGGGGCCGCCGAAATTGGCGCCGTCGCCGGGGTTCGGCTTGTGGGGGAAGTGCATGGCGGCGACCGAATGGAGGAGCGGCGTCATGTCTTCGAGGCTGTCCGAGATGACGTGGATGACCTCGCCTTCGCGCTGGACCCGGCCCTTCACCCCCATCATTGCGGCGCCGAGGACGACGCGGCGGTGGATGTCGAACAAGCGCTGCCAGATGATGATGTTGGCGACGCCGGTTTCGTCCTCGATGGTCACAAAGGTCACATTGCCGGCGCCCGGCCGCTGGCGGACGAGGACGATGCCGGCGACCTCCACCTTGCGGCCGTCGCGGATGTTCGCGAGGCCGGCGCAGGAAACGATGCGCCGCGCTTCGAGCTGCGGGCGGACGAAGTGCAGGGGATGGGCGCGCAAGGAGAGCTGGACGGAGCGGTAATCCTCCACCACCTCCCGCCCCTCCGTCATCGGCGTGAGCAGGACCTGCGGCTCGCGTTCCCGCGCATCGGCGGCGGCGAAGAGCGGGAGGGGTGCATGGCCGAGCCCGCGGATGCGCCACAATGCCTGGCGCCGGTCGAGGCCGAGGCCGGCGAATGCGTCGGCGTCGGCGAGCTTCTCGAGCGCGGCGACGGGCACGCCCGAGCGCCGCCAGACGTCCTCGACGCTGTCGAACGCGCGCTCGGCCCGGGCGGCGAGGATCTGCGCGGCGTGGAGGTTGGAAAGCCCCTTCACCATGCGCAGGCCGAGGCGGAGGGGGATGAGGGGGGTGGGAGGAAACTCCTCCCCGAGCTTGTCTCGGGGAGGGGGACCGCCGAAGGCGGTGGAGGGGCTGAGCGCGGAGCGCGAAGGCTGACCCTCCGCTTCGCTCCGGACCCCTCCACCATGCTGCGCATGGTCCCCCTCCCCCAGCAAGCTGGGGGAGGATTTCCCCTCCATCGTGCAGTCCCAGCGGCTTTGGTTGATGTCCACCGCCCGCACCTCGACTCCGTGCTCCCGCGCGTCGCGGACGATCTGGGCGGGGGCGTAGAAGCCCATGGGCTGGGCGTTGAGGAGGGCGGCGCAGAAGATGTCGGGGTGGTGGCACTTCATCCAGCAGGAAGCGTAGGCGATCTTGGCGAAGCTCGCGGCGTGGCTTTCGGGGAAGCCGTAGCTTCCGAAGCCTTCGATCTGCTTGAAGGTGCGGGTGGCGAATTCCTCGGAATAGCCGTTGGCGACCATTCCCTTGATGAGCTTGTCGTGAAAGTGGGTGACTCCGCCCGTATATTTGAACGTCGCCATGGCGCGGCGGAGCTGGTCCGCCTCGGCCGCCGAAAAGCCGGCACCGACGATGGCGACCCGCATCGCCTGCTCCTGGAAGAGCGGCACGCCCAATGTCTTGCCGAGCACCTGGCGCAAGGCTTCGGACGGATATTCGACCGGCTCGCGGCCCTCGCGCCGGCGCAAATAGGGATGGACCATGTCGCCCTGGATCGGGCCGGGGCGGACGATCGCGACTTCGATGACGAGGTCGTAGAATTCGCGCGGCTTCATGCGCGGCAGCATGTTCATCTGCGCGCGGCTTTCGATCTGGAAGACGCCCAGAGTGTCCGCCTTCTGGATCATCTTGTAGACCACCGGATCGTCCTTCTGGAGATCGGCCATGCCGATCCTTATGCCCTTGTGGTCGGCAAGGAGGTTGAAGGCGCGGCGCATGCAGCCGAGCATGCCGAGGCCGAGCACGTCGACCTTCATGAAGCCAAGCGCGTCGATATCGTCCTTGTCCCATTCGATCACCCGGCGGTCCGCCATCGCGGCAGGCTCGATGGGGACGAGATCGTCCAGCCGGTCCTGGGTCAGGACGAAGCCGCCTGGATGTTGTGAAAGGTGCCGCGGAGCGCCGATCAACTGGCGGGCGAGATCGAGGGTCAGGGACAGGCGGTCGTCGGTGAGATCGAGGCCGAGTTCGGCGGCGTGGCGCTCGGCGACGCCGTCGTTGGACCAGCCCCAGACCTGGCCGGCGAGCGCGGCGGTCATGTCCTCGGGGAGGCCGAGCGCTTTGCCGACTTCCCGGACGGCGCCGCGGGAGCGGTAGCGGGAGACCACGGCCGTCAAAGCGGCGCGGTGGTGGCCGTAGGTTTCGTAGATCCACTGGATCACTTCCTCGCGCCGCTCATGCTCGAAATCGACGTCGATGTCGGGCGGCTCCTTGCGCTCCGACGAGACGAAGCGCTCGAACAGAAGCTCGTGCTGGATGGGATCGATCGAGGTGATGCCGAGGAGGAAACAGACGCAGCTGTTCGCCGCCGATCCGCGGCCCTGGCAGAGAATGCCCTTCGAGCGGGCGAAGCGGACGATGGCGTAGACGGTGAGGAAATAAGGCGCGTAGGCGAGGTCGCCGATCAGCTTGAGCTCATGGCGGAGCTGCTTGTCGAGCGCGGGCGGGATCGCCTCGCCATGCTTCGCACGGGCCGCGTCCCAGGCGAGCTTTTCCAGTGCCTGCTGCGGGGACAGGCCCGGGATCAACGCCTCGTCCGGATATTGGTAGCGCAGTTCCTTCAAATCGAAGGTGCAGCGCCGCGCAATCTCTTCGGTCGCGGCAAGGGCGTGGGGAAAGGCGGCGTAGCGGCGCTCCATCTCGGCGGCGCCCTTCAAATGCCGGTCGGCATTGCGCTCGCGGCGGAAGCCGAGTTCGTCGATCGTGCACTTGTTGCGGATCGCCGTCACCACGTCCTGGAGCATCCGCCGGTCGGGGCTGTGATAAAGAATATCGCCCGCCGCGACCGACGCGACCCGGGCGGCGCGGCCTTGCGCGTCGAGCGCATGGAGGCGGACGGCGTCGCCGGGGCGGCGGCGGAAGGTGAGCGCCTGATAGGCGCGGCTTCCGAACGTGCGGCGGACGCGCTGGAGAAGGGCGGCGTTCGCTTCGTCCGCTTCCTCGGGGAGGTGGATTGCGACGAGGCCTTCGGCATGGGCTTCGACATCGCCCCAGTGGAGCTCGCACGCCCCCTTCCCCGCCCGCGCCTTGCCGATCGAGAGCAGGCGCGTGAGGCGCGACCAGGCGGGGCGGTCCTCGGGATAGACGAGGAGGCTGGTCCCGTCGGCGAGATCGAGGCGGCAGCCGGGGATGAGGCGGACGCCGGTCGCCTTGGCCGCTTCCCAGGCGCGGACGATGCCGGCGACCGAATTGCGGTCGGCGACGCCGAGCGCGGGGAGGCCGAGCAGGGCGGCCGTGTTGAACAATTCGTCCGGCGACGAGGCGCCGCGCAGGAAGCTGAAATGGGTGGTGACCTGGAGTTCTACGGGCATGACGAGGCGGCGTTGGGCGGGAATAAGCAGGGGAAGCCGAGAATACCCTCCCCGCTAGGGCTGAGCCTGTCGAAGCCCGGGTCGGCGCGCGGCAACCCGCCCTTCGACAGGCTCAGGGCTAGCGGTTCTCCCGTGTTCGTTCTCCCCATCACGCGAACACGCCGTGGAGGTACCAGCTCAGATCGCCGGTGCGGGCGTCGACGCCGTCGCCTCGGCGGAAGAGCCAGAATCTGGCGCCGCCTTCATCCTCCACCTGGAAATAATCGCGCACCGCGTCCGACTCCGCGCGGGCGCGCCACCATTCGCCGTGGATGCGCTCGGGGCCGTCGGCGGCGCGGACGCGGTAGGCGCGGCCGCGCCAGGTGAAGCGGCGGGGCGGAAGATCGGGAAGCAAGGCGACGACGCCCTCCACCCGCTCGGGCGGGCTGAGCAGGCGGACCGGGCGGGGCCAGCGCGGCCATTCCGCCGGGGTAACCAGGGGCGAAAGGCGGCGCACGCTGCGCTCGGGGACGTCGCTTTCGACGGCGCCGACGCGGAACAGGCGGCGGGCGCCGAGGCGGCCGGCGAGGCGGTCGATCAGGAAGCTCAGGTCCGGCGCGGGTTTGTCGCCGGCCAGCGCGCCTTCGATCGTCTGGGCCGCCAGCGGCTCGGTGCGCGCCGCGACGAGGCGCATGACGTCGATGCCGTAACCGGGCTCGATCTCCTCCACTTTGGGGAGCATGAGGCGCAGGAGGTGCGACGCGTCGCGGGTGGCGCGGGCGGTGCCGATGGCGATGCCCTGCTCTTCATTGTCGACTCGCAGGCAGAGCAAACGGACGGCGCGGGCGCCCAGCGCGCGCTTGCCGAGCGTGGCGGCGAGGTCGCTCATCAGGCGGGCGAGCGCCGCGGCGATCGCTTCGGGGCTGGCGATCGGCTCGGCAAAGCGCAACTCGGCTTCGGGCGCGTCTTCGGGAACGACGGGATCGACGGCTTCGGACGCGCGGCCGATCGCCTGGTCGAGCCGCAGGAGGAGGGTCTTGCCGAAGCGGCGCCCGAGCGGGGCGCGGGGCATGGCGAGGAGCTCGCCGACTCGTTCCAGGCCGAGGCGGCGGGCGGCGCCCAATGCGTCCTCGCCGATCCGAAGCGCGGCGAGCGGCATGGGGGCGATCGCCTGGGCTTCGGCGCCGTTCGGGCAGAGCGCGATGGCCTGGCCGGAAAAGCGGGCGAGGGCGTGGGCGGCGCCGTACGTGCCGGCGACGGCGATGCGGGCGGTGAAGCCGAGGCGGGCGCAGAAAGCGAGGATGCGGCGGCACATTCTTTCCTCGCCGCCGAACAGGTGGGCGGTGCCGGAAAGATCCAGGAACAGGCCGTCGGGCGGCGAGACGGCGGCGCGCGGAGTCCAGCGGCGGGCGGCGAACAGCGCGAGGCTTTCGAGGAAGGCGGCGTCGGCCTCCGGCTCCGCGTCGCGTATGTCGAGCCCGGGAATGAGGGCCCGCGCCTGGGTGAGCGGCATGGCCGGCGCGAGGCCGAGCGCCCGGGCGCGCG
>DASVQT010000186.1:0-18341 GCA_036388975.1 Allosphingosinicella sp. | reverse complement strand
CGACGGACGCTGCTGCAAGGGCATCGGCCAACTCCGGACTTGGAGACACGACGATGACGATGCGGATCTCGGCGCTGCTCCTCGGAGCGACCGTTCTCGCCGGCGCGGCTTCGGCGCAGGTGCGGATCGAACCGTTCGGCGAAAAGGCGCAGGCGGGCGAGGAGCGGCGCCTGGACGCCTGCTCGGCGGATCGCCGCCGCTGCGCGCAGCTCCTGCGCGAAGGCGAAAGCGGCCCGTGGCGGCTCAAGGTCGGTACTCGCGAGCTGCCGCTCCCGCTGGGCGAGCCGGAGGGCACCGACGGGCCGGACCTGTCCCTCTGGCCGCACGTCATCAGCGCCGAGGACGGCAGCGCCCTCATCGGCGTCGAGCATATGCGCCGCCAGAGCTATTCGGGCGGCGGCGCCGGCGTCACCACCTTGACGCTGGTGGAGGCGCCGGCGAACGGCGGCGCGCTGCGCATCGTTGCCGAGCTTCCCTTGCAGGGCAGCGCGATGATCCGCGCCTGCTTCGACGAGCGCGACGCCCGCCGGCGCCGCGGCGCCTGCCACGACGAATACCAGTTCGAAGCGACCCTCGCGCCCCAGGCGGATGGGCGGAGCGCCCGCCCGGACCTGCTGCTCACCACCCAGGCCCGGACCTCGCCGGGCCGCAGATCGCGCTTCGAGGAGAATGACCGCGCCATCCGCCGCGGCGAACCGGCCGCCTGGCGCGACCCGACCTGCAGCTACCGCCGTCTCTTCACCTATGACGAAGCGACCGCCCGCTACCAGCCGGACCGGCCGCTCCCCGCCTGCCGCGATTATCTGGAGCCGTGATGCGGTGCCGATTCGGCCATCGTGAGCCGCCGGCAAGCCGCCGCATGCCGGTCCCGGCGACGGAGCCTATCCCCTTTGCATACGTGATTGACTCTCTGTCGATCAGACGCGTAGCTTGATTTTAATAATTTGGGGAGCAGCATGGCTGAGGATCGGACAATCACTATCGGCTTCGTCAACATCGTGGCGACGCCGCACCCGGACGGAGTCTATAAGGAAGCACTTCGCAAAGTATCCAACAAGCCGGTAAATGTGCGCGGAAACGATTGGGCAATCATAAGTCCGCCCAAGCCGACGAAGGGTGAGGCCGGCCTTCATGACGGCATTGTGTCTGTCTGGACGGATGTGGACGCTTCGGAGCCATCCATCAACAAGGCGACCTTTCAGAAGCAGGATGTGGAGGCCGAGCTGCGTCGCATCTTTGCGGAACGCGGCTTCAATAATCGCTCTTTTCATTACGTCTTGGACGAGAGGACCCATAAGGTCACCGTTGAGCTAAGAAACGAAGACGGAAAGACAATTTCCATTCGACAAGTCGGCCGAATCTTTGACTTTCTTCTGAGCCGGTTGAATAAGCAAGGGCAGACGTTTGAAGTAACGGTAGTACCCGAAGAAGATGCAATTGACCGTGTTCTTGGGCTGGAGCGCTTGGACCGCGTTTACATACTGCTTAAGCGGCCCAATCCGGGGGACCATGACGGCGGCGATGCCGATGAGGTCTTGCGCGAACTTCACGAACAGAATATTAAGCAGGCGGAATATTCGTTCGCTCGTCAGCCTGGCACGGACGGCATCCATCTGAACGAGGAGAACGAAACCCGGGCCGAGGTGGCGGCTCAAAACGGCTTCGTGAAGAGTTCTGGCATCGATGAAAATGGCAACAGGGACAAGCGGTCTACCAAGGAGTATCCCAAGATTGTCGCACTCAGCCTCATCGCCGGCACCCTTGCCGTCACCCTCCTCCGCGAACAAGCCAAGCGGCTTCGTGGCGGGTGAGAACGCCTTTCAGGGGTACTGGCGCGTCTTCGGCGGCATCTGGCAGATTGCCCGCTCCACTTACTTTTGGCTCGCCGCAATCCTGACGGCCACGTTGCCGAAGCTTTGGCTGACGGCTGAGCAAGGCGGTGAGCCCGTATGGGTTTCTGTCACCCTTGACATCGTTCCGAGTCTCTTGGGCTTCGCCTTAGGCGGCATGGCGATCATGCTCGCGTTTTCGAGCGGAAAGTTCCTCGAGGCTATAAGGCAGCGCGGTAAGGATAACTCCTATTTGCGTAAGATCATGGCGAGCTTCTTCCACTTCTCGGTCGTCCTAACCGTGGCGCTCGTTATCGCATATGTTAGCAAGTTCTATGGCAATCGGTACCTCTCGTTTGTAGGTGTGTTCTTCTCCCTATACGGGGTGCTGCTGATTTTGGCGACTGCCAGTCGGATCTGGCACACTGCTCGCATCTTCAACGCGGTGACGGAAAATGACAAACCTGCGTGAGGCCCGCGATCAAGGCAAGTTGGCTGACTTCATCAAGAAGCAGGAAGGCGCTACCGGCGATGCCGTCGCCTTCGACCGCGCCCTTGGCTCAATGGTCAGAGATCCGTCAGAAGCTCTGAGAGGTCTCCCATCCCGCTCACCGAAACGTGAGTGCCGTTGACTGTCTAGTCGATCTGGACGGCGCGACCGGCGCCCCCCATCGGCACCTCGCTACTCACATCCGGCATGTGCTTCCGGATTTCGTGTCTCAGGCGCCAGGCCGTCTTGTAGGTAACGCCTAGCTGGCGCTGCAGCTCCTTGGCGGGAACGCCATGGCGCGTCGTTGTGAACAGGTAAATGGCGTAAAACCAAAGCTGGAGCGCCGTACGGGTCTGCTCGAACGGGGTGCCAACCGTGGGATGCAGATGATGGCCGCACCACTGGCAGGAGTAAGCCCGCTCGGCCTTGATCCGATACCAGTTCGACGGGCGCTCGCACTTCGGGCATGCGAAACCCTGTCCGAACCGCACCTCGAACAGGTGCGTCAGGCAGCTTTCATCATCCGGAAACTGGTGGAAGAACTGCGCGATTGTGAGGGGCTTAGTGCTCATACCCTAACCTATACCGCATCCATTCTGCGTATGCAGGAGGATAGACTCAGCGACTAAATAGATCGCTCGGTGCACTGCCCCCCACCGCCAGCCCTGAGCCTGTCGAAGGGCGGATTGCAGTGCCCGACCTTCTCCTAATCCTCCTCCCCCACCACACTACCCCCCACCACCATCTCCACCAGCCGGGCCAGCTTGCGCGTGTCCGGCACCGTGATCCGCCGCCGCTCCTGCGACAGGATGCCGCGTTCGGCGAGGTCGCCCATCTCGCGGGTCACGGCCTCGCGGTGGGTGCCGATGCGGGCAGCGAGGTCGGCATGGGTGGGGGCGGGATCGATGGTGACGCAGGTCTTTTCGCCGCCCCCGGCCGCGTCGGCGCAGAGGCGCAGCAGCTCGCAGTGTAGCCGGCTGCTGACCCGCAGCGCGTTCAGTTCGAAGACGCGTTCGGTGAGGTCGCGCACCTGGGCGGCGAGGCGGCGGGCGAGCCACAAGGCCGATTCGGGATCGCTGCCGATCGCGGCGCGAAAGGCGGCGGCGTCGATCACCGCCAGGGTGCAGCTCGAAAGCGCCACGATGGTGGCGGAGCGCGGCTGCCCGTCTATCGCCGCCAGTTCGCCGAACAGTGCGCCTTCGCCGAGGCTGCGCAGGATCACCTCGCGCCCCGCCATGGAATAAAGCGTCACGCGCACCCGCCCCTTCAGCACCACGTACACGCTGTCCGAATGGGCGCCGAGCGAGACCAAAGCCTTGCCGCTGCGCGCGCTGGTCGTCGTGGCGGCGGCCCAGAGACGCTCGGCGAGCGGCCTGGGCAGCCCCGCCATGGCCGGCGGCGGGCCGGACGACATCTGGTTCAACAGCGACCCCCTTTCACCGGTCCCCGTTTCACCGCCTCCATTTCACCGCCCCCATTCACCGCCCCAGGATGCGCGCGCCGCCGCCGCCGCGCAATGGCACATGGCGGAACGCAAGTTTTCCCTTGTGCGCCGGGCGTTTGGCGCAAACAATAGGTGCGCTTCTGGCAAGACCATCGAGGGGGGAGGTCAATGCCGCATTCGGCGCTTCAGGCATTGCACGTCCAGTCGGAGTCCGGCGCGGCGCCGCGGCGGCGCTATCTGACCATACTCTTCTCCGATCTTTCGGAATCGACTCGGCTCGCCGGGCGGCTCGAGGCGGAGGATTATTTCGATCTCATCGCCCGCCTGCGCGCCTGCTACCACCAGGCGGTGGAGAAGCATGGCGGCACCGTCGCCCAGATCAGCGGCGACGGCATGCTGGCCGTGTTCGGCTGGCCCGAAGCGCGGGAAGGGGACGGGCGGCGCGCGGTGGAAGCCGCGCTCGATCTCCACGCCGCCGTCGAGGCGCAAAGCGGGCCGGCGCCGCTCCGGCTCCACAGCGGCATCCATTCCGGGCTCGTCATCCTCCAGGAAGGCGACGCCTGCCGCGGCCGGTTTGAGCTTCCCGGCCGCGCGACCAACATCGCGTCGCGCCTTTGCGGCGAAGCGGCGCCCGGCGAGATCCTGGTCAGCGAGGCAACGCTTGGGCCGGACCGGCACGACTTCGCGACCGGCGCCCGGCGGCACCTCAAGCTTCGCGGCGCGGGCGAAGCCATCCCGACCCTCGCCGTCACCGGCCGCGCGCCGGACGCCAGGACCGAGCCGGCGCCCTTCGTCGGCCGCGGCGCCGAGCTGGCCGCCCTCGACACGCCCTTTGCCGATGCGGCGGCCGGCGCGCCGCGCTTCATCCTGATCGAAGGGCCGCCCGGCGTCGGCAAGACGCGGCTGGCCGAAGCCTTTCTGCAGCGCGCGGCGGGCAGCGGTGCGGCGGTTCACCGCGGCCATTGCGACGCCGCCGCCGGGCCGCTCCAGCCTTTTCTCGAAATCGTCCGCTCGATCCTCGGCCTGACGGGCGCGGGCGCGGCGCCGGACGCGGGTTCGATCGAGGGCGCACTCGCCGCGATCGATCCCGCGCTTGCAGGCGACTCCGACGCCTTCCGGCGCCTGCTCTCGCCCCGGCGCGAATGGCACCCGGACGATTCCGAAGCGCTGAGCCGGCTCGCCCGAAGCGCCGCCGCGCGGGCGCCGCTCATCCTCTTTCTCGACGATTGGCACGCCGCCGACGATGCCAGCCGCGAAACCATGGCGCGGCTTCGCGGCCTTTCCGGCGCGGCTTTGCTCGTCCTCGCGACGGCGCGCGACGATCCCGCCGCGGCGGCGCTCACGGCGGGCCTCGAAACCCTGCGGCTCGCGCCGTTCACCGGCGAGGAAACGGCCGCGGCGGTGGCCCGACTCCTGCCCTCGGCGGATCCGTTCACCGTGGAGGAGATCGCCGCCGCATCGGGCGGCAATGCGCTCTTTATCGAGGAACTGTGCCACGCCATGGCCGCCGGGGGATCGAGCGAGCGGCCGCAGGGCGGAACGCCCTGGCTGGCCAATCTCATCGAGTCGCGCCTGTCCCGCCTGCCGGCGGACGCGGCGTCGCTGGTGCGCATGGCGGCGGTGATCGGCAACGTCGTGCCCGCCTGGCTGCTCGAAGCCTTGACCGGGCGGGGCGAGGCGGACCCGCTGGTGCGCTCGCTCGCCGAGCGGGATTTCCTCTACGCCGGCGAGCGGCCCGGCAGTTTGCGCTTCAAGCACGGCATCACGCGCGAAGTGATCTACGAAGCGGTCGGCCTGCACGAGCGGCGCGGGCTGCACGCCCGGATCGCCCGGGCCTTGCGCGGCCATGCCGAAGCGGCGGGCGAGGACGAGCCGGTCGAAGCCCTGGCTTACCATTGCCGCGCCGCGGGGCTGGTGGAAGACACCGCATCCTATGCGGAGCGCGCCGGCGACAAGGCGCTCGCCGCTTCCGCCCTCGACCGCGCCCAGGCGCATTACCGCTCCGCGCTCGCCGCTCTGGACGCGCTCCCCGGCGCCGATCCCGAGCGCTACGATCGGATCGTGCGCAATTTCGGGCTGGCGGGGGTGTTCGATCCGTCGCGGGACCAGTTGCCGGTGTTCGAGCGCGCGGCGGCGCTGGCCGAAGCGCGGCGCGATCCGGTGGGCGTGGCCTGGGCGGAATATTGGCTCGGCTACATCTTCTACGGGCTCGGCGAGCCGGCGACGGCCATCGCGCATTGCAATCGCGCGCTGCAGCATGCGCTGGGCAATGCCGATGGGCGGCTGGTGGTGCAGATCCGGGCGACGCTCGGCCAGGCCAAGGCGGCGGCGGGCGATTATCGCGGCGCGCTTTTGCTGCTCGACGAGGCGATCGAGGTGAAGCGGCGGCACCGCACGGGCCGGCACGCGTCGGTCGGCTTTGCTTATTCGCTCGGCTCCAAAGCCTTCGTGCTCGCCGATATGGGCCGTTTCGCCGAAGCGGAGGCGGGTTTCGCCGAAGCGATGGAGGTGGTGCGCGGCGCCCGGCACGAGGTTGAAGGCTCGGTGCTCTGCCAGCGCGCCGCCATGTGCATCTGGCAGGGCCGGTTCGAGGAGGCTGCGGCCTATGCGGCGGACGCGGAGGCGGTCGCGGTGCGGGTCCACAGCGTTTATCTGTGCGCCATGAGCCGGGCGATCGGCTGCTATGCGCGCTGGTCGGTGAACGGCCACCGCGCCGGGATCGAAGGCCTGCTCGAAGCCACCGCCTGGCTCGAAGCGAGGGGCCGCGGCCTGTTCGGTTCGCTCCCCTACGGCTGGCTCGCCGACGCCCTCGCGAGAAGCGGCGACGCCGCCGGCGCCCGCCGCTACGCCGTAAAAGCCTTCCGCCGCGCCCGCTTGGGCGACATCCTCGGCGAAGCCACGGCCTGGCGCGCCCTCTCCCTCACCACCGCAGGGGCTCGGCGCGCCGCGTGCTTCGCTCGGGCGGAGGCGGCCGCGGCGGCGCGCGGCTCGGCGCACGAAGCGGCGGCGAACCGCGCCTGCGCCGCTGAACTCGGGATCACGGCCGCGGAACGCTGACGATCAGGGGCGCGGGCATGGCTTCGATGCGCCCCACCTCCAGCAGCGCGCATATTGCGCCGGTGATCACGCCCATGGCGAAGCCGAAGGCCGGGCAGGCGTGGGTGGGATGGCCGGGAGCGCTCCGGTTCCCGCCGAAGACCGGCCAGATGTCGGGCTGGTCGCAGCCCGGCTCGTGTCCCATCGCATTCGCGGCCGCCGCTTCGGCTTTGGCGCGCTCGGCCGTCGCCGAGACGATGCCGAGATAGATTTTCTCTCCGGCGCGCACATCGACCGGCCCCAGCGTCGCGGCACGCCGCGCCGTCCGCCACAAGGCGTCGGGCGCGGGGCGTTTCTGCATCGCGATGCCGATCGGGCGCTGCAGAATGGCGGCGACCTCGGCATACTTCCCGCGGTCCGAGACGCGGGTCATGAGGTCGTGCTGGACCCGCCAAAGCTCGCCCGACTTCAGCCAGTCGTAGAGGATGCCGCGCAGATTGCCGTCGGCGGGCGGGAGAAAGCCCATCATCACGCCGATGAGCGTGCGTCCCATGGCATCGGCGGGCTCGGCGTTTCCGCCGAAAGTGTCCCAGATCGCGCGGCAAATGGGCTGCGGCGGCGGGAGTTGCGCTTCGATCTTGGTCGCGAAGAAGCGCTCGGCGGCCTTGCGCAGCGCCTGCCCGTCCCCTGTGCCGCGACGGATCATCCCCTTCACCGGATCGAGATAGAAGATGAAGCTGGACGGCGCGATGAAATCGCCGGGGCAGACGGGCTTGCGCCGCTCGTGCGGCGTCCACAGCCATGGTCCGCGCGCCACTTCGAACGCTGCCGCCGGCTCGCCGGGCAGCGGCTGATCGGGGAGGCCGAAATAATGGCGGCATACCAAGGCGAGGACCCCGGCAATATATTCCGCGACGAGGTCGATCTTGATCCCGCCTTCCGCCCTGGGAAGCGCCGCCGCGCCGGCCTTTCGCGCGGCGGTCAGCACCGCTCGCCCGGCACCGGCCGCAACGGCGAAGGCCTCGTCGGCCGGGACGGCGCCAATGGCGGCGTTGGTCGCTGCGGACTGGGCCCGGTATTCCGGCCCGTCGTCCAGCTCCAGATAGATGCTGCCGATCGAGCATGCGGTTCGCGCGCGGTAGCCTTTCACCGAAAAGGTCTCGTCGTCGCGGAGCACGGCGTCGACGAGCGCGCCCGAGGCGACCAGCACCGCCTCGCGGATGGCGCCCGTCTCGTCGATGGCGGGATCGCCGTACGGGACGCGCCTCGCGCCGCCTCGCGCCCGTATCGCGGCCCAGACCTTCGGAGCCACGCCCCCGAGGTCGGGATCGCGCGCGACGATGTCCTCCAGCGCCGTTTTCCAGGCAAGCGCCTGCGAGTGGCGGGGGAGCATGGCGATGCGCTCGATGATGGCAATGCCCTCCAGCGCCTCCGCGTCCCTTTCGGGCGCGCGGTCCTCGGCGATCCTGGCCAGGCCGGTCAGCGACGGCGTGAACAGGTAGGCGCCCCAGCGCAGCGTCACGAAAGGCTCCGGCATCGCCAGGCGAACGGCGACGCCTTCGATCCGGAAAAGGAAGGTGCGCTGATCGCCATGGCGTGCCGGACCCATCAGCGGGTCGCTTTGGCACGATGCGACGCGCGTGCTGTTGCCACCCGCGATCCAGCTTTGGATCACTTCGAACTGTTCCGCGATGCTTGCGTTGTAAGCCATGAAGACGACGCCCCGCTCGCCCCCACCCTCGACGTCGCCGGTGCCGCGCGGCGGGCCGTAGGACAGGCCGCGGCGCATGATGCGCGGCGTTGGGCGCCCATGGTCACGCGTCCGCGGGTTGGTGCGGCGGATGTGCGACTGGAAAGGCACCTTCTGCCCGCGCGGGTCGCCCTCATAGTCGAAGTCGTTCTCGGACGCTCCGGCCACCTGGATCAGCGAACGTCCGTCCGTTCTGCGGCCCATGAGCTGGCTCATGATGGCTTCGCGCAGCACGCATTCGGGGAGCCGGCGCAGGGGCTCGTGCTTGGCAGGGAGGTCGCGCACCGCCGCGTCGACGAAGGCCTTCAGCCCGTCCACATTCTGCTCGAGTTTCCGGACCACCAGGAAGCTCCCCTGGTCCCAATAAGCGCTCGGCGGCGGCGGCGGGTCGTTGCGGTCGTTCGCGAAGCCGACCAGGATTTCGCCGGGCGACACCTTGTCGCGTTCGATCGCCCCGGCCTGGTCGCCGATGTGCGGCTGGCTCACGCCGTCGCGAAAGCCGAAATGGTCCCGCCCGTCGGCGGCCGCATTGGTGTTGCGCATGGCTTCGAGCGAAAGCAGCTCCAGCCCCGGGGCCGCCGTACGCAGCAGCGCCGCGACATGGGGCGCGAGCGGGTGCTCGTCATTGCCGATCAGCACGTGGCCGTCCCAATCGTCCTTGATGCGCAGCTTCAGCACCAGGTCGACCTCCGACAGCTCGACCGGAGGAGCGTTCGCGATGCGGACGGGCGCCGCGCCCTCGCCTGCGCCCGGTGCAAGGCGCGGCGGCAGCGCCCAGCGGCGCGGATGCGCATCGCCGATGTCGCCGAGAAGCCCGGCCCGTTCCTCCATGCCCTCGCGAAACTCCTGCGGCAGCCTGTCGAGTTCGGCCTCGGGCACGCCGAGCCGCTTCAAACCGGCGAGGGTAAAGGAGACATTGGTGTTGACGCCGTCGCCGTCCGGATCCGTCCGCGCGTCGCTGTCGATCCGCGCCAGCAAAGTTTCGCGCAGGAACGAGCGGGCCGCCGCCGGGTCGCGAACCCGCATCAGCAGCAGGCAGGCGTGGGTGAGCGCCGGCGCGCCCTCCGCCGCACCGGGCGCGTCATAGGCTTTGAGGATGCCGCCCTGGACGATGGCATGGTCGGGCGCACGGTCGTCGGCGGGCGCCGTGTAGATCTGCCCGAGGTCGAGCAGCGGCAGATACTCGCGAAGCTTCTTCTCGAGCTCGGCGGGCAGGGGTATGTCCTTGCGGTTCCAGTCCTGGAGCAGCCGGCTCGCGGCGCGCTGCAGGAACTTGAACTCCTTGGGGTCGTCGGGCGGGTAAAGATCGAACAACCGGCCGACGGCGACGAGCGCCTGCACGCCGAGGTCGGTGACGACGTCCTCCTGCCTGGCGGCCTTGAGCTGCTTCTGGACGTCGGCCGCCTGGACCCAGGGGAGGGGCACGCATTCCGACGCCGCTGCGATATCCCGGTCCGGCTCGCAGCCGTCGCGGTGCAGACGTTCGAGGCGCGCCAGATATTCGCCGTCGACGATCGTGCGGTTCGACGCGGCGTAGAAGAAACTGCTGTCGACCTGGACGCTGCGCACCCATGCCAGATAGTCTGGAAAGCTGTGTTCCGCCGCGGGCAGATAGCCGTCGCAATTGCAGAAAAACAGATCAAGGAGCGGCCCGAGCGGATCCCAGACGAGGCGCATATAGGGCTCGAACGGCCGGTCGAACGCCACCGACAGGAGCAGTTTCTTCTGCGGAAAGCCGTCGAGTATCGCGAGCCGGAAATCGAGCAGCGACTGGATGCGCTCCGCCGATTCCACGAACGGCTTGATCTTCGCATATTCGCGCGCGGTGGACCGCACCCGGAACATAGCGTCCATGACGAGCCGCAAGCGGCTTTCATAGGTCACATTGTCGATCGCATCGACGAAGCCGAGCTTGATCGGCGCGGCCAGAGTCAGGTCGCTGACATTCTCGACATGTTTGCTGCTCACCAGCCGTGCCATGCGCGCCTCCCCTCTTCGTCCCCGCCGAAAGTCTCGGTTTGGACCAAGTCTGAGGCAGCCGCAAAGCGCCCGTCTGTGCCTTTTCGCACAAAGAACGGGCGCCGGCGGGGCGCTACCCCGCGAAGGCGGCGCGAAGCGTCGGCAGGTCGAGCTTCACCATGTCCATCATCGCCTGCATCGCCCGCCCGGCGGCGGCGCTGTCCTCGCTCGCCAGCATGTCGAGCAGCTCCTGCGGGCAGATCTGCCAGGACAGGCCCCACCGGTCGCTGATCCAGCCGCAGGCGCTCGGCTTGCCGCCGTTGTTTTCGATCGCGGTCCACAGCCGGTCGACCTCCGCCTGGTCGTCGCAGCGGATCATGAACGAGACCGCTTCGGTGAAGGGGAATTGCGGCCCGCCGTTCAGCCCGGAATATTTCTGCCCGGCGAGCGTGAACTCGACGACAAGAACGCTGCCTTGCTGCGTCGACGGATTGTCGGCCGGCGCGCGGATCACCGCATCGATCCGGCTGTACGGCAGCAAAGTCACGTAGAAGTTCGCCGCCTCTTCGGCGTCGCCGTCGAACCAGAGGCAGGGCGTGATCTTGCTTTGCATATCCCGAACTCCTCAAGCCTGGGGAGAGACGAGCGCGAAGGCCGCGCCCTGCGGGTCGGTGCCGCGCACGATCCGACTGCCGTCCGGAACGTTCATCGGCCCGTCGGTGACTCTGCCGCCTGCCTCGGCGATCCGCAGCGCCGCCGCGTCGACGCTGTCGACCACGAAGTAGAAAATCCACGACGGCGCCGGCATCTGCGCCATCTTGGTCATCATCCCGCCCGATGCGTCCATCGCGCCCGCCGTGCCCCAGATCCGGTAAATGCCCATTGCGCCCATATCGAGCCGGGACATCTCGGCCCAGCCGAACTGCTCCGCGTAAAAGGCGAAGGCCGCTTCGCCGTCGCCGGCATGAAGCTCGTGCCAGCCGCAATTGCCCGGGCTCATGCGGGGGAGGGGCGGGGGCGCGTCCTCGCGGGGAAGCGGCGCGAGGAGGTAGAAAGGCGAGCCGGTCGGATCGGCGACCATGGCGAAGCGGCCGACGGTCGGAATGTCCGCGGGCGCCATCAGCACCCTGCCGCCCGCCGCCTCGATCTTCGCCGCCGCTGCATCGGCGTCCTCAACATGGACGTAGCCGAACCAGCCGGGCTTCATGAACGCGGCGCATTCGTCCGGGATGAGCGCGAGCCCGCCGATGCCGTGTCCGCCGGGCGCATTGAGGATCGTGTAGCGATAATCGCCCATCTCCGGGATCTTCATGTCCTCGGCGCGCCAGCCCACGACCTTTTCGTAGAATGCGATGGCCGCATCCTGGTCGTCGGTCATGAGCTCGTACCAGATGAATTCGTTCGCCATCGCGGTCACTCCGCTTCGCCGCTCTTGTCGAGCAGGATTTCGAATCCGCCCCAGAACATGCGCTTGCCGTCGAAGGGCATGTCGCCGTCGGGCTTCATCCGTTCGTCGGCCATGCACTTTTCCCAGCCGGCGACCCGCGCCTCCTTGGAAGGCCATTCGATCCAGGAGAAGACGACATTCTCGTCCTCCTCCGCCTTCACGGCCCGGTAGAAGTCGGTGACTTTGCCGTGCGTCACGTCGTCGCCCATCGCCTCGACGACTCGGGTCGCGCCGTGCTCGATGAAGATCGGCGCGCATTTCGCCGCCAGCGCGCGATAGGCCTCCTTGTTGCCCTCCCGCACCGGCGCGACGAAGCCGTCCACATAGCCCATGCCGCCGAGAGTCCCTTCCTCGACGATGCCGGAGAAGCCGGAGACGATCATCCGCTTCCCGTCGAAGGGCATTTCGCTGCCCAGCTCCTTCATCCGGGGATCGCTCATGATCTTCGCATTCGCCGCGTCGCGCGCCTCGCGGGACTCGTATTCGAACCAGGAGAAGACCACCGCCTCGCCGTCCTGCGCCTGCACCGCGCCCTTGAAGTCGGTGACCTTGCCGTCCGGCACGTCGTCCGCCCAGGCCTCGACGTGGCGTCGGACGCCGAACTCCCGGAACATCGGCCATCCGGCCGCGGCCATGCGGACGTAAGCTTCGCGCTTCGCCGCCGGCACCGCGAGAACGAACCCTTCGACATAGGTCATCACCGTCTCTCCCGTTCTATCTGTGTCGCATTGGGCGTGCCGCTCAGGCCGCCACTTTGTCTTCCGCCTCCGCAATCTCGGCGAGCTGCGCGGCGACCTGGGTCCAGCCCGGCTCGAAGCCCATCTCCTGGTGGCGCTTGAGCGCCTCCTCGCTCCAGTGGCGCACCCGCGCCGTGTAGAGCGTGCCGCCGTCCTTTTCCTCAAAGGTGACGATTGCGACCATGAAGGCCTCCTGCGGCTCCCAACCGGCCTTGAAGGCGTCGGTGAAGACGATCTTCTCGTTGGGAACGACCTCCAGGAAGATGCCGTGCATCGGCATGCGCTCGCCTTCGGGCGACTCCATTTCGCAATAACTGCGCCCGCCGGGGCGAAGGTCGTATTCGACGACCGGCATGGTCCAGGGCCGCGGCGCGAACCATTCGGACGTGCGGGTCGTCCACACGCGGTAGACCGTCTCGGGCGACGCGGCGATGTGCCGGCTGATCGAAAGCTCCTGCATCGCCGTCACTCCGCCCGCACCGCGGCCTGCACCGCGTCGGGCGCATCCGGCGGCGTTGCACCCGGGGCGCCTTCGGCGGCCTGAGCCTCGCCGAGCCCCGCCATGTCCATCCAGACGAGCTCCCAATGATGCCCGTCGAGATCCTCGAAGCTGCGGCCGTACATCCAGCCGTGATCCTGGACCGCGCCGGTGTCGGGCTGCCCGCCGGCCGCCGCCGCCTTGGCGACCGTGTCGTCCACGTCCCCGCGACTCTCGCAGGAAAGGCAGAGCAGGGCCTGGCTGGAGGAAAGGGCGTCGGCGATCGGCTTGGACGTGAACTGCCGATATTTGTCGTGGGTCAGCAGCATGACGTTGATCTCGGGCGAGAAGCTCATCATCGCCGCCGTCTGATCGCTGAACTGCATGTTCTGCTCGGCCCCCACCGCCCGGTAGAAGGCGATCGACCGATCAAGGTCCCTCACCGGCAGGTTCACGAATATCATGCGCGCCATCGTTTTTCGCTCCGTGTGTCCGTTTATCCGAATCGCTGTTTGACCTTGATGCGCCGGTAAGTTATAAAAAGCAACTGTGAAGTTAGAAAATGTAACCGACTCGGCCGGAGCCGCCGTCAAACGCCGCTACGACGATGCGTGCGGCGCCGCCCACGCGCTCGATCTCGTCGGCGAGCGTTGGGCGCTCCTCGTGATCCGCGAGCTCATGCTCGGCCCGAAGCGCTTCGGAGACCTTCGCGCCGATCTCCCGGGCATCAGCGCCAACGTCCTCACCCAGCGCCTCGAAGGTCTGGAGGCGGCGGGCGTGCTCAACCGACGCAAACTCCCGCCGCCTGCGTCCACGCAGGTCTACGAGCTTACCCCTTGGGGCTACGAAGCCGAGCCGATCTTTCAGGTCCTCGGCCGCTGGGCCGCCCGCTCGCCCGCCCACGACCCGACTCTTCCCTTGAGCGCCAATTCCCTGATGCTGAGCTTCCGCACCATGGTCGATCCGGCGCGGATCGCAAACGTGCGCGCTACGATCGGCTTCCGCCTGGGCCGCGAGGATTTCGTGGTGCGGATCGACCGCGGCGAAGTGACGGCGGAGCGGAGTGAGGTCGTCGGCGCCGACCTTGTCTTCACGGGGCCGCCTCCCGCCATGGCCGCCGCCGTCTACGGCAAGATCCCTTTCGAGTCTCTCGAAGCCGAAGGCGCGCTCCGCATCGAAGGCGACCGCGGCCTGGCGCAGCGCTTCACGGAATGGTTCGTCCTGCCGCCGAAGGCCGGCGCCTGATCTCACTCCGCCAGCGTGAAGCCGATCTTCAGCGTCACCTGATAGTGCGCCACCTTGCCGTTCTCGACATGGCCGCGGGTTTCCATCACTTCGAACCAGCGTATCTCGCGCACCGTCGTCGCGGCGCGCTTGATCGCGCCTTCGATCGCATCCTCGATGCTCGTTTCCGAGCTGCCGACCAGTTCGATCACCTTGTACACATTGTCGCTCATGCGCGGCCTCCTGCTGCCGCGACAACCGGCGAGCGGCGGGAGGGTTGCTTAGACGGCGACGCAGGATAAGGGTGGCGGCGTCAGCTCAGCCGGGAGTTTCCAAACACCATGCGCTTCAGGATCGCGCTCGCGGCCGCCGCCGCCTCGCTCGCTCTCGCCGTCCCCGCCGGCGCCGCGCCGGCCGACGACTTCCGCAGCCTGATGGACGAACATTATGCCTGGCTGCTGAGCGAAAGCCCGATGTATGCCACCGCGCTCGGCGTGCGCACGCATGATGCGCGGATCGACGATCTCAGCCCCGCCGCCCGCCAGCGCCGCCTCCGCCAGGCGCAGGCGTTCCTCCGCCGGCTGGACGCCATCCCCGAAGCGCAGCTTTCGGAAAGCGACCGGGTGAACCGCGCGATCCTGCGCCGCGGCCTCGCCGAGCAGGTCGAGCTCGAGCGGTTCGGACAGAGCAACATGCTCTTCACGACCTATTCCGGCTGGCACCAGGATTTCGCCTTCGCCCCTGCGAACCTCCCGTTCCGCACGCGCGCCGATTACGAAAGCTATCTCGGCCGCATCGCCCAATATCCGCGCCTCAACGATCAGGCGCTGGCGATCACCCGCCAGGCGGTGCGCGGCGGCTACGTTCTCCCCTGCTCGGTGCTCGACGGCTACGAACGGAGCATTTCGGGCGTGATTGCCGAGGACCCGGCCCAGTCGCGCTTCTACGAGCCCTTCACCCGCACCCGGCCGGTCGACGTTTCCGAAGCGGACTGGGCGGCGATGCAGCAGCGGGCGCGCACCGTCATCGCCGGCACGATCAATCCCGCCTATCGGCGCCACCTCGATTTCTACAATGCCGAATATCGCCCGCGCTGCGCCCGCACCGACAGCGTCTCGGCGCAGCGCGGCGGCCGGGAATATTACGCCTTCCGCGCCCGGCAATATACCACCACGGACCTTTCGCCGGAGCAGATCCACGCCATCGGCATGACGGAGGTCCGGCGCATTCTCGGCGAAATGGACTCGGTCTCGCGCGAAGCCGGCTTCCCGACCCGCCAGGCCTATATCGAGCATCTCAGGACCGATCCGCGCTACTTCGCGACCACGCCCGAACAGCTGATGCGCGAAGTCGCGCGCGTCACCAAGACGATCGACGGGCATATGCCGGCCTTGTTCGGCACGCTGCCGCGCCTGCCCTACGGCATCCGCGAAATTCCGGCGGAAACGGCCGAGCGGACCACCACGGCTTATTACAACCAGGGGTCGCCCGAGAGCGGCATTGCCGGCACCTATTACGTCAACACGTCCAAGCTCGATCAGCGCCCCTTGTGGGAAGTGCCGGCTCTCAGCCTGCACGAAGCGGTGCCAGGCCATCATCACCAGATCGCGCTGCAGCAGGAGCTCGATCTGCCGTCCTTCCGCCGGCACTTCACCAGCTACACCGCATTCACGGAAGGATGGGGCCTGTATTCCGAAAGTCTCGGGCAGGAGATGGGCCTCTACGACACGCCCGCGCGCCGCATGGGGCAGCTTTCCTACCAAATGTGGCGCGCCGCGCGCCTGGTGGTCGACACCGGTATCCACGCCATGGGCTGGGACAAGGCGCGCGCCGTCGCCTTCATGCGCGAAAACACCGCGCTGACCGACGCGAACATCGACGCCGAGGTCAACCGCTACATCAGCTGGCCCGGCCAGGCTTTGGGCTACATGATCGGCAACATCCGCATCCGCGAGCTGCGCCGCCGCGCCGAGCAGGAGCTGGGCGCCCGTTTCGACATCCGCCGCTTCCACGACGCGGTGCTGAGGAACGGCTCCGTCCCGCTGGACGTGCTGGAAAGCCAGGTCGGCGCCTGGATCGAAGCGGAACGGACGCGGACATGAAATCCTCCCCGCCGGCGGGGAGGAACAAGGAGGTGAACGATGCGCAAACTGATCCTCGCAGCCTTGCTGGCGGCCGCCATGCCCGCTCCAGCGGCGGCCACGCCGGCGGAAGACCTCAGCCGGCTCCTGGCGGAGCATTGGCAATGGTATCTTAGGAACGACCCCGTCACCGCCACGCGCCTCGGCGTGCGCGACCATGACGACCGCCTCCCCGACATCAGCCTCGAAGCTTCGGACCGGGAAGCGCGCGAAGCGCAGGGCTTCCTCGACCGGCTGAACGCCATTCCCGCCGCCCAGCTCGACGCCGCCGGGCGGACCAATCATGCGCTCCTGCGCCGCAACCTCGCCGAGCAGATCGAGCGCAACCGCTTCGGCCAGCGCATGGTCATGTATTCGCAGCGCGGCGGCTGGCACCAGAGCTTCGCCGGCATGGCCGACCAGCTCCCGTTCCGCACGCGCGCCGATTACGAAAGCTATCTCAGCCGGCTCGAACAATATCCGGCGCTCAACCAGGAAGCGATCCGGATCACCCGCCGCTCGGTCGCCGAAGGGTACACGCTCCCCTGCGACGTCATGCAGAATGCGGACCGCACGATCTCCGGCGTCGTCACCGCCACGCCCGAGGCCTCGCGCTTCTACCGGCCCTTCACCCGCACCCGCCCCGCGGGCATGAGCGAGGCCGATTGGGCCGCGATGCAACAGCGGGCGCGCACGATCATCACCGGCACGCTCTTTCCGCAATACCGCGAGCACCACGCTTTTTATCTGCGCGAAGTGGCGCCGCGCTGCCGCCGGACGGTCGCCATTTCCGAGCAGCCGGGCGGGCGTGAATTCTACGCGTATCGCATCCGCCAGCACACGACGACCGACATGACCGCCGAGCAGATCCATCAGCTCGGCCTTCGCGAAGTCGCCCGAATACGGGCCGAAATGGAGACGGTCGCCCGCACCGCGGGCTTTCCGAGCCGCGAGGCCTTCATCCAGGACCTGCGCACCAACCCCGTCCACTATCCGCGCACCGGCGAGCAGTTGATGCAGGAAGCGGCGCGTCTCGCCAAGGAGATAGACGGGCGCATGCCGAGCCTGTTCGGCCGCCTGCCGCGTCTCCCCTACACGATCCGCGAAATCCCCGCCGAGATCGCGGAAGGGACCACCACCGCTTATTACAGCGACGGGTCGCTCGAAGCGGGCATTCCCGGCATCTACTGGGTCAACACCTCCAAGCTCGATCAGCGCCCGCTCTGGGAAATGCCGGCGCTGACGGTGCACGAAGCGGTGCCCGGCCACCACCAGCAGATCGCGATCCAGCAGGAGCTGGACCTCCCTGAATTCCGGCGCCATGCCACCTTCTTCACCGCCTTCGTGGAAGGGTGGGGCCTGTATTCCGAGCGCCTCGGGATCGAGATGGGGCTCTACAACACGCCGCCGCGCGACATGGGCCGGCTCAGCTACGAAATGTGGCGAGCGACGCGGCTCGTCGTCGACACCGGCATCCACGCTTTCGGCTGGTCCCGGCAGCGCGCAATCGACTTCATGGTGGACAACAGCGCCTTGAGCCGCGCCAACATCGAAGCCGAGGTGAACCGCTACATCACCAATCCGGGTCAGGCCGTCGCCTACAAGATCGGCGAGCTCAAGATAAGGGAACTCAGGACCCGGGCGGAGCAGGCCCTCGGCCCCCGCTTCGATCTCCGCCGCTTCCACGACGCCGTGCTCGAGCAAGGCGCCGTCCCGCTCGACGTACTCGAAGCACAAATCGACGCCTGGATCGCGAGCGAGCGCGCCCGCCCGGCCTAATTCCTCCCCAAGCTTGCTTGGGGAGGGGGACCACCCGATGGGTGGTGG
>DASVQT010000185.1:0-8680 GCA_036388975.1 Allosphingosinicella sp. | reverse complement strand
CTTGCGGGGAGGATCGCATGACCGACCGCCCCAACTACATCACGCCCGCCGGTTACCGCGCCCTGCGCGAGGAATATGAGGCGCTGTATGGCGTCGAGCGGCCGAAGATCGTCGACGTTATTTCCTGGGCCGCGTCCAACGGCGACCGTTCGGAGAATGGCGATTATCTCTATGGGCGAAAGCGGCTGCGCGAGATCGACCGGCGGATCAACTTCCTGTCGCGGCGGATGAAGGAGGCCAAGGTCACCGATCCCGCCGCGCAGCCGGACCGGGGCCGCGTCTGGTTCGGCGCCACGGTGACGCTTGCCGACGAAGCGGACGAGGAGCGGATCGTGACCCTGGTCGGCGAAGACGAAACCGATGCCGCGGCGGGCCGGATCGCCTGGAATTCGCCCATCGGGCGCGCGATCAAGGGCGCGGCTGTCGGCGACGTCAGGCGAGTCGTGTTGCCGTCGGACGAGCGCGACTATGAAATCGTGGCGATCGCCTACCCTTGAACGATCGACGCCGAAGGATCAGCGGCGGTTGGGGCGGCCGCTCAGGCCGAGTTCGACATTGCGGGCGGCCCAGACGAGGGCGGAGCGAATCTCCTCGTCGGTGAGGCACCAGTCGCGGTCCGCGTCGGCATAGCGGCGGAACCAGGCATTGACCCGCTCCGCAACGTCCGGATCGACGAAGCCGCCGCGCGCATCTTCCCAGCCGTGGCGCAGGATGACGCTCCCTTCGCGCGTTTCGGCAAGCCAGGGGTCGAGCCGGTCGACGCCCGGACCCCGGAGCGGGCCGGCGCTGCCCTGCCGGGCGTTCCAGGCGCTTCCTTCATAGCGGTAGCGGCCATAATCGCCGCGCCCGTCGTCATGGGCATCGTAAGTGGCGCAGCCGGCAAGCGCCGCCGCGGCCGCAAGCGTTGAGATCAGGCGCATCGCCGCACGTCCCCTTTTTTCTCATCAACCGGGGAGGAATAGACGTGGCGGCGCAAAGTTTCGCAGGGTTAACGAACCGGCGTGCCACCTGTGCCGTTATGGGACGGCGACCTGGTCCCGAGCCGAAGTTGCGAAAGCGTGCCGCGGTCGGGAACGAAGGTCCCTGATCTGCGTTAATGCCCGAACCCAAGCTGCAACCTGTTCACCGAGTTCATCCTCATCAACGTCATGACGCCAGACACGAGCGGCCCCGAAACACTGGTTGCCGAGGCCGTCAGCGCGCTCGGCCGCAGCGGCTCCGCCGCCCATGCGGCGCTGGAGGCGCTCGGCGCTCCTCTTTACGTGACCGACGCCGACGGGCGGGTCGTTTTCTGCACCTCGGCCGTCGCCCGGGTCGCCGGCCGAACGCCGCGCATCGGCGAAGACCGTTATTGCGTGAGCCATCGGCTTTATACGGCGGACGGCGAGCCGCTGCCGCACGAGGAATGCCCGATGGCCGTCGCGGTGCGGGAGCGCCGTGCCGTCCGAGGCGTGGAAGCGATTGCCGAACGGCCGGACGGCACGCGGATTCCAGTCCTCCCCTTCCCTACGCCGATCTTCGACGAAGATGGCGTCTTCCGAGGCGCGGTCAATCTCTTCGTCGATCTCACCGACAGCAAGCGCGCCGATTACCTCAATGCGCAGGCGAAGCGCTGCCGCCGCCTTGCGCAAACGATCGGCGACAAGGACACCGTCGATACGCTGGCGCGCATGGCCGAGGAATATGACGCGCAGGCCAGCGCGCTCGAGCGTCCGCACTAAGGCACGCTTTGGCCGAGCACGTTGCCCGGCGGCGAATATCGGCAGATCAGGTAATCGTTGCCGCCGCCGCTGTGGAGGGCGCAGCCGAGCCGCGTCGTGCGGCGCCAGATCATCTGCGTATAATGTCCGACGTCCGAGAAATGGCCGCTTCGGCTGACCTGGGGGACGGTGCCGGGCGTGAATAGTCTCTTCTCCGCCGCCCAGCTCCCGACCATCTCCTCGATGGAAAAGCTGCCGCGCGTGCCCATCCACAGATTCTCGCCCTGGCCGGGACGGCTCGCGGCCGGCGAGTGGACCAGGCGTCCGCGCGCGGCGAGCGCCGGACCGTAGGATGCGGCGGCGGACGCCAGCGCCGCGTCCCAGGCGAGCGGCGGGACGCCGGCGGCGGCGCGCTCGCGATTGTGCAGCGCCAGAATGCGCGCGGGCAGCCTGGAAAGATTCTGGGGCGCGGCGTTCCCGCGCGCGACCGTGACGATTTCGCGGCCGTCGGCCCAGGGCGGACGCTCCGCGGTGGGCTCCACAGCCGCGACCTCCCCGGTTCCGCACGCCGCCAGCGCCAAAGCGAGCGCGGCGGCGGCGGCCGAGCGGCGGGTGGGGCGCATGCACGTCTCCTTCTCTTGGTCCGGGTGCCGGGCTTGCGGAAAGAAGGAGGCACGGCCCGCCTTGGTTCCGCGCCTCGGGCGGTCTAGAGCGTCGTCATGCCCGAGACACGCTCCGCCCAAACAGGCAATATCGCCCTTCTCATCGACGCGGACAATGCGTCTCCCGAAACGCTCGATGCGGTGCTGACGGTGCTGGCGGAGCTCGGCACGGTGAACATCCGCCGCGCCTACGGCAATTGGAGCAAGGCGGCGCTGAAAGGCTGGGCGGAAATGACCCACCGCCACGCCATCGAACCGCACCAGCAGTTCGATCTCACCAAGGGCAAGAACGCCACCGACATGAAGATGACCATCGACGCGATGGACCTGCTGTTCGGCGGCCGAGTCCACGGCTTCGGGATCATGTCCAGCGACAGCGACTTCATGCCGCTCGCCATGCGCATCCGCCAGGACGGCGTGCCGGTCTACGGCTTCGGGACGCAGCGCGCGCCCATGTCGTTCCAGCAGGCCTGCAGCCGCTTCATCGACGTCGCCGCTTTGACCAAGGCCCAGGCCGCCGAAGTGGAGGTGGACGAGCCCGCCCCCGCCGGCAAAGCCGCCGCCGACAAGCCGAAGGCAAGCTCGGCGGGCAAGCAGCCGATCGACGAGGAACTCGTCAAAGTCCTCGGCGCCGCCTTCCGCGCCTCGAAGCGCGACGAGCGCGGCTATGCGACCTTGTCGGAAGTCGGCCAGCGCGCCGGCAACCGCTCCTCCTTTGACGCCAGGAGCTACGGCTATTCCAACCTCGCCGACCTCATCGACGCCATCCCGAACTTCGCGACAGAGCGCCGGCAGGACGGGAAGGTGTATGTGAAGCGGGTGCGGTAGCGCAGCCGCTCTTGCCTGCACCCGCGTGAGGCGAGCGGCGGGAGGTCGTTCCCCAAGCCCCCGCCGGGCTCAGAAGAATTCGTCGAGCAGTCGGTAGTATGCGAGCCGCTGCTGATCCGGCTCGATGCCGTAGCGCAAGAAGAAGGATCCGACGAACTCGGCACCGAGGTTGCCCGCGATGCTTCGAGCGGCGAGGGCAAGATCTCGATAGCGGTCGGACAAACCGAGCCTAGCGCAATCGATGAAGCCCGCGAACCGGTCACCCAGGGCGATCAGGTTCGGCAGGCAGGCATCGCCGTGGGTGACGACGAGATCCTGCTCCGGCGGCCGCCGCGAGAGAAGCACCGGCAGCAGGTCCGCCGCACTTAACCCGAGATGCTCCGCGTCGAAATCCTGTTCATCCACCAGGCCAGCCTCCGCCCGCTCGGCGGCGCGGGCGAGAAGAGGGTCGAGGCGCATATCGAACGGGCATTCCGCCGTCGGGAGCGTGTGGAGCGCGCTCAACGCATCCGCCATTATTTCGGCGATCTGAACCGGCTCCAGGTCCGATGCACAGGAAAGGTCTCGTCCCGGAACCTCGCTCATGAGCAACCAGTCGCCGACGCCATCATGCACGGAGCGGACGACTTGGGCGCATCCGATGCCAACGGCACCCAGCCACCGAAGGCGGTCCGCTTCATCGAGCAATTCATTGCACGGGCCCGCCCGCTCAACTTTCAGGAAGAGCGTCGGCTCCCCCGCGGCCGTCATGCGAAAGACCTTGGCCCCTGAACACCCCTCCCTCACCGCTTCGGCGCTATAGCCGGCGAGTTCGCTTTGCAGCTCCGTCGGTATCGGTAAGGGCACGGGCTGTGTCCCGGCCATGCCGCCCGCTTACCGCGTCAGCTTCCGGTACGTCATCCGGTGCGGCCGGTCCGCTTCCGGACCCATCCTGCGCCGCTTGTCCTCCTCATAAGCTTCGAAGTTTCCTTCGAACCATTCCACATGGCTGTCGCCTTCGAAGGCGAGGATGTGGGTGGCGAGGCGGTCGAGGAAGAAGCGGTCGTGGCTGATCACCACGGCGCAGCCGGCGAAATTCTCGAGCGCGTCCTCGAGCGCGCGCAGCGTCTCGACGTCGAGATCGTTGGTCGGCTCGTCGAGCAGGAGGACGTTGCCGCCCTTTTGCAGCATCTTCGCCATGTGGACCCGGTTGCGCTCGCCGCCCGACAGTTGCCCGACTTTCTTCTGCTGGTCGGGGCCGCGGAAGTTGAAGGCGCCGACATAGGCGCGGGTCGCGACCTCGTGCTTGCCGAGCTTGAACACGTCGGCGCCGCCCGACACTTCCTCCCAGACATTGTGGTTGGGATCGAGCGCGTCGCGGCTCTGGTCGACATAGCCCAAGTGCACGGTTTCGCCGATCTCGATCGCACCTTCGTCGGGCTGCTCGACGCCGGTGATGAGCTTGAAGAGGGTCGTCTTGCCCGCGCCGTTCGGGCCGATCACGCCGACGATGCCGCCGGGCGGAAGCGAGAATGACAGGTCCTCGAACAGCAATTTGTCGCCATAGGCCTTGGTCAGGCCCTTGGCTTCGATCACCTTGCCGCCGAGGCGCTCGGGAACCTGGATGAGGATCTGGGCCTTGCCGGGCGAGCGGTTCTCCTGTGCTTCGACCAGCTCGTCGAACGCCTTAATGCGGGCCTTGGACTTGGTCTGGCGCGCCTTGGGGCTGCGCCGGATCCAGTCCAGCTCCTCCTGGATCGCCTTTTGCTTGCCCTGCTCCTCGCGCTCTTCCTGTTCGAGGCGCTTCGCCTTTTTCTCCAGATAGCCAGAGTAATTGCTCTCGTAGATGTAGTAGCGGCCGCGATCGAGCTCGAGCACCCAGTTCACCACATTGTCGAGGAAGTAGCGGTCGTGGGTGACGAGGATCACGTTGCCCGGATAATCGACGAGGTGCTTTTCGAGCCACTGGACGCTCTCGGCGTCGAGGTGGTTGGTCGGCTCGTCGAGGAGCAGGATGTCGGGCTTCTCGAGGAGCAATTTGGTGAGCGCCACGCGGCGCTTCTCGCCGCCGGACAGGTTTTCGATGGCGGAGTCGCCTGGCGGACAACGCAATGCGTCCATCGCGATCTCGAGCTGGTTGTCGAGGCTCCAGCCGTCGACCGCGTCGATCTTCTCCTGGAGCTCGCCCATTTCCGTCATCAAAGCGTCGAAGTCGGCATCGGCGGGCGGGTCGCCCATCAGGGTCGATATTTCGTTGAAGCGGTCCATCATGTCGGCGACCGGACGAACGCCGTCCATGACGTTCTCCTTCACCGTCTTGGTGGGATCGAGCTGCGGCTCCTGCTCCAGATAGCCGACGCGGATATGCTCGCCCGGCCAGGCCTCGCCCGAAAATTCCGTGTCGCGGCCGGCCATGATCTTCATCAGCGTCGACTTGCCGGAGCCGTTCGGGCCGATGATGGCGATCTTGGCGTCCGGATAGAATTGCAGGTGGACGTTGTTGAGGATGGGTTTCGCCTGACCGGGGAAGGTCTTGGTCAGGTTCTTCATGACGAAGCTATACTGTGCGGCCATGGCGGCGCTCGCTCTCCAGGCAATGTTCGGAAGGTGTGCGCCTCCCTACTGGCTTCGGGGGCGAATCGCAAACCCGTGGAAGCGCACCAGCGCCCATGCCGCCGCGACGAACAGGAAGGGCATGGCCGGGAAGTGGTAGCGTATCTGCCCGCTGAAGGCGAAGGCGAGGATGGTGACGAAGGCGGGCATGCAGAAGAGAAGCGCCAGCGGCTTGAGCGCGTCCCGCCCGCGCAGGATCGCCCCGGCGGAGACCACGAACGGAAACAAGGCGAGCGCCAGGATCAAGGTGTAGAAAAGCTGGTTCGCCCACTGCGCAGCGGTGATCGCCCCCGCCATGTGCGGACGCCCGTTCTTCACCGACCAGAAAGCGTCGCTGTCCTTGTGCCAGAGGAGATACATCTTGCGCACGCCGAGCGCCGCCCAGCGGCCGGGATTCTCGCCGATCCACTGCCACGCCATGTCCTTGAGGCGCCGGTCCATCTCCACCTGGCGGCGGACCCGGTCCTCGAACGGAATGCCAATCTCGGCGGCGAGCGGCGAAGCGTAGACGTTGAAATGATCGCCGTGCGCGAGATCGTTGGCGCCGGCCTGGAGGGCGATGCCGCCGTTGGTGGAGACGAGCACGAACTCGCCGAACACCTGCTGGTTGCGAAGGCTCCACGGCATCACCGCCGCGAAGAGGGCGATGTGGACGACCAAGGCCGCCTTCGCCGCGTCGCGCCACAGGAAGTCGCGGTAGACGAGCAGCAGCGCGACGATCGCGCCCGCCGGAAAGAGCATGACCTGGGGCCGCATCAGCGTCGCAATCCCGAAGAGCAGGCCCGCCGCGACCAGCCAGAGCATCCTGCGCCGGCCGGCCACGAGCAGGGCGAACGCCCCCATGGCGAGCGCGGTCGTGACCACTTCGTTGAACGGCGCACCGGTGTAGACGATGTGGGCGGGATACAGGGCGTAGAGCAGGGCCGCGAGCCGCGCCGCCGCTTCGCTTCCCGCCAGGCGCCGGCCGAACCACAGGACCAGCCACACGGTGGCGGCGGCGGCGAGGAGGTTGAGGAGCAGCGGGCCGACCAAATTCGGGCCGAAGACCATCATCGACCCCGCGAGCAGCGCCGGATAGCCGACCGGCCAGAAGGCGGTCGGATGCCCGTCTTCCTGGTAGCCGAGCCCAGCCGCCATCTCGGCTGCGCGCTCCATGTAGAATTGGCCGTCCGAGACCGGCGTCGTCGGAAGGAGCAGGATGACGAGGAGGCGCAGGGCGATGGCGACGGCGAAAATGGCCGGCACGATCCAGCGCGCCTCGGCGAACCGGCCGGCCCAGCCCCGCTTGACTTCGCCTGCCGCGTTGGCCGGAACGATGATCGTCGCCATATAATCCCTCCTGTCGAGGCGCGATTATCCCTCGTCTTGCGCCCGCGCGGGAGGGGTTGCGGCCCCGCTTGTGCCCCGAACTCTGTGCTGCCATGGGACATTTCCCGCCCTTGTCCCGGAACAGCTCACATGATGCGTCAATCCTTGCTGAGCGCGGCCCTGCTCGCCGCCACCGCCCTCGCCCCCCTCCCCCTACTCGCCGAATCGGCCCAGCCGAGCCCGGCCCCGGCCACCGCGGCGGCCGCCGGATCGATCCGCGCGCGCGCGGCCCAGCTTCGCGACGAGGCGCTGAGCAACGATCGCGTCGCCTGGAACATCACGGAAGACCTCACCACAGAAGTCGGCCCGCGCCTCGCCGGCACGGAGGCAGAGGAGCGCGCCCGCGCCTGGGCCGTGACCCGCCTCACCGGCCTCGGCTTCCGCAACGTGCGCGTTGAGCATTTCGACATGCCCGTCTGGGTGCGCGGCGAGGAGCGGGCCGAGATCGTCTCGCCCTTTCCGCAGCCGCTCGTTCTGACGGCGCTCGGCAACAGCGGCGCGACGCCCGCACGCGGGATCACCGCCGAAGTGGTCGGCTTCGAACGGATCGAGGATCTCGAACAGGCGCCGGATTCCGCCGTGCGCGGCAAGATCGTCTTCGTCAGCCACCAGATGTCGCGCACGCAGGACGGATCGAGCTACGGCTATTTCGGGCGCGCCCGGCGCGAAGGTCCGTCCCTCGCCAGCCGGAAGGGCGCCGCGGCCATCGTGATCCGCTCGATCGGCACCGATTACCACCGCAACCCGCATACGGGCGTCCAGAGCTGGGCCGAGGGCGTCCGCCCGATCCCGGCGGCGGCGCTGTCGCTTCCGGATGCCGAGCAGCTCCAGCGTGTCTTGATGCGCGCGAATGGCCGGCCCGTGCGGATGAGTCTCACTTTAACGCCGCGCATGACCCGCGGCCGCTCAGGCAACGTTTTCGCCGAAGTGCCGGGCCGGGATCCCGCCGCCGGCATCGTCATGGTCGCCTGCCATCTCGACAGCTGGGACATGGGCACCGGCGCGTTCGACGACGCAGCGGGCTGCGGCATCGTCACCGCCGCCGCGCACCGGATCATGCAGGCGGGCCAGCCGCTGCGCACCATTCGCGTAGTCTGGTTCGGCGCGGAGGAAGTGGGCCTGTTCGGAGGGCTCGACTATCTGAACCGCCATCGCGGCGACAACCATGCCGTGATCGCGGAGAGCGACTTCGGAGCCGACCGGGTCTGGCGCTTCGACAGCCGGCTCAACGCGTCGGCGCGGCCGATGGTGGACGAGATCGCACGCCTGCTCTTCCCGCTCGGCGTGGTGCGCGGCTCGCTTACCGAAGCGAGCGGCTCGGACATCGGGCCGCTTTCGGCGTCGGGCGTGCCGACCATCCAGCTCCAGCAGGACGGCACGCGCTATTTCGACTATCACCACACGCCCGACGACACGCTCGACAAGATCGATCCGGCGCAGCTCAGGCAGAATGTGGCGGCATGGACGGCGATGCTGGCCGTCGCCGCCGAAGCGCCCGGGGCAACAGGCCCGGTCGAGCCGCGGCGCTAG
>DASVQT010000184.1:0-58051 GCA_036388975.1 Allosphingosinicella sp. | reverse complement strand
GCGAGGTCGGCCGGTATCTCCGCGGGCTCGGAAGGCTTGCCGGGCCGGTAGTGAAAGGCACGCTCCAGCGCCACATCGACGAAGCCGGAAATCTTCTCGCCGTTGCGGATCGGGATCTGGCGCGCGAGGAGGGGCTCGCCGCTCATCGGCTGCAGCGCTTCCAGCACCCCCTGGATGCTGCCGCGCGCCTGATCGATCTTGTTGACGAAGATCATGTGCGGCACGCCGAGCGCTTCCAGCATGCGCAAGGTCGGCTCGGCGAGCACGGCGCGGTCCGCCTCGGGATCGACCACGACCAGCGCCAGGTCCGCCGCGGCGACGCCCAAAGCCCCGTCCGCCGCGAAGCCCACCGAGCCGGGGCAGTCGATCAGCGCATAGCGATCGCCCATGAAGTCGAAGCGCATCAGGTTGAGCTCGGTCGATCCGCCGCGTGCCCGCGCTTCCGGGGTCGAATCGCCGACGCTCGATCCGCTGGCGACCTGGCCCTGCCGGTCGATCGCGCCGGCCGCAAAGAGAAGGGCTTCGGCGAGGCTGGTCTTGCCGGCCCCGCCGGGGCCCACGAGCGCGATCGTTCTGGTGCCTGCAGCTCTTTCGGGCATGAGCGTCTCCTTCGTCCGCCTGCACGCGGTCCGCGAGGAAGACGCGGTTCCGCGCCGTTGAAGGGAGTCACGATTCACCTGTTGCCCGGCGAACGCAAGAGGGAGGGCGCCTCTTTCAAAGTAGGGTTTCGCGTGCTTGGCTCGCCGCCATGCGCCGAAACCGCTTCGTCTTCTGCCTCGATCGAGCCGCGCGGCGCGAAGTCCATGGCCAGTGCGACCTTTGGGACCTTTCGCGCCCGAACGCGCCGAATCGCGCCATCTCGCCCAGGGTCGATTCGCGCCCGCCGGCCGCATTGCCCCGGTCGCCCGCGCTTGCCGCATCGCAGCATGTGGCTTAAGTCGCGGCCATGACCTCCACGAACGACATCCGCCGCTCATTCCTCGAATATTTCGGCGCGTCCGGGCACGAGGTGGTGCCCTCGGCGCCGCTCATTCCGCACAACGATCCGACCTTGATGTTCGTCAATGCGGGCATGGTGCCGTTCAAGAACGTCTTCACCGGCCTCGAGACGCGCCCCTACAACCGCGCCGCGTCGTCGCAAAAGTGCGTCCGCGCCGGCGGCAAGCATAACGATCTCGACAATGTCGGCTACACCGCGCGCCACCACACCTTTTTCGAGATGCTCGGCAATTTCTCCTTCGGCGATTATTTCAAGGAACAGGCGATCACCCACGCCTGGACCCTGCTGACGAAGGAATGGGGCCTGTCGCCCGACCGGCTGACCGCCACCGTCTACCATACGGACGACGAAGCCTTCGATCTGTGGCGCAAGATCGCCGGGCTTCCCGAAAGCCGGATCATCCGCATTCCCACCAAGGACAATTTCTGGGCGATGGGAGACAGCGGGCCGTGCGGCCCCTGCTCGGAAATCTTCTTCGATCACGGCGATCACATCGCCGGCGGACCGCCCGGCTCGCCGGACGAGGACGGCGACCGCTTCGTCGAAGTCTGGAACCTCGTCTTCATGCAATATGAGCAGGAAGCGAACGAGATCGTCCGCGATCTGCCGCGGCCGTCGATCGACACCGGCATGGGCCTGGAGCGCATCGCGGCCGTCATGCAGGGCGTCCCGGACAATTATGATACGGACACGTTCCGCGCTCTCATCTCGGCCTCCGAAGAGCTGACGCGGACCAAGGCGGAAGGCGGCTCCAAGGCGAGCCACCGGGTGATCGCCGATCATCTTCGCGCCTCGGGCTTCCTCGTCGCCGACGGCGTGCTGCCGTCCAACGAAGGCAGGGGCTACGTCCTTCGCCGGATCATGCGCCGCGCCATGCGCCACGCCCACCTGCTCGGCGCCGCCGAGCCGCTCATGCACAGGCTGGTGCCGTCGCTGGTCGCCGAAATGGGCGCCGCTTATCCCGAGCTCGTCCGCGCCCAGCCCTTGCTCGAGGAAACGCTGAAGCTGGAGGAAACCCGCTTCCGCCAGACCCTGGTCAACGGCCTGCGCCTGCTCGACGAAGCGACCGCCTCGATGGGCGAGGGCGGAACGCTGCCCGGCGACGTCGCCTTCAAGCTCTACGACACGTACGGCTTCCCTTACGATCTCACCGAGGACGCGCTTCGCGCCCAGGGCCGCACCGTCGACCGCGCCGGCTTCGACGCCGCCATGGCCGAGCAGAAGGCGGCCGCCCGCGCCGCCTGGAAGGGCTCGGGCGCCAAGGCGTCGGAAGACGTCTGGTTCGACATCGCCGAAGAGCATGGCTCGACCGAATTCATCGGCTATGCCGGCCATGAAGGCGAAGGCCAGGTCCTCGCCATCGTCAAGGACGGGGCCAGGGTCGAGCGCGCTGTCGCGGGCGACGAAGTCCTCGTCCTCACCAACCAGACGCCCTTTTACGGCGAAAGCGGCGGCCAGGTCGGCGACTCCGGAAAGATGAGCAACGACAAGGGCTTGTCGGCGCTTGTTCGAGACACGTCGAAGCCGCTCGGCCGGCTTCACGCGCACCATGCCGTGATCGAGGCGGGTGAGCTCGCCTTGGGCGATGCGGTTCACCTCGCGGTCGACGAG
Organism: Allosphingosinicella sp.; assembly: GCA_036388975.1. GTDB lineage: Bacteria > Pseudomonadota > Alphaproteobacteria > Sphingomonadales > Sphingomonadaceae > Allosphingosinicella. The sequence goes on along the minus strand of DASVQT010000184.1, from coordinate 55,440 downwards.
GAGCGCCGCCGCCGCACCCGCGCCAATCACAGCGCCACCCACCTGCTCCACGCCGCGCTCCGCCACCGCCTCGGCACCCACGTGACTCAGAAGGGGAGCCTCGTCGGCCCGGACTATTTCCGCTTCGATTTCGCGCACCAGAAGGCCCTGACCCGCGACGACATCGAAGCGGTTGAGGCGGAGGTGAACGCCCACATCCGCCACAACCAGCCGGTCACGACCAAGCTCATGCGCCCCGACGAAGCCATCGAGGCCGGGGCCATGGCCCTGTTCGGCGAGAAATATGGTGACGAGGTCCGGGTCCTTTCGATGGGCACCGGCCCCGACGCGCCTTATTCGGTCGAATTGTGCGGCGGCACGCACGTCGAGGCGCTGGGCGACATCCAGCTCTTCAAGATCGTCGGCGAAAGCGCCGTTGCCGCGGGCGTGCGCCGGATCGAAGCGCTGACCGGCGAAGCCGCGCGGCGTTGGCTCACCGGCCGCGAGGACCGGCTCCGCGAAGCCGCGGCCTCGCTCAAGGCCGCGCCGGAAGACGTTCCCGCCCGCGTGGCCGCCCTCGTCGAGGACCGCCGCCGCCTGGAGCGCGAGCTTGCCGAAGCGAAAAAGGCGCTGGCCATGGGCGGCGGCTCCAAGGCCGAAGCGGCCGGGCCGGAGCAGGTCGGCGGCAGGAACTTCATCGGCCAGATCTTCGACGGCATGGACCCGAAGGCCCTGCGCGGCCTCGTCGATGACGCCAAGGCGCGGATCGGATCGGGCGTCGCCGTGATGGTCGCCGTGAACGAAGGCCGAGCCGCCGCGGCCGTCGGCGTCACGGACGATCTGACGTCGCAGCTCAGCGCCGTCGACCTCGTCAAGTGCGCCGTCGCGGCCCTCGGCGGCCAGGGCGGCGGCGGCCGTCCCGACATGGCCCAGGGCGGCGGCCCGGATGGGACAAAGGCGGCGGATGCGGTTCAGGCGGTGCGGGACGCTCTGGAGCCGGTCGGCGCGTGAAAGCGGGGGAGGTCCTGCGCTGGTTCGCGGGCCTCACCGGCATTCTCCTCTGGCTCGCGATTCCGCTCGTCTTCATCTACGGACCCATCGGCCCGCCCTGCGAAGTGTCCGCGCCGCCGCGGCCGGAGGACTGCTTCAGCGACTATATACCGATCCTCGAGCTGTTCGCAGTTCCGCTTTTCACCCTCGTCACCTGCTACCCGTTCGCACGCTTCGCCTTCTCGCTCTACGCGCCGCCGCCGCCGCGCAGCCGGGCGGCATGGTGGTTCGCGTCGCACGCGGGCGCCGGCGCCAATTGGCCGCTGCTCCAGATTTTCGCGGCTGCCGGCTGCGCCTGGATCCTGTGGCGAATGGTCCTGTACATCAGCTGGGACGAGCCTTTCTGGATCCCCTTGTTTCGTCTGGTCTTCCTGTTCTGGTTCGTCGCGGGAATCGTTGTCGGCTGGAGGCAGCGGCGCCGCGATGCTGTTGAGCGCTAAGGCACCGGCGAATTGCGCCGCGTTGGGGGCATGGTCATCGCGGAAGGCACCGACGACAAGCTCATGCCGAGCGGAGCGGGTGCGTTCCGCGCCGTATGGCCGCGGGCTCCGGGCCGAAGACGCTCATGCCGCCATAGTCGTGGCTCCGCGCCTCTTCCTCGGCGACATAGGCGTCCAGCGAAGGCCCCGACGCCGCCCGCTCCAGCCGCCGCGCCTGCGCGTCCAGCCGCCGGATCGCGTCGAGCTTTTCCTCGTTTCCGAGTTTCGCGGTTTCGATGGCGCTCTTCAGCACGCCGATCGTCTTGTCATAAACCTTGAGCGGCACGGGGAAGGGATGCCGGTCCTTGCCGCCATGGGCCAGCGAGAAGCGCGCCGGATCGGCGAAGCGGCACGGGGCGCCGTGGATCACTTCGGCGACCATCGCCAGGGAGCGCACGGTGCGCGGGCCCACGCCCGGGACCTGCAGCAGCTCGGCAAAGTCCTTCGGCCCTGCATCCGCGGCGGCGGCGAGCGTGCCGTGAAGGCGACGCAGGATGACGTCGCCGGGTCTGACGTCGTGATGGTCCGGCATCACCAGGTGCGGGAGAAGGGGGGCGGCTTCGACCGCGGCGGGAGCCCGCTCGAGCGCGGCGGCTTCGCGCGCCAGCCGATCCGGGCCGAGCGTCGCCAGCAGCTCGAGCTGCGCGTCGCGCGACGCCGCGGCACGGCGGTCGGCGAGGTTTACGATTTCGCCCTGCCGCTTCCCTTCAATAGCGGCATGAGGCGCGTCGACGAAGCTGGTCAGTCCTTCCGAAAGCCAATGATAACGCCTCGCGGTGCGGCTGCCTCCGTTCATGCCCTGCTGCACCACCGCCCATTTGCCGTCGTCGGCGACGATGAAGCCGTGAAGATAGAGGTCGAAGCCGTCCTGCACCGCGGCCGAATCGACCTTCGCGACGAGCCGGCTCGCTTGTCCGAGCGCGAGGCCGTCGAAGCCGGCGCGCTCACCGGCCTCGGCCAGCTCTCCGGGCGTGGCGCGCGAACTCTTGCCACGGCCGCCGCAGACCTGGATGCCGAGCTCTCCGGCAAGCGGGTTGAGGCCGCGCTTCAGGGCTCCGACGACGCTGGTCGTGATCCCCGACGAGTGCCAGTCCATTCCCATGACGGCGCCCAGCGACTGGAACCAGAAAGGGTGCGACAGCCGGCGGAGCAGCTCGTCCCGGCCATAATGGTGAACGATCGCCTGGCTCATCACCGCGCCGAGCCGCGCCATGCGCTGCCCGAGCCACGGCGGCACGCGCCCGCCGTGAAGCGGCAGATCGGCGCTGCCCGAACGTTGAGCCAAGGGGAACACTCCTAACAGAACAGACGAAGAACCTAGCAGCCTTGCACCGTCATTGCGAGCGAGCGGATCAACTGACGGCAGTCAGCGGGCGCGGAGCGCATCCCTGAGGCGCCGGCGCTTCAGCTGCGGCTCCTTGTCCATTTCGCCCATCTTCATGATGTCGCGGCGCAGCTCGGCGCGCTTTTCGTGGATCGAGGCGATGACCGGGCCCATCGCGATGCCGAGATCGACGAGAACGGCTTCGGAAAGCTGGAGCGAGCTTTCCAGCGTTTCGGGAACGGCATCCGTCACGCCGGCGCGGTAGAGCTCCGCGGCATGACGCGCGTCCCGGGCGCGCGCGACGATGGTGAGGTTCGGGCACCAGGCGCGGACCTTCTTCGTGAGCCTCACGGTCAGCACCGGATCGTCCATGGTGAGGATCAGCGCCGAGGCGTGGCCGAGGTTGAGCCGGTCCACCAGCTCGGGGCGCGACACGTCGCCGAACAGGATGGGGAAGCCCTCGAGCCGCGCCGAGGTCACGGTGTCGACGTTGGAATCGACGGCGACATAGGAGCGGCCGTGCGTTTTCAGCATCTCGGCGACGAGGCGTCCGACCCGCCCGAAGCCGATGATCACCGCCGCGGGCGCTTCCTCGCCGGGCGCGATCGCCGGCACGTCGTCGCTTCCCATGTCGACGCGGCGGCCGGCAAGGCGGCCGAGCTGGCCGAGAAGGGGCGTGATGGTGAGGCCGATGGCGGTGACGATCTGCCAAAAGGCCGCCGTTTCGCTGCTGATGAGCTGCGCCGCCGAGGCCGCGCCGAGGACGATCAAAGTGGTTTCCGAAGGCGAGGCCATGAGGACTCCGGTCTCCGCCGCGACCGCGCCGCGCGCGCCTTCGACCCGGAGAAGCGCGGCCGTGACGAGGGCCTTCAGGACCACCACCGCGACGACGGCGCCGACGATGTTCATCCAGTCCGCCGCGACCTGCGCGAGGTCGACGCTCATCCCGACGGTGATCAGGAACACGCCGAGCGCCAGGCCGCGCAAGGGCGCGGTGATCACCTCCACTTCACTATGGTAGTCGGTCTCGGCGATGAGGATGCCGGCGAGGAGGGCGCCCATGACCGGCGACAGGCCCACGGCGGTGGTGGCGAGGCTGGCGACGATGACGACGAGGATGCTGGCCGAGAAGAAGAGTTCGGGGCTCTTGGTCCGCGCCGCCTGGGCGAACAGGCGCGGCAGGAGGACGCGGCCGAGAACCAGCATGACGGCGACGGTGACGAGCCCGAGCGCCAGCGTTTCGGCCAGCCCGCCGATCCCGCCCGTCACCGCATGCGGCGCCATTGCGCCGAGCAGAAAGATGATCGGCACCAGCGCCACGTCCTCGAAGAGCAGCATGCCGAGCGCGGAGCGGCCGACGGCGCTGGTGGTGCCGACGAGCGGGAGGACGATGGCGGTGGACGACAAAGCGAGCGCGAGGCCGAGCGCGACCGAGCCGGTCCAGTTCTCGCCGCCCCAATAAACAACTATCGCGAGAAGCGCCGCCGAGACCAGAAGCTCAGCCGCGCCCACGCCGAAGACGAGCCGCCGCATGCCCCACAGGCGCTTAAAGCTGAGCTCAAGGCCGATGGCGAACAGGAGGAGCGTGATTCCGAATTCGGCGAACGGCTCGATCGCATGGACGTTCGAGATGGTGAGGTAGTTGAGCCAGGGATAATCGCCGCTCATCGCGCCGAGGCCCGAAGGGCCGACGAGCAGGCCGATCAGGATGAAGCCGATGACCGGGCTGATCCGGATGCGGGTAAAGGCGGGAATGACGATGCCGGCGGCGCCGAGAATGACGAGCGCGTCGCTGAGGCCGGATGTGCTGAACTCGTCTGGGGCCATGACGCCTTTATGCGGCTCCCGCCTCGATTGTCACCCGTCCACGCCGCCGGAAGTTAGCCCCTCCCCAACGGGGAGGGGCTCGGATCGGTTCAGGCGGCGGCCATCGCCTTTTCGAGATTGGAGCGCACGGCTTCGAAAAATTGCTCGGTGGTCATCCAGGCCTGTTCCGGGCCGATCAGGATGGCGAGATCCTTCGTCATCTGGCCCTGCTCGACCGTTTCGATGCAGACCCGCTCCAGCGTCTCGGCGAAGCGGGTGACTTCGGGCGTACCGTCGAACTTGCCGCGATATTTGAGACCGCCCGTCCAGGCGAAGATGGAGGCGATCGGATTGGTCGAAGTCGCCTTGCCCTGCTGGTGCATGCGGAAGTGGCGGGTGACCGTGCCATGCGCGGCTTCCGCTTCCACCGTCTTGCCGTCCGGAGTCATCAGGATCGAGGTCATGAGGCCCAGCGAGCCGAAGCCCTGCGCCACCTGGTCGGACTGCACGTCGCCATCGTAATTCTTGCAGGCCCAGACGAACTTGCCGCTCCACTTCAGCGCGGAGGCGACCATGTCGTCGATCAGGCGGTGCTGGTATTCGATACCGGCTTCCTTGAAGGGACCGGCGAACTCGGCTTTGAACACCTCCTCGAATATGTCCTTGAAGCGGCCGTCATAGGCTTTCAGGATCGTGTTCTTGGTGGACAGGTAGACGGGCCAGCCACGATTCAAACCGTAGACGAAGCAGGCGCGGGCGAACTCGCGGATCGAATCGTCGAGATTGTACATTCCCATGGCGACGCCGGCGCCTGGAAACTGGAACACCTCGTGCTCGATTGTTTCGCCATTCTCGCCTTCGAACCTGATGGTGAGCTTGCCAGGGCCGGGAACGAGGAAGTCGGTCGCCTTATACTGGTCGCCAAAGGCGTGGCGGGCGACGACGATGGGATCGGTCCAGCCCGGGATCAGCCTGGGCACGTTCTCGATCACGATCGGCTCGCGGAAGACGACGCCCCCCAGGATGTTGCGGATGGTGCCGTTGGGCGACTTCCACATCTTCTTGAGGCCGAACTCCTCGACCCGGGCCTCGTCCGGCGTGATGGTTGCGCATTTTACCCCGACGCCGTGCTTCTTGATCGCTTCGGCGCTCTCGACGGTAACCCGGTCCTCGGTGGCGTCGCGATTCTCCATGCCGAGATCGAAATAAAGCAGATCGACGTCGAGATAGGGGAGGATCAGCCGCTCGCGGATCCACTGCCAGATGATCCGGGTCATCTCGTCGCCGTCCAGCTCGACGATCGGGTTTACGACTTTGATCTTCGCCATCCGCGGGTTTCGCTTTCCTCGATATGTTTTCAGGATTGCCCGGGGCCTTAAGCGGAGCGGGGCGAGGGATCAACCGGGCCCGGAGCGCCCGAGCGGGGGCGGCCGCGCGGTTGTTTCGCCGCACCGCACCGCCTAAGAACCCACGATGCCATCGCTCGACAAGCCGGACCTCGTCACCACCAACGTCCGCTACCGCATGCCCAGCGTCCACCCGGAAGGGCGCAAGTTCGTCGTCATCTCCGCCGCGATCACGCTCATCTTCTGGTTCCTGATCGATTGGGACTGGATCGGCTGGATCATGGCGGGGATCACCTTCTGGGTCGCGGCCTTTTTCCGCGATCCGATCCGCACGACGCCGAAGGGGGAGGGGCTGATCGTCGCCCCCGCCGACGGCATGGTGACCATGATCACCAGCGTCCCGCCGCCGCGCGAACTGCAGGGCGGCGACGACGGCCTCGGCCCCGATCCGGTGGTGCGGGTCTCCATTTTCATGAGCGTCTTCGACGTCCACATCAACCGGACCCCGATCGCGGGCGTGGTCAGCCGCGTCGTCTACATCGCCGGCAAGTTCCTGAACGCCGATCTCGACAAAGCGAGCGACGACAATGAGCGCCAGCATTTCCTCGTCCAGGCGGACGACGGCACACGCATCGGCTTCACCCAGATCGCCGGCCTCGTCGCCCGGCGCATCGTGCCCTGGGTGAAAGCCGGCGACCGGGTCGGCACCGGCCAGCGTGTCGGCCTCATCCGCTTCGGCAGCCGGGTCGACGTCTATCTTCCCGCCGGCACCTCGTCGCTCGTCCTCCTCGGGCAGCGTACCGTGGCGGGCGAGACGGTCATGGCGAAAATCGGCCGGTCCGAGCTGATCGAGGGCGTCGCACAGTGAGCCCTGGAGGGCGCGACCTGCCGGCCCGGCGCGGCATACCCCTGCGCGCGATCGTCCCCAACGCCGTCACCGCGCTTGCGCTCTGCACGGGCCTCACCGGCATCCGCTTCGCAATCGCCGGGGAATGGACCTATGCCGTTTATGCCGTGGTAGCGGCGGGCGTGCTCGACGGCCTGGACGGCCGGATCGCGCGCGCGCTCAAGGGCCAGAGCAAGTTCGGCGCGGAACTCGACTCCCTTTCCGACGTGATCGCCTTCGGAGTCTCGCCGGCGGTGATCATGCACTTATGGGCGCTGCAGCATTGGCCCCGCATCGGCTGGCTCTTCGCGCTTTCCTATGCCGTATGCATGGCGCTACGCCTCGCCCGCTTCAACGCGCGCATCGATGCCGAGGACCAGCCGCACAAGTCGGCGGGCTTCATGACGGGGGTGCCGGCGCCGGCGGGGGCGGGGCTCATGCTCCTGCCGCTGATCCTGTGGATTGCGAGCGACCGCCAGTGGACCTTCCTCCAGGATTACCGGCTGGTGGCGCCCTGGGCGGCGCTGATCGCCTTTCTCGCCATTTCGAGCCTGGCGACCTTCTCCTGGGGCTCGCTGCGCCTTCGCCGCAACGTCCGCTTCGAAGCCATCGTCGTCATCGCCTTGCTGGGAGGCGCCTTGATCACGGCTCCGTTCGAGACGTTGAGCGTGCTCGCGATCGCCTATCTCGCGGTGATCCCGCTGAGCGTGCTCAGCTATGCGCGAGTCAAGCGGCGGCGTGCCGCATCGGCGCAGGCTTCGCCTTCACCGTCACCACCGCCTCAGCCCTGACGCGGCTCGGCATCGGTCGGCCGTAGAGAGCGGCGACCATGTCGGCCCAATTGTCGCGAAGCGTGAACTGAAGAAGGACCGCCAGACCGACGAGCAGGCCGGCGAAAAACATAAAGGCGAAGAGGTGAACCATGTTGTCGTTCCCTGCCGTATCGCCGCTTAAACGACCCATGTTAGGAAAACGATCCACAGGTTGTTGAAAGAATTACATGTTCACCGCCCGTTCCGATTCGGGCGGGTTGATTCCAGCGCCTCGAGCGGCTAGATGCGCGCCCATTCCACATGCGTGGCCATCAAAACCGGTGGCCGGGTTCGCCCGGTCTCTCGGCCACGCAGAGGTATAACCGGCTAGGAGAATAGACGATGGCGTCCAACGCCTCGACGTCCAATGGCGTCAGCATGCAGGCCCTGCTCGAAGCAGGCGCCCACTTCGGTCACCAGACCCACCGCTGGAACCCCAAGATGAAGCCGTACATCTTCGGCGAGCGCAACGGGGTCCACATTATCGACCTGTCGCAGACCGTGCCGCTCTTCGCGCGCGCGCTCGATTTCGTGCGCCAGTCCGTGTCGCATGGCGGCAAGGTCCTGTTCGTCGGCACCAAGCGCCAGGCGCAGGATCCGATCGCCGAAGCGGCGCGCCGCTCGGGCCAGCATTTCGTCAACCATCGCTGGCTGGGCGGCATGCTCACCAACTGGAAGACGATTTCGGGTTCGATCAAGCGCTTCAAGAGCCTCGAAGAGCAGCTGTCGGGCGACACCGCCGGCCTCACCAAGAAGGAAGTCCTCCAGCTCACGCGCGAGCGCGACAAGTTCGAAATGTCGCTGGGCGGCATCCGCGACATGGGCGGCCTTCCCGACGTCATCTTCATCGTCGATGCGAACAAGGAAGAACTGGCGATCAAGGAAGCCAACGTCCTCGGCATTCCGGTGATCGCGATCCTGGACTCGAACGCGTCGCCGAACGGCATCGCCTTCCCGGTCCCGGGCAATGACGACGCCAGCCGCGCCATCCGCCTGTACTGCGATTCGATCGCGGACGCGGTGCTCGCCGGCAAGTCGGGCGGCGCATCGTCGCGCGGCGTCGACATCGGGGCGATGGCCGAGCCGCCGGCCGAAGCCGCGCTCGCCGACGCGTAAATTCGCAGCCGGGGAGGGGCGCGACCTCTCCCCGTGCTTCGAGACGGCATTTCGACTTCGCTCAATGCCTCCTCAGCATGAGCGGGTTTTCGCAAATTCCCCGCTCGTCCTGAGGAGCGGCTGAGCGAAGTCGAAGCCGCGTCTCGAAGGACCCATTCATAAAGAAGGAAACGAACATGGCTGAGATCACGGCCGCCACCGTCAAGGAACTGCGCGAGCGCACCGGCGCCGGCATGATGGACTGCAAAAAGGCGCTCAATGAAACGAGCGGCGACATGGAAGCCGCCATCGACTGGCTGCGCACCAAGGGCCTCGCCGCCGCCGCCAAGAAGGCTGGCCGCACCGCCGCCGAAGGCCTGGTCGGCGTCGCCGTCCAGGGCAATCGCGGCGCGGTGGTCGAGGTCAATTCCGAGACCGACTTCGTCGCCAAGAACGAAACCTTCCAGGAATTCGTCCGCACCGTGTCCGAGCTCGCCGTTGCCGGCGTCGGCACCGTTGAAAGCCTGCTCACCGCGAGCTGGCCTTCGGGCGGCACCGTCGAGGAGAAGCTGACCGCGAACATCGCCACCATCGGCGAGAACCAGTCGCTGCGCCGTTCGGCCGTGCTCCAGGTGCCGGAAGGCGTGGTCGTTTCCTACGTCCACAATGCCGCCGCGCCGGGCCTCGGCAAGATCGGCGTTCTCGTCGCGCTGGAAAGCGCCGGCGACAAGGAGCGTCTGAACGCGCTCGGCAAGCAGCTCGCCATGCACATCGCCGCGGCCAATCCGCTGGCGCTGACCGGCGAGGAGCTGGACCCGGCGACCGTCGAGCGCGAGCGCGCGATCGCGACGGAAAAGGCGAACGAGAGCGGCAAGCCGGCCGAGATCGTCTCCAAGATGGTCGACGGTGCGATCGCCAAGTACCGCAAGGAGAATGCGCTGATGAGCCAGCTCTTCGTCATGGACAACAAGACCAAGATCGAGGACGTGGTCGCCGCCGAAGCCAAGGCGCTCGGCACCCCCGTCACGCTCAACGCCTACGTCCGCTTCCAGCTCGGCGAAGGCATCGAAAAGGCGCAAAGCGACTTCGCCGCCGAAGTCGCCGCTGCATCGGGCGTCGGCGCCAAGCCGGAGCCGGTGCAATAAGCACCCGCAGATCGAAGCGTTGATCTGAAACACATCGAGCCGCGGAGTTTCACGCTCCGCGGCTCGTTTCTTATCCGCCTGCGCGCTTGGCAGTGCGCGCCTGCGCCGATAAGGTGCCGGCGCTCCGCCCCTCCGCTTGAACAAGAACGGACTTTGCAAGCCCTATGACGCGCCCGCGCTTCAACCGGATTCTCCTCAAGCTTTCCGGGGAGGCGTTGATGGGGGAGGGCGCGTTCGGGATCGATCCCGACACCACGGCGCGCATGGCCGAGGAAATCCGGCACGCCCGGGAGTCCGGCCACGAAGTCTGCCTGGTCGTGGGCGGCGGCAACATCTTTCGCGGGCTCGCCGGCGCCGCGCGCGGGTTCGACCGCTCGACCGCAGATTATATGGGCATGCTCGCCACGGTGATGAACGCGCTCGCCATGCAGAATGCGCTGGAGAAGATCGGCGTCGACACGCGGGTGCTTTCGGCCATTCCGATGGCGACGGTGTCCGAACCCTATATCCGCCGCCGCGCGGTGCGGCACATGGAGAAGGGGCGGGTGGTGATCTTCGCCGCGGGCACCGGAAATCCCTATTTCACGACCGACACGGCCGCAGCGCTGCGCGCCGCCGAGATGAATTGCGACGCGCTCTTCAAGGGGACGTCGGTGGACGGCATCTACGACGCCGACCCGAAGAAGAAGAAGAGCGCCCGCCGCTACGAGAGCCTGTCCTTTCAGCAGGTGCTGGCGGACGATTTGAAGGTCATGGACGCGAGCGCCGTGGCGCTCTGCCGCGACAACGATATCCCGATCGTCGTCTTCAACATCCGCGAGCAGGGCAATCTCGCCCGTGTCCTCGCCGGAGAAGGCACGGCGACGATCGTCAAGAACGAGGGAGAAGACAATGCCGGCTTATGACAAGGCGGATGTGCAGCGCCGCATGCAGGGCGCCGTGGAAGCGCTGAAGCACGATTTGGGAGGCCTGAGGACCGGCCGCGCGTCGACCGCGCTGCTCGAGCCGATCACCGTCGAAGTCTACGGTGCGCACATGCCGATCATGCAAGTCGCCACCATTTCAGCGCCCGAGCCGCGCATGCTCGCCGTGCAGGTCTGGGACCGCTCGAATGTCGGCGCGGTCGAAAAGGCGATCCGCTCGTCGGGCATAGGGCTCAACCCGATCAGCGAAGGCCAGACCCTGCGCCTGCCGATCCCGGATTTGACGGAAGAGCGCCGCAAGGAGCTCGCCAAGCTTACCCATCAATATGCGGAAAAGGCGCGCATCGCCGTTCGCAACGTCCGCCGCGACGCCATGGATTCGCTGAAGCAGGACGAAAAGAAGCATGAAATCGCCGAGGACGAGCGCAAGCGGCTCGAAACCGAAGTCCAGAAGCTCACCGACGACACGGTGAAGGACATCGACGCCGCGACGGCCGCCAAGGAGAAGGAAATCCTCCAGAAGTGAGCGCCGGCCCGGCGAGCGACGTCCAGGCGGCGGCGGGAGGCGGCGGAAGCGCCGCCGCCGTGCCGCGTCACGTCGCCATCATCATGGACGGCAACGGCCGCTGGGCGAAGGCGAGGGGCCTCCCGCGCGCCGCCGGACACCGGCAGGGCGCCGAAGCCGCCCGCAAGGTGCTTCGCGCCGCCGGCGAGGCGGGCGTCGAATGCCTGACGCTTTACGCCTTTTCCTCGGAGAATTGGCGGCGGCCGGAGACGGAGGTCAACGACCTCATGGGGCTGCTGCGCCTTTACATCGGCCGCGAGCTCGAATCCCTCCACCGCGAGGGCATCCGCGTGAAGATCATCGGCGATCACCGCGCCTTTTCGCCCGACACGGCGCGCATGGTCGACGCGGCGGTGGCCCGCACGGCGGGGAACCAGCGCATGACGCTGGCGGTCGCGCTCAATTACGGGTCGCGGAACGAAATCGTGAACGCCGTCCGATCGGTGGCCGCGCGGGTCGCCGCCGGCGAACTGGCGCCGGACGCGGTCGACGAGGCCGAGATCGAAGCGGCGCTCGACACGGCCGATCTGCCGCCGCTCGATCTGCTCATCCGCACGTCGGGCGAGCAGCGCTTGTCCAATTTCCTGCTCTGGCAGGCGGCTTATGCCGAATTGCTGTTCGTCGACACCCATTGGCCGGACTTCGACGGCGACACGCTGAGATCCGCGCTTACCCAATATGCCGCGCGAGAACGCCGCTACGGAGGATTATGAGCGAGACCGCACAGCCCGCCGCGCCCGCGGCCGCGAAGAAGAATGCCGATCTTCCGACGCGCTTCGCCGCCGGCATGGTGATGATCGCGGTGGCTGTGGTGGTCACCTATCTGAGCGGCTGGCCGTTTCGCGTGCTCGCCGCGCTCGCCGCCGCGGTGATGCTGCTCGAATGGTCGGCGATGCACCGGGTGCCGCGGATCTGGACCTGGCTCGCCGTGGCGCTCGTCGCCGGAACCCTCATCGCCTTTGCCGAATATCTCTTCCCCGCCGCCGGCAACAACCCCGCCTTCATCCAGACGGACGATCTGGAAGCCGCATGGCTCGGCTTTGCGGCAATCGCCGCCGCCGCCGTGATCGTCGGGCTGCTCAGCCGCCGCCTCGCCATGGGCTGGGGCGTGCTCTACATCGGCATTCCCGCCTTCGCCCTGGTGGTGCTGAACTGGGCCTGGTCGGAGCTCGTCCTCTGGCTCTTCTTCATCGTCTGGGCGACGGACATCTTCGCTTATTTCGCGGGGCGGGGGATCGGCGGGCCCAAGCTCGCGCCCCGGATCAGCCCGAACAAGACCTGGGCGGGCCTTGCCGGCGGCATCGCCGGCGCCGCGATCGTCGGCGGGATCGCCGCCTGGTACATGCAGCTCGAGCCGGTGTTCATCTATGTCGGGGGGCCGATGGCGCTCCTCGCCCAGCTCGGCGATCTTTACGAAAGCTCGGTGAAGCGGCGCCGGGGCGTGAAGGACAGCGGCACCCTGCTTCCCGGCCACGGCGGCGTGCTCGACCGGCTGGACGGTCTGCTCCCCGCCGCGCTCGCCACCTACGCTCTGCTGTGGGCCGTATCGCTCGGCCACCTGTGAAAACGGTCACCATCCTCGGCGCGACGGGCTCGGTCGGCCGCTCGACTCTGGATCTCGTCCGCCGCGAGCCGGACCGGTTCCGGGTGATCGCGCTTACCGCCAATCGCGACGTCGCAGGCCTTGCCGAAGCGGCGCGCGGCGTCGGGGCGCGGCAGGCGGTGATCGGCCACGAAAGCCTGCTCGGCGCGCTCCGCGATGCGTTGGACGGGAGCGGCGTCGAGGCGCGGGCGGGGAGCGACGCGATCGACGAAGCGGCGCGCGCGGGCGCCGACTGGACCATGGGCGCGATCATGGGCTGCGCGGGGCTGAAGCCGCTGATGCGCGCGCTGGAAGGGGGCGGCACGGTGGCGCTCGCCAACAAGGAACCGCTGGTCTCGGCCGGGCACCTCATGACCGAAGCCGCGGCCCGGCACGGCGCGACCTTGCTCCCCGTGGACAGCGAGCACAACGCCATCTTCCAGTGCCTCGACCGCGCGCGCGCGGACAGCGTCAGCCGGATCATCCTGACGGGCAGCGGCGGCCCGTTCCGCACGAAGACGCTCGAAGAGATGCGCCGCGCCACGCCGGCGGAGGCGGTCGCCCACCCCAATTGGTCAATGGGCGCCAAGATCTCGATCGACAGCGCGACTTTGATGAACAAGGGCCTGGAGCTGATCGAGGCGTATCACCTGTTCGAACTGCCGCAGGAGCGGATCGACGTCGTCATCCATCCGCAGTCGGTGATCCACAGCCTCGTCGAATATATCGACGGATCGGTGCTCGCGCAGCTGGGCGCGCCCGACATGCGCATTCCCATCGCCTATACGCTCGCATTTCCCGAACGCATGGCGACGCCGTGCCAGCGCCTCGACCTTGTCGCCCTTTCACGGTTCGACTTCGAAGCGCCCGACCTTCACCGCTTCCCGGCGCTGCGCCTTGCCCGCGAGGCTTTGGTCGAATCCGGGGCGAAGCCGGCAATCCTCAATGCCGCCAATGAGATAGCCGTGGCTTCCTTTCTTGAAGGCGGCATCGGTTTCCTCGATATAGCGTCGGTAGCCAGCGAAACGCTGGCCGGTTATGCTCCGCCCGTGCCGCGTTCCATCGACGAGGTGCTGGCCGTCGATGCCGAGGCGCGCAGGGTCGCCGCCGGCATGCTAGGAAAGTATGCGCGCTGATGCAGTCCGTTTCGGTCTTCTACACGGTTCTCGCCTTCCTGCTCGTCATCGGGCCGCTCATCTTCGTCCATGAAATGGGCCATTATCTCGTCGGCCGCTGGTTCGGCGTGAAGGCGGAGACCTTTTCGATCGGCTTCGGGCGCGAGATCGGCGGCTGGACCGACAAGCGCGGCACGCGCTGGAAGATCGGCTGGATGCCGCTCGGCGGCTACGTCAAGTTCAAGGGCGACATGAACCCGGCCAGCGTCGCCGATCCCGAATGGCTGAACCTGCCGCCCGAAGAGCGCAATCAGACCTTTCAGGCCAAGCCCGTGTGGCAGCGCTTTCTGATCGTCTTCGCAGGCCCGGCGATCAATTTCCTCTTCGCCATCCTCGTCTTCGCCTTGCTGTTCGCGCTGATGGGGCGGCCGATGACTCCGCCGGTGATCGGCGCCGTCCAGCCGCAATCGGCGGCGGCGGCGGCCGGCATCCAGGTCGGCGACCGCATCGAGCGCATCGCGGGGCGCGACGTCGACCGCTTCGAGGACGTTTCCAACATCGTCATCATCCGCCCGGAGCAGCCGATGGAGGTCGAGATCGACCGCGGCGGCCAAAGGGTCACGCTGACCGCCACGCCGCGCTCCGATCTTCAGCGCGACCGCTTCGGCAACGAGTTCCGGCGCGGGCTGCTCGGCATTTCGCCCGGCGCCCCCGTGATCGAGACCGTGCCCTGGTACCGGCTGCCCGGCGCGGCCGCAGGGCATACGGTCGACACCGTCGTCATGATGGTGGAAACGCTGGGCCAGGTGATCAGCGGGCGCCGCTCGGTGAAGGAGCTGGGCGGCCCGCTCAAGATCGCGCAATTCTCCGGCCAGCAGGCGACGCTCGGCCTGATGGCCTTTCTCGGCTTCATGGCTCTGGTCTCAATTAACTTGGGGTTCATCAACTTGTTGCCAATCCCGCTGCTGGATGGCGGGCACCTGCTATTCTACACGATCGAGGGAGTGAGGCGGAAACCGCTCAAGCCGGAGACCCAGGAATGGGCGTTCAGGACCGGTCTGGCCGCCCTGCTCGCGTTGATGATCTTCGTGACATTCAACGACTTGGCGTCTTTTGGCCTCTTCCAGAGGCTTGGCGGGTTGATCGGCTGACCGTGTTGGGGCAGGGCTGACTATCAGGGATCATGGCCGCGGACAGGGGCGGCCCAAAGACATTAGCGGGGACGCGTGAAAGCGAAAATGGCAATATCGAACCGGCGCCGGCTGCATGCCGCGCTCCTCGTCGGCACCGTGCTGGGCGGATTCTCGGCGCCTGCCTTGGCGCAGACGACAACGGCCCAGAGCCAGCCCGCCGCGGCGCAGCCCGCGGGCGAGGTGACACCGCCGGCCGCGGCCGCCGTCCAGCCGACGCAGACCATCCGCTCGATCCGGGTCACCGGAAGCCAGCGCCTGGAGCCGGAAACCGTCATCTCCTACAGCGGCCTGGTTCCGGGCCAGACCTATACGGGCGAAACGCTCGACGACGCATTGCGCGCCATGCTCGCGACCGAGCTCTTCGCCGACGTCCAGATCGCCGGTGCCGGCACCGGCGAGATCGAGCTCCAGATCCGCGAGAACCCGGTCATCAACCGCATCGTTCTCGAGGGCAATCGCCGCATCAAGGACGACAAGATCGCGCCGGAAATCCGGCTCGCCCCGCGCCAGATCTTCACCCGTTCGCGCGCCCGCGCCGACGTTGCGCGCATCATCGAGCTGTATCGCCGCCAGGGCCGCTTCGCCGCCACCGTCGAGCCGCAGATCATCCAGCTCGACCAGAACCGCGTGGATGTCGTCTTCGAAGTCAATGAAGGGCCGCGCTCCAAGGTTCGGCGCATCAACATCATCGGCAACGAGCAATATGACGACGGACGCCTGCGCGGCGAGATGGCGACGCAGGAAGCGGCATTCTACCGCATCTTCTCGTCGGCCGACACCTACGATCCCGATCGGCTCGCCTACGACCAGCAGAAGCTGCGGCAATTCTACCTGACCCAGGGCTATGCCGATTTCCGCGTCGTTTCGGCCGTCGCCGAACTCACGCCCGACCGGCGCGACTTCATCATCACCTATGTGGTGGAAGAAGGCCCGCGCTACACGTTCGGCGAAGTGAACGTCGAATCGAACATCCGCGACTTCCGCTCGGAAGACCTGCAGCGGACGCTTCCGATGCGCGCGGGCGACACCTACAATGCGCGCCTCGTCGAGGACACGATCACCAGCCTCAACGAAACGGCGGGCCTGTTCGGCTACGCCTTCGCCGACGTCCGGCCACGCTACGAGCGCAATGCCGAGAACCGCACCATGTCGGTGACCTTCCAGGTCGCCGAAGCGCCGCGCGTCTACGTCGAGCGGATCAACGTCAACGGCAACACCGGCACCGCCGACGAAGTCATCCGCCGCGAGTTCCGCCTCGCCGAGGGCGACCCGTTCAACTCGGTCCGCGTACGCCGCTCGCGCGACCGCATCCAGTCGCTCGGCTTCTTCCAGGAAAATCTCGAGATCACTCAGGAGCAGGGCTCGGCGCCCGACCGCGTCGTGCTCGGCGTCGACGTGGAGGAGCGCTCCACCGGCGAGCTCCAGGTCTCGGCCGGCTTCTCCAGCCTCGAGCGCTTCCTCGTCAACCTGTCGATCCGCCAGCGCAACTTCCGAGGCCTCGGCCAGGAGCTGCGCGCGTCGGTCAACTATTCGAGCTATTCCAAGTCAGCCGAGATCGGCTTCACCGAGCCTTATCTCTTCGACCGCAACATCGCGGTCGGCTTCGACGTCTACCGGCGCGACTTCAACAGCTTCAACTTCTTCGGCAACCAGCGCCAGACCACCTACGAGCAGGTCAGCACGGGCGGCCAGCTGCGCGCCGGCGTGCCGCTCACCGAGACCTTCTCGCTCGCGCTGCGCTACGGCCTCAGCTACGACCAGGTGAGCCTGTCGGAAGCCCTGTTCTTCCGCACCAACCCGGACGGCACGCGCTCCTGCGACCCGCTCGTCGCCGGCCGCTATCTGTGCGACGCGATCGGCAACCGCCTGACCTCCACGGTCGGCTATTCGCTGGTCTACGACACGCTCAACAACCGCCTCCGTCCGACCGGCGGCATGCGCGCGCTGATCAGCCAGGACTTTGCCGGCCTCGGCGGCGACGTCCATTACCTGCGCACCCGCGTCAATGCGGCGCGCTACTGGAACCTCGGCAAGAACTTCATCGCGTCGCTGAGCCTCGAAGGCGGGTACATCCACAGCTTCGACGAAGGCGGAGTCAACCGTGACCCGGTCCGCCTCATCGACCGCTTCTTCCTCGGCGAACCGCAGCTTCGCGGCTTCGACATCCGCGGCGTCGGCCCCCGCATCCAGCGCACCCCTTACGAGGCGGCGCTGGACGCGAACGGCAATCCGGTGCTGGTCACCGACCGCCGCCAGATCGTCGACGACGCGATCGGCGGCCGCGCTTATTATCTCGGCCGCGCGGAAGTGCAGATCCCGCTCGGCGAGGGTGCCCGCGAACTCGGTCTGCGCCCGTCCGTCTTTGTCGACGTCGGCGCGCTGTTCGGCGTTCGCCGGCCCGAGACGCTGGACATCACGCCGGGCTCCGACCTGACGCGCATCCAGTGCACCAACCCGGACGGATCGATCGAGCTTTTGCCCTATCGCTCCCCGACCGGGACCTGCACGGTTCCGGGCGCCACGATCACCCGCGCGCCGATCGCTCCGTTCCAGGAGCGCTTCCTCGGCAATTCGCCGAGTCCGCGCCTGTCGATCGGCTTCGGCGTCAACTGGAACTCGCCTTTCGGCCCGTTCAGGGTCGATATAGCTCACGCCCTGCTTAGTCAGGAAGGTGACGACACCAAGCTCTTCAGCTTCAACGTAGGGACTGCATTCTAATGAAGAACATTCTTCTCGGCGCCGCCATGGCGCTTACGCTCGCCGTGCCGGGCGCCGCGCTCGCGCAGCGCGTCCCCGCCGCGTCCATCGTCGTCGTGGAGCGCGATCGCGTCCTTCGCGATTGCAACGCCTGCCGCACCGCGCAGACGCAGCTCCAGGCGCTCCAGACGCAGCTCCAGCAGCGCCAGCAGCAGCTCGGCCAGCCGATCCAGACGGAGGCTCAGTCGATCGAGCAGGCCGCCGCCGCGCTTCGCAACCAGAGCGGCGCCGCCCGCACCACGGCCGAGACCGCGCTTCAGGGCCGCGTCCAGCAGCTTCGCCAGCGCGAGCAGAGCGCGACGCAGGAACTGCAGCGGATGGAGCTCAATTACCGTTCCACGCTCGCCAACGTCGTCCAGCAGATCGACGCCCGCCTGAATCCGATCATCACCCAGGTGATGACGCAGCGCGGCGCCAACCTCGCCATGGACGTCGGCGCGACCTACGGCCATGCGGCGGCGCTCAACGTCACCGACCAGGTCCTGACGCAGCTCAACGCCGCGCTCACGACCTTGAACGTCGTGCCGCTGCCGCAGCAGCAGCAGCCCGCGGCCGCCCAGCCGGGCCGCTGAGGCCAGCCCGCTCATGAACGAAACGCGCAGCGCCGCCGGTCCCTTCGACATAAGGCGGGTCATGGCGGCGCTGCCGCATCGCTACCCCATGCTCCTCGTCGACCGCGTCGAGGAGCTGGTCCCCGATGAGCGCATCGCCGCGATCAAGGCGGTGACGATCAACGAGCCTTTCTTCCAGGGCCATTTCCCCGGGCGGCCGATCATGCCGGGCGTGCTGATCGTCGAAGCGCTCGCGCAGGCCGCCGGCGTGCTCGCCGTGGAATCGCTCGGCCTCGCGAGCTCGGGCAAGCTGGTCTATTTCATGGCGATCGACGGGGCGAAGTTCCGCACGCCGGTGGAGCCCGGCGTGCTGCTCCGCCTCGAAGTGTCTTTCGTCCAGAAGCGCTCCAGCGTCTGCAAGTTCGCGGGACGGGCGCTGGTCGACGGCAAGCTTGCCGCCGAGGCCAATTTCACCGCGATGATCGCCGATCCGCCGAAGGATTGAGCGGCCGCCAGCGGTTCTCCACCTTTTCGATCCCGAACACCTCTCCGATCGCGCCCCCGGCCATGATCTCGGCCGGCGTCCCGTCCGCTGCGACGCGCCCGCTGTCCATCACGATCAGCCTGTCCGCAAAAGCCGCCGCGGCGTCGAGGTCGTGCATCGCGACAACGGCGGTGCGGCCGCGCAGCATGTCCATGAGCTTGATCTGCCAGAGCGGGTCGAGATTTGCCGTCGGCTCGTCGAGGAGGAGAAGCTTCGGCGCCGGCGCCAGGGCGCGGGCGATCAGCGCCCGGCTGCGCTCGCCGGTCGAGAGCCGGTCCATGCGGCGATCGGCGAGGGCTGCGAGGTCGAGACTCGCCATCGCCGCATCGACCTCCGCCGCGGATGCGCCGCTCAGCCCCACGACGTCGCGCGGGCGCAGCGGCCAGTGGATGTCGCGGGTCGCGGGCAGATAGGAGACGAGGCGCGCGCGCCGACCCGCGGGGACGCCGCGCAGGTCCGCCCCGTCGATCTCGACGCGGCCTTCGGGGCTGCCGATGCCGGCCAAGGCGTGGAGCAGGCTGGTCTTGCCGCTGCCGTTCGGCCCGACGAGGCAGACGAGGGCGCCGGCTTCGAGCTCAAGCGACAAGGGCGCGAGGCGGCCGGCTATGGCGATGGCGGTCGCACGGATCACCTGCCAATCCTCCAGCGCATGTTGGCGACCAGCCAGAGAAAGAAGGGCGCGCCGAGAAGCGCGGTCAGGACGCCGATCGGGAGGGTGCGGCCGAGCGGAGCGGCGCGCACCGCGAGGTCGGCGGCGGCGAGGAGGAGGGCGCCGATAAGGGCGGCGGGCCAGATGGCGCGGCCCGGATGCCCGCCGGTCAACCGGCGCGCGAAAATCGGCGCAACGAGGCCGACGAAGCCGATGGCCCCGCAAATGGCGACGCAGGCACCGACTCCAAAGGCGGTCAGGCAGACCGTCCATCGCCGCAGCAGCACGATGTCGTGGCCGAGCGACTCCGCCACCTCTTCGCCCAGCGCCAGCGCGTCGAGCGGGCGGGCGAGGCGCAGGAGGAGCAGGATGGCGATGGCGGCGGGGATGCCGGCGAACGCCGCCTGGGCGAGGCTGCGGTCGACCAGCGAGCCCATCAGCCAGTCATAAGCGTCGTAGAAAGCGAAAGGCGACGGGGCGAGCGCGAGGGCGAGGGTGGTGAGCGCGCCGGCCAGCGCGCTGATCGCCAGGCCTGCGAGGAGGAGGGTGGCCGTTTCGGCGCGCCGCCCTGCGAGGGCGAGGAGCAGGAGAAGGGCGCCGAGCGCGCCGGCGACTGCGCCGAAGGAAAGGGCGAGCGGACTTGAAAAGCCGAGTATGTAGGCGGTGACGACCGCGCCGAGCGCCGCGCCGCTGGTCGTGCCGGTGAGGTCGGGGGAGGCGAGCGGGTTGGCGAACAGCGCCTGCACGGCCGCGCCGGCTGCGGCGAGCATGGCGCCGTAGACGAGCGCGAGGAGGGTACGCGGGAGGCGCAGCTCGAGCAGGATCGCGCGGGCGAGGGCGGGGTCGGCGCCGGACAGGGCCGCGAGGTCCGCCCACGGCCAGGCGAGCGACAGGGCGGCCACCGCCGCGAGCAGGATGCAGAGAAGCAGGGCGGCGCCGCGGCTCACGCGCCGATCTCCCGGCGGAGGCGGCGGACTTCGTCGATCATCGGCGGGCCCATGCAGGTCCAGCGGCGGCCTTCGGCGTGCAGGATGCGGGAGCGATCGGCCGCGGCGGCGAGCGGATGGCCGAGCCAGCGCTGCGACGCGGAATATTGGCCGGCGCGATAGTCGCTGCGCAGCAGCACGGCCGGCGGGCGGGCCGCAAGCTGCTCGAGCGACACGCGGTCGCCCTGCAGCGGCCGCTGGGCGAGGCCGGCGAGGCGCATCCACTGCGCTTCGAGCCCGTCCGCGGCAACGGTGCGGCCGCCGCCGCCGAGCCAGATCGTGTCGACCTCTTCCGCGGGGGCCGTCCGGCGGAGGCCGCGGATACGGGCGACGAGCGCTTCGCCGCGTTCCGGGCGCCCGAGCGCGGCCGCGACCGTGCGGATGCCCTGCTCCACATCGTCGAGGCTCGCCGGATAGGGCAGATCGACGGTGCGGATGCCGAGCCGCTCGGCGATGCGCAGCCGGTCGCGGGCGCCGCCGCCCATGGCGAGGACCAGGTCCGGGCGGTGGCGCGCGGCTGAGACCAGGCTGCCGTCGTTCATCGGATGGCGCCGCGCCTCGCGCCACAGCGGCGTTTCCGCCGCCTGCTGGGACAAGTGGGTGACCGAGACGATCTGCTCCGGATCGGCGAGCGAAAGAAGGAGCTCGTCGGTGCACAGGTTCAGCGAGGCGACGCGCAGCGGAGAGGCCGCCGCGCCGTCCCGCGGCGCCGGCGCCTCCGCCGCGGTGCAGGCGGCGAGGCTAAGAGCCGAAACGAAGGCGAAGGCCCGCATGCACCGTCCTTCCCGCCGTGGCATAGCCGGCGACGTCCTGATAATCGTCGTCGAAGCCGTTCTCCACCCGCGCATAGGCTTCGAGCGCGTCAGTGAGCCGCCAGCCGATCCGCGCGGACGCCAGCGCATAGGCGCCGAGGCGCACCGTCTGGAAGATGTCGAAGTCCGTATCGGTGCGCGCGCCGACATAAGCGAGGCTGGCGCCGTAGCTGAGGCGACCCATCTCGCCGAACGCCGAAAGGTTGGCGCTGTGCCTGGGGCGGCGCACTTCGCGAACCGCAGCGTCGCCAAGGTTTCGCCGCTCGTCCGCATCCAGCCAGGTGTAGTTGGCCGAGAGCGCGAGGGCAGGGGAGACGCGCCAGTCGGCGAACAGCTCGATGCCGCGGCGGCGGCTCTTGCCGTCGACGTTCCGGGTCGTCGAGGTGCCGCCGGCGAAGACGTCGACGATCTCGTCCTCGAGGCGGGCGGTGAACAGGGTGGCGCCGAGGCTCGCGCGATTGTTCTGCCAGCGGACGCCCGCTTCCAAGCCGCGCGAACGCTCGGGGCGGAGGTCCGGATTGCCGGTGAAGAAGGCCGGAAAGAAGCCGAAAAGGTCGTAGAAGGTCGGCTGGGCGATGCCTTCGCCATAAGCGCCGTGCAGGGTCCAGCCGCTGGCGGGGCGCACGACCAAGGCCGCGCGGACGGTGGTCGCGTCGGCAAAGGCGCTGAAGCTGTCGTGGCGGACGGCGACGTCGGTCGAGACGAAGTCGCTCCAGCGGGCGTGCCATTCGCCGACGAGTGCGGTGAGGTGGCGCGACCGGTCCTGGTCGGTGCCGCCAAAATAGGCCTGGTCGCGAGCGCGGAAATCCTCGGCCTCGTGGTGAAGGGCGGCGGTGAGGCGATGGCCGCCGAAGCTGCGGCTGAGCTGGGCGCCCGCCGTCGCCCGCCGGCCGGAGGTGCGGTTGAGCGGCGCGTCGTCGAGCCGGTTGCGGTTGGCGCTGTCCAGCAGCGAGGCTTCGGCCGACAGGATCCAGTTGCCGCTTTCGAGCCGGCCCCAGCCGCGGACGGCGGCAATGCGGTTCTCGGTTTCGTCCAGCGTGTCGGCGCGCAGGAACGTCACGGGGTCGTTGCCGTCGAACGCGCTGGTTCCGGCCACGTAGAAGGCGGACACGCCGAGCTCGCGGCCCTCCGCCGAGCGCCAGGCAGCACGGAGGCCGAGGCTGTGGTGATCGAAGCCGTCCCGCTCGCCCCCGGCGCCGAACGAGTCGATGCCGTCGCTCGAAAGGTACGCCGCCGTCGCGGAGAGGCCGACGTCGCCGGTGCGGACCGCGCCCTGTGCCGACGCACGAAGGCTGTCGTGGCTGCCATAGTCGGCAAGGGCGGCGAGGCCCTGGCGGGCGAAGGGATCGGCGGTCTGGACGGCGATAACACCGCCCAGCGCTTCCGAGCCCCAAAGCGCCGATTGCGGGCCGCGGACCACCTCGATGCGGGACAGAAGGTCGGTCGCGAGCAGCTCGAAACGGGCTTCGTTGCCGGCGGCGGGATCGTTGAAGCGAATGCCGTCCACGAAGAGCAGGCTGTGGTTCGCTTCGGCGCCGCGGATGCGGACCTGCGCCTGACTGCCGCGCGGGCCGGTCTGGGCGACCGAGACGCCCGGGACGAGGCGCAGCTGGTCGATGGCGGCCGGCAAGGACAAGGCTTCGAGCCTGTCCTCGTCGAGCACTGTGGCAGACACGGGCGCTTCGGCCTGGGCGATCGGCTCGCGGGCACCGGTGACGACGATCGGATCGTGCGCCTGCGCAGCCGCCTGCGGCGCTGCGAGAGCTGCGATAAGATATAAGCTGTTCAAGGTAACCTCCTGTAACGACACGAAAGTCGTCACAGGGGCGCGAAGCGCAGAAAAGCGCCGCGTGCCGCGCACCCCTGGCTGGTCCCGGCCGGGTGCGGACGACAGGCGAAGGCAGTTTTCTGGCTTGCCGGGCGCCTCGGAGGCACTCGGCTTACAGTTGCGGGCACAGCGCCGGCATCGAACCGGCTTGCCTTTTAAGCCGCGCCCAAGAGACGCGGCACCTTCGCCGCCGCCGCTCTATTGCGCCGCAGCATGGCTTGTCAATTTCGGCCTTTGCCGCTAGAGGGCAGCGCTACGAATTGACCCAGGCTGGTCGGAACCAGCCAAAAGCATCCGAAAGACACGACCATGAAGAGCGGCGCTCACCCCGATTACCACATGATCACCGTCCAGATGACCGACGGCACCACCTTCAAGACCCGCTCGACCTGGGGCAAGGAAGGCGACACGCTGCAGCTCGAGATCGATCCGACGGCGCATCCGGCCTGGACCGGCGGCACGCGCTCCATGCTCGACGCGGGCGGCCAGGTCGCACGCTTCAACAAGCGTTTCGGCGGGCTCACCCTCGGCAACCGCAAGTAAGCGGCCCTCGCGATGGACGTCGCCCCGCGGATCGAAACCGCGCGGCTCGTCCTTCGCACCTCCATTCCTCAAGACCTCGACGCCCATGCCGCGATGCTGGGTGATCCCGCGGTCATGCACCATCTCACCGGCGCGGGCCTCCCGCGCGAGGATGCCTGGCGCCGCATGCTGCAGGGGCCCGGCCTTTGGGCCATGCTCGGCTACGGCTATTGGTCGGTCGAGCGGCGCGCGGACAATCGCTACATCGGCCAATTGGGCTTTGCCGACTTCAAGCGCGACATGGTGCCTTCGCTGGACGGCTTGCCCGAGATGGGCTGGCTCTTCGCGGCCGACGCGCAGGGGCAGGGCTTTGCCCGCGAAGGCGTCGAAGCGGCGCTGCGCTGGGCGGACGAGGCGCTGAAGCCCGCCGAGATCGTCGCCATCATCGCGCCGCACAATGCGCCTTCGATCCGCCTCGCCGAGCGCACCGGCTTCGTTCGGGCGGAAGAGACGGCCTATAAAGGCGAGCCGACTTTAGTCTTCCGCCGGCGGCGCCAGGCTGAAACGATGGAAACAACTTAAAAGCGGCCGCGACATCGCGGCGAAACCGGGCACCTTCATCAAGGGCGGCGACCAACGAGCCCCGTTCCGAAGGAATGCCCGCCATGCGCAAGCTGTATTACGATCCCGCTTCCACCGTCTGCCGCCCGATTTCCATGTTCCTCGCCGAGCACGATCTCGGCGTCGCCATGTGCCCGGTGGACCTTCGCCGCGGCGAGCAGCGCAGCGAATGGTTCGCCCGCCTCAATCCCAACATGGTCGTCCCCGCCTTCGAGGAAGACGGCTTCGTGCTGACCGAATCGGCGACGATCCTGCGCTATCTCGCCCAGGTCGCCGACAGCCCCGCTTACCCCGCCGACCTGCGCTGCCGCGCCCGAATCGACGAAGCGCTCGACTGGTTCAACACCGGCTTCTACCGCGACCACGGCTACGGCCTCGTCTACCCGCAGATCCTGCCGCATTACCGAGTCCATGACGCGCAGCGCTCGGAGCTTCGGGCCTGGCATGAGGCGCGGGTGGAAGCGCGGCTCCATGTCCTCGACGCCCACATGATCGGCGATCACGGCACCTGGGCGACGGGCGAGGACTTCTCGATCGCCGACATGTTCGGCGCCGCCCTCGTCACCCTCGGCGATCTCATCGGCTACAATCTCGCCCCTTATCCCAATGTCTGCCGCTGGCTCGCGGCGGTGCAGGCGCGGCCTTCGTGGAACGCCGCGAACCAGGCCTTTTACGGCTGGCAGGATATGCTGGCCCCGCGCGCGCTCGCCGCCTGACGCGCACCGCGCACCCCACCCCCTCAGGAGAGACGAACATGAGGAAGCTCCTCGCGGCTCTGCCGCTCTGCCTGCTCGCCGCCGCGGCGGCACCGGCCATGACCACGATCGCGCCCGCCGGCGACGACAGCTACGGGCCGCGTCAGGGCGAACTCAGCCTCGACGAGATGCGCGCCGCCACCGCCCGCTTCCGCGACGTCAACGTCGCGCTGGCCGAAGGCTATGTCCGCGATCCGACCGACACCTGCCACGTAGCGGCCGACATGGGCCAGCCCGCCGCGCTCGGCGGCATGGGCATCCACTTCTTCCGCCCGGACCTGCTCGGCATCACCGCGCCGCCCAATCCGCGCGTCACCGGAACCGGCACCCACACCGATTTTGGGCGCCCCGCGATCCTCATCTACGAACCGCGCGCCGACGGCTCGCTGGAGCTCGTCGCGGTCGAGAACCTCGTCTTCCAGGCGGCCTGGCGCAGCGCCGGCCATGCGGCGCGGCCGACCGTTCACGGCCGCGCCTGGGACAGCATGGCCGACGACCCCGCCACCCGGACCGACGAGGCGCACGGCTTCGAACCGCATTTCGACCAGCATATCTGGTTGTGGCGCGCCAATCCGCGCGGCACTTACGAGCCGTTCAACCCGACGGTGACCTGCCGCCATCACCGGCCGCGCACGGCCGCCGCAAGCGGGCACGCTCATCATGGCGCGGGTCACGGCGGCCACTGAGCGGTCCGAAGATCAGAAGCGGATTCGCAGCCCGAGACCCGCGCCCGAACCCCGGCTGCCCTGAACGGAGCAGCAGGTCAGCGAAAGCGGACCGCGATTGAAGGAAAACCACGG
Source organism: Allosphingosinicella sp. (assembly GCA_036388975.1). Classification (GTDB taxonomy): domain Bacteria; phylum Pseudomonadota; class Alphaproteobacteria; order Sphingomonadales; family Sphingomonadaceae; genus Allosphingosinicella. The sequence continues at coordinate 29,315 of DASVQT010000184.1, read as the reverse complement.
CCCTTCGGCGGGTGCCTCCCAGGAGGGCTCGAAGCCGTCGCCGGGGCGGCGCCGTTCCGGCACCGAACGGTCCTGCTGCCCGCAGACGACGATCTCGTCTATGCTGTCGCCGCGGCCGCACGGATTGGCGACGGCGTCGCGGACGATCGCCCGCTGCCGCTCCACCGCCTGCTCGGCGGTCGTGGGCGGCGGCACCGGCAAAGCGGCGGCGGCCGTTAAAAGCAGAAAAGTCTGCACGAACGGAAGCCTAGGCCTCCCGCCCTTGCCTTACCAGAGGCTCTCGCCGTCATGCTCGCCGAGGCGCGGGCTGCGCGTGTCCGCCACCTGCCGCTGGCCATCGATCACGATCGGCGAAGCGACGCCGGGCACGCCGTCCCGATCGATGCGCAGGCCCCGCGCGCCGACCTGCGGGTCGGCGAAGACCTGCGCGACATCGTTGATCGGCCCGGCCGGAACGCCGGCGGCGGCCAAGGCGGCGAGGAGCTCGTCCTTGCGGCGCTGCGACAGGGTCGGCGCCAGAGCGGCGGTCAAGGCGGCGCGGTTCGCCACCCGCTCGGCATTGCCCGCGAACCGCGGATCGTCCGGAAGGGCGCCGAGGCCGAGGAGATCGCACAGCCGCCGGAACTGGCCGTCGTTGCCGACCGCGACGATGACATGGCCGTCGGCCAGCGCGAAGGTCTGGTAGGGCGCGATGTTCGGATGGGCGTTGCCGAGGCGGCGGGGCGGTTCGCCCGAAACGAGATAGTTCATCGCCTGGTTGGCGAGCACGGCCACCTGCGTGTCGAGCAGCGCCATGTCGATGTGGCAGCCTTTGCCCGTCGCGCTGCGCCCGTGAAGCGCGGCGAGAATGGCGTTCGACGCATAGACCCCGGTGAAGATGTCGGCAAAGGCGACCCCGATCTTCTGCGGCTCGCCCGCCGGGTCGCCGGTCAGGTCCATGATCCCGCCCATGCCCTGGATCATGAAGTCGTAGCCGGCTCGGGCGGCATAGGGCCCATCCTGTCCGAAGCCGGTGATCGAACAATAGACGAGGCGCGGGTTGAGCGCCGCGAGCGACTCGTAATCGAGTCCGTATTTCGAAAGGCCGCCGACCTTGAAATTCTCGATCAGCACGTCCGCCTCGGCAGCGAGGGCGCGGACGCGGGCCTGTCCGGCATCGCTGTCGAGATCGATCGCGACCGACTTTTTGCCGCGGTTGCAGCCGTGGAAATAAGCCGCCGCCCCGTCCTGCGCGAACGGAGGTCCCCAATGCCGCGTATCGTCGCCCGCGCCGGGCCGCTCGACCTTGACCACGCTGGCGCCGAGATCGGCGAGGAGCTGGCCGGCCCAGGGCCCCGCGAGGATGCGCGCGAGCTCGAGGACCCGGATGCCGGCGAGGGGCTTGTTCATCGCACCGTCATTGCGAGGAGCGGAGCGACGAAGCACTCCAGGCGGCGGCGGAGACCCGCACCGAGGTCCGCTGGATTGCTTCGCTTCGCTCGCAATGACGGGCAGCGCATCAAAAGGCCGCGATACCCGTGATCGCCCGGCCGAGGATCAGGCCGTGGACGTCGTGCGTGCCTTCATAGGTGTTGACCGTTTCGAGGTTCATCGCATGGCGCATGACCTGGAATTCGGCGGAAATGCCGTTGCCGCCGTGCATGTCGCGCGCCGTGCGGGCGATGTCGAGAGCTTTGCCGACATTGTTGCGCTTGATGAGGCTGATCGTCTCGGGGATGAGCTCGCCCGCGTCGAAGCGGCGGCCGACGCGCAAGGCCGCCTGCAGACCCAAGGTGATCTCCGTCACCATGTTGGCCAGCTTCATCTGCACGAGCTGCGTCGCGGCGAGCGGGCGGCCGAACTGCTTGCGGTCGAGCGTGTAGGTGCGCGCGGCGGCGAAGCAGGCCTCGGCGGCGCCCATCGCGCCCCAGGCGATGCCGTAGCGGGCGCGGTTGAGGCAGCCGAAGGGACCCTTCAAACCGGCGACGTTGGGGAGCAGATTTTCCTCCGGCACGTCCACTTCGTCCATCACGATCTCGCCGGTGATCGAGGCGCGAAGCGAAAGCTTCTGCTTGATCGCGGGCGCCGAGAGGCCCTTCATGCCCTTTTCGAGAACGAAGCCCCGGATCGCACCGCCATGGGCGTCCGACTTCGCCCACACGACGAAGACGTCGGCGATGGGCGAGTTGGTGATCCACATCTTGGAGCCGGAAAGACGGTAGCCGGCGTCGGTCTTGACCGCCCGCGTGCGCATCGATCCGGGATCGGAGCCGGCGTCCGGCTCGGTGAGGCCGAAGCAGCCGACCAGCTCGCCGCTCGCCAGGCCAGGAAGCCAGCGATGGCGCTGCTCCTCGTTCCCGTAGGCGAAGATCGGATGCATGACGAGCGAGGACTGGACCGACATGGCGGAGCGGTAGCCGCTGTCGACGCGCTCCACCGCCCGGGCGACGAGGCCGTAGCTCACATAATTGAGGCCGGCGCCGCCATATTCCACCGGAATGGTCGCGCCGAGCAGGCCGAGCGCGCCCATTTCGCGCATGATCTCGCGATCGAAATCCTCCTCGAGAAAGGCTTCGGTGACGCGCGGCTGGAGCTGCGCCTGCGCATAGGATTCGGCCGTGTCGCGGACGAGGCGCTCCTCGTCGGAAAGCTGCGCGTCGAGCCCGAACGGATCGGCCCAGTCGAAGGGGAGGGGCCTCGCTTCGGTCATCATGTCCTCATTTTGGTAATGTGCCGGCTCACTGCCCCGCGGGTGCGATTTTGTCCACACCCGCGGTGCGCGCGTCGGCCTCAGTCCCGCCCGCGCGGCACGTCGAAGACCCCGGCAATCCCTTCGATGCTGCGCGCCCGCGCCTTTTCGAGCAGGGCGCGCGCCGCATGCATCGAAGCGCCGGCATGCGCATGGGAGGCGAGGGGAAGCAGCATCGCTTCCGCATCCGCCCAGCGCCCGCGCCGCATCAGCAGGTTGGCGGCGCTGAGCCGGAGCAGGTGGGCCTGGGGCGCGATCTGCTGGGCGAGGAGGAGGATGTTGGTCGTATTCCCGCTGAGCAGGGCCGCGGGGTCGTGCGACAGGCTTTCGGCATAACGGTAGAGCGTCGGATAATGGTTCTCGTCGGCGCGATGGGCGCGGCCGAACCAGCGCTGGGCGGTGCGGAAATGCGCGGCGCGGTTCGCCTCATCGGCGCGGCCGGCGCGCAGGTGGCGCATGCCCATCAGGTAGAGCAGTTCGGCGTCGTTTGGGCTTGCGGCGAGCAGTTCATTGAGGAGCCGCTCGGCCGCGGCGCCGTCGCCGTGAAGCGCTTCGGCGCGGGCGAGGACACGTTTGGCGAAGGCGTCCGGCTCCGTTCCGGCCTCCCGGCGGATGCGGCGGATGAAGCCATCGCCTTCAACTTCCGCGCCCGAGGTCATCGACGCGTCGAGCAGGAGCAGGTCCTCGGCGGTGCGGGGCAGGTCGGTGAGCGAGACCTCGGTCGCCGGGCGCCAGCTTGCGGGGCGCGTGATCCTGGTGAAGGACATGCCGGTGCTCGAATAGGACATGAGCTGGCGCTGGACCTGCGTCACCGTGGCGCCGAACGCCTGCTCGAACGCCGCGCGCGCGGGCTGGCCGCGTCCGACCGCCGCCAGATAGGCGTTGAGCCGCCGCATCCGGTCGCCGTCGCGAAGCATGTAGTGAACGAGGATCCAGGATTGCGCATAGAATTGCGAAGCGGGGCGGCCGGTCAGCCGCTCCGGATTGGTGAACAGCAATTGTTCGAGCGGCAGCCAGCCGGAGCGGTCCGCGATCCAGCTCGCCCGCGCCGGATTGGCCCGGCCATATTCGATCGCCCCGTCCTCGAAGCGCGCCGTGGCGACATATTCGGCGAAGCCCTCAATATACCACTGCGGATACACCGCCGGGAAATGCTGCAGCATGAAATGATGCGCATATTCGTGGAACAGGGTTTCGTTGCGGCCGATCCAACCGCGCCCGGCTGTGGGGTCGACGACCGCGAGAATGCCTTCCGGCGAGGCGTTGTAGAAGCCGGCAACGTCGGCGCTCGCGCCGGGCCAGATCTGGCGCAGCTCGGCCGTGCCGCCGATGATGTAGATCTGGAGCTTGGGCGCCGCTTCCGGATCGGCCGTGCCGGTGAGCTGGCGAAGCAGCAGGTGGAAGTCCTCGAGCTCGGCCACTTGGGTGCGCAGCCGAGCTTCCCCGCCTTCGCTGTAGACGACGAAGTGGGCGCTTTCGGCGCGCTGCCAGGCGGCGTGCGCCGGCGCTGCGGCGAGGAGCAGGGAAGCGGCGAGCGCCAGCAGGCGCAACGCTACCGTACGCAAAACATGGGCGCGGCTCATACGAAGGCCCTACTCATTCTCCGCGTCCTCTTCCTCGGCGTCGGCCTGCGGCTCGCCTTCCGACAGGCGCTGGCGGCGGCGCGCGAGATCAAGCAGGCGTCCGGCCTCGGTCGCCTCGCCCGCGCGGTGGGCCGAGGAGGCGAGAGGGGACAGCATCGTCTCGGCGTCCGCGAACTGGTCGCGCCGCAGCAGCATGCGCGCGGCCGCGAGGCGGATTTCGCCGACCTGGGGCGCGAGATGGGCGGCAAGCAGCAGAACGTTCTGCGTGTTTTCCGAAACGAAGCGGCGATCGAGCGAAAGGCTCTGGGCGTAGCGGTAAAGCGAGGGGAAATTGTCTGCATCGGCGCGGTGGGCGCGCACGAACCAGCCTTGGGCGCGGCGATATTCCTCGATCCGGCGGGCCTCGTCGGCGCGGCCGGCGATGAGATGCCTGAGCCCGCGCAGGTAAAGGAGTTCCGCATCGGCCGGAGCGATCTGTAGCAAGGCGTCGAGCAGCGGCTCGGCGGTGGCCGGATCGCCGTAAAGCACTTCGGCATGAGCGAGCACGCGCTTGGCGAACGGATCGTTGTGCCGCGCCGCGTGGCGGCGGACGCGGGCGAGGAGCGTGGCGCGGCGCGCGTCCGGAACGCCCGCGAGGAGGGCGGCCCGGGCGAGCAGCAGGTCGTCGGCGGACGGCGCGAGGCGGGAAACGGCGACGGCCGGCGTTTGGGCGGCGGTGGCGCGAGTGCCGCGCGTGAAGGTCATCTCGTCCGGATAGCGCCTGAGCGCCCGGTTGAGTTCGGTAAGGCTCGTCTGGAAGGCAGCGGCGAAGGCGGCGCGGGGCTCCTCGCCGCGCGACAGCGCCGCGAAATAATTGCGCAGGCTCTGCCGGCGGCCTTCATCGCGGACGAGATAATGAACGAGGAGCCAGCTTTGCGCATAGAAGCGGCCGGCGTCCACCGGCCGGGGCCGGCCGTCTGCCGCCGGGAACAGGATCCTATCCCAAGGCTCCCAATTCTGACGGTCGGAAAGGGTAAAGGCGCGCGAGCGATTGTAATGGCCGAATTCCATCCGGTCCGGATGAATGCGCGCGGTCATGACATATTCCGCGAACCCTTCCACATACCAGGCGGGATAGGCCGCCGGGTGATATTGCAGCATGAAGTGATGCGCATATTCGTGGAACAGGATGTCGTTGTTGTTCTCGCCGGTGTTGGTGGTTTCGTCGACCACGGCAAGCACGCCCTCCGGCGATGCCGTGTAGAAGCCGGCGACGGTTGAGGGCACCGGCCGGATGGCGTTGAGCTCTTCCGTGCCGCGCACGAAATAGACGTGGAGCTTGCTTGGCGAGGGCGGCGTCGCCGTGGCCGTGAGCATGCGCAGCAGCCTGTCGAAATCCTCGAGCTGCGCGACCTGCTCGCGCACCCGGCTTTCGCGGGACTCGCTGTAGACGACGAAATTGGCGCTTTCCGCCCGGATCCACGCGGCCTCCGCGCGTGCGGCCGCGAGCGAACACAGCAGGACAAGTCCCGCAAATCTGAGCAGACGCATGGATTTAGCCCTCATCCCTGAGGCCAGCCTAGCGGGTCGCGGCGGCGGCGCAAGGGGCTTGCATCTTGCCGCCGACGCGGCTGCGTTTTCGAGCCGGTGGCTGAACTCAGACGATGAAGTCGGCGGCCGTGAGCGGCTGCCCGGCCTCGACATGCACTTCGATGACGATGTCCGCGACGCCGTCGCCGTTCACGTCGCCTTCGACCTGCCAGACATCGTCCGCGACGTTGAACGCGCGCAGTTCGCCCGGGCCGCCCGGACCCGCAGCCGAAAAGGCGTTGGCGCCGATGAAGGCGAAGGCCTCGTTCGAGTCCGTAGTCGCGCCTCTGGCGTCGACCCGGTTGAGGTCGATCTTGTCGATGCCGGCAACGAAGCCGTTGACGACGTCCTTCGCATTCGCCGTCGAATCCGACATGAGCGAGTAGCGGAACAGGTCCGCCCCCCCGCCGCCGGTCAGGACGTCCGCGCCGCCGCCGCCGTGAAGCTGGTCCGCACCGCCGCCGCCCGTGAGCACGTCCGCCGCCGCGCCGCCGAAGATGCGCAGCACGCCGTTCGTCTCCGTCGCGCCGTCGAAGGCGAAGGTCTCGTGCGCCTGCAGCCTGCTGGCGTTCACCGTAAAGGTCGCACCGGCGGCGAGCAGGGCATCGGCCCAGGTGACGGCGTAATCGAAGTCGCCGTCGCCGCCGCCGGCGAATTCGTTGTTGGCGCTGGTCAGGATGGCGATGCTCTCGACGTTGGTCAGCGCATTCTCGAAGCCTGCGGCGTTGAAGTCGATCGTGTAATCGCCGCGCAGATAGACGACGTCGTAGCCGTCGCCGCCATTGACGCTGTCGCCCGCGGCGAACCGGCCGTCATGGCCGAAGATGAAGGCGTCGCCCTGCTGCCCGCCGGTGAAGCTGTCCTTGCCGAAGCCGGCGAAGACCTGGAGCGGCGCATCGGTTTCCGCCGAAGCGTCGAGCGTGAAGTTCTCGCCCGCCTGAAGGTTGAAGCCGTTCACCTTCATCAGCGCGCCGGCCGCCACGTTCCCGTCCACCAGCGTCAGATCGTAGCTGTAGAGGCTCGTCCCCGACTGGCCATATTGCGTGCTCGTGCCCGAGATCAGCGAAATGCCTTCGATGTTGGCGATGCTCGAGCCGCCTGTGATGTCCCAGGTCAGCGTGAGACTGGGGTAATTCCCCTGGAGGATGAGGGAATCGCGATTGTCGCCGCCGTCGATGAAATCGCCGGTTCCGAAGGCGCCGCCCATATAGAACGAATCCACCCCGCCGACGCCGAACAGGAGGTCGTCGCCGCCGTCCTGCCCGCGGATGACGTCGTTCCCGGCGGCGCCGACGATGATGTTGTTACCGCCATTGCCGCGGAAATCGTGGGCGATGTCCGTCGTGGCCCGCAGGTTCTCGACGTTGGCGGTGAGGGTGTAGCTCGCCAGCGCCGCGTGGACTTCGTCCGTGCCGTCGCCGGCGGCTTCGACCACCTGGTCGCCTGCGTCGTCAACGATGAAGACGTCGTTGCCGCCGCCGCCGTTCATCGCGTCGGCGCCGGTGCCGCCATCGAGCCGGTCGTCGCCCGCCGAAGCGGTGATCGTGTCGTTGCCGTCGCCGCCGCTGATCGAGTCGCGTCCCGTCGTGCCGTTGAGCGTGTCCGGGCCGCCCGTTCCGTTCACGATCAACGGCACCTGGGGATCGAAGCCGTCGAAATTGGCCGCGACCAGGGTCGAAGCCGTGACGTTCTTCAAGATCAGCATCGTCTTCGGGGCGACGGTCCCGCCGGCGTCCCAATCCAGCTGGACCACCGTGTCGGCGCCGTTCTGAAGCAGCCGCACATAGCCGAGCGCGAAGGGGTTGGTGACCTTGTCCCAGCTTTTCAGATAGTCGCCGAGATGGCCGTCCCAATCGACCATGTCCCCGTCGGTCCCTGCAACGAAATCCGTCACCGCAATGTCGTAGGATGTATGTCGATAGTAGCGATCGAAGCGGACCGTGTCGCGGCCTGTGCCGAGCGTCAGCGTGGCGTTTGAGGCCCAGACCTCCTGCAGCACGACGGTGTCCGCACCCTCGCCGCCGTCAATGGCGATCGTCGAATAGGTCCCGGCCGAGACATAGATGGTGTCGTCCCCCGTGCCCCCGCTCGCAACCCGCTCAACGATGTGCGGACCGTTGGGCATGGAGCCCCAAAAGTTCAGGTACAGAATGTCGTCGCCGCCTTCGCCGTAAAGATGGTCGGTGGCGCCGCTTTGGCCAACGGCCAGCCGGTCATTGCCTTCGCCGCCGTAAACGCGGTCTTGGCCGGTTCCGCCGTCCAGCACGTCGGCGCCGTCGCCGCCCTCCAGCAGGTCGTTGCCCAATTCGCCATTCAGCGTGTCGTCGCCCTCTCCCCCGCGAAGCGTGTCGTGCCCGGCGCTCCCGAACATCGTGTCCTTGCCTCCGGCGCCGTCGAGCGTGTCCGCGCCGACGCCGCCGTCGAACCGCTCGTCCGCCGCCGTGCCGGTGAGGTTCAGCGCGGCGGCCACGCTTCCGTCCGGCGCAAAACCGCCCATCGTCGTGGCGGTGAAAAGCGAAGCGTCGACGCTCTTGAACGTGATGATCGAATCGTAAGCGCCGGACCAGGGGCTGAAGCCGGACTCGCTGACTTGGAACACAGTGTCCGTCCCCGACTGGACGAGCCTCGCCAGGCCCCCTCCGAAGGGGTTGAAGGCGCCGTCCCAGGTGCGGAAGTTGCTGGCGAGGTAGGCGAGCCAGTCGATCGTCTCGCCGGCACCGGGGTCGAAATCCTCGATCACGATGGAATCGGCGGACGACACGCCCGGCTGCAGCTTCAACCGGTCGACACCGGCGCCCAATGTGACGGAAATCGACGTGTCGTCGATATAGGCAATGGTGACGAGGTCCGCGCCTTCGCCTGCATCGAAGGCGGCCGTGCCTCCGTCTGCGTAGAACGTGATGCTGATCTCGTCGTCCCCGGCACCGCCGCTGATGAAGCTGCCGGTCGAAACGGTGGAACTGCTGTGGCTGAAGGCGATCCTGTCGTTGCCGTCCTCGCCATAGACCTCGTCCGTTCCGCCGTCGAAGCTCTGGATGAGGTCGTTTCCGTCGCCGCCGAACATCCGGTCATTGCCCGCACCGCCGATGAGCGTGTCGTTGTCGGCTCCGCCGCGGAGGATATCGTCGCCCTCGTCGCCGCGAAGGTCGTCATCGCCGGCACCGCCGACCAGCACGTCGTCGCCGAGCACGCCGAGGACCTGGTCGTTCCCACCGAGCCCCTCGATCAGGTCGCCGGCCGAGCTGCCCCGGATTTCGTCGCGGATCTCGCGGCCCGCAAGCGTCAGGCCCACGATGCCGCCGCCGGCCGAAGCGTAGCCGCCGAGATTTTGGGCGGTAAGATCTCCGGCCGTGACGTTCTGATAGGTGAGAAGGGTAACGAAGCTGCCGAGTCCGCCCGCGCCGTCCTGATCCACCTCGAGCAGGGTATCCGCACCGCTCTGGACCAGGCGAAGATAGCCGGCTTCGAACGGATTCGCTGTCCGATCCCAACCCGCCAGCTTGTGATAGAGATAATAATCCCATTCGATCCGGTCGCCGGAATCGCCCGTGGCGAAGTCCGCGACCGTTACCGTGGCCCCGCCGACCGCCTGGTAGCCGCCTGAAATGCGGATCGAGTCGCTACCCTGACCGAGCGTCAGCACGGCACTGACGGACTGAAGGCTGAGCAACCAGACGATGTCGTTGCCGTCGCCGCCGTCAGCCTCGAGGCGGCCGCCGCCCTGGCCGTTCAACGAAATGTAGAAGCGGTCCTCGTCGGCGCCGCCGAACGCGCGGACGACGTCGCTCGGCGCAATCGCGTAGTTGAGGCTGATGAAATCGTCCCCGTCCTCGCCGTAAAGCCAGTCCGAGCCGCCCCTGCCGTAGATCTGGTCGTTGCCGCCGCGGCCGTAGATCGTGTCCGGCTCGGAATTGCCGTACAGATAGTCCTGTTCGTCAGTGCCGGTATAAGTCGCCATCGTCCACTCCCCCTGGACGGGCGCGCGCATGCCTCAGCCGGAACCGGCCGTCCAACCCGACGAATAAACTCGAAACCGTTAAATTCAAACAGTTTTCGCGGTGCCGCGCGCGGGTTGCGTTGGGTGCAGCGATCTCGAAACGGCGCCTGGCGGACAGGGTGGGATTCGAACCCACGGTGGGCTTGCACCCACGGCGGTTTTCAAGACCGCTGCCTTAAACCACTCGGCCACCTGTCCCCAAGCGCCGCTCTACAGCCGATGCGACTTTTCGTGCAACCCGCGCCCGTTAGCGGCTTTCATGTCCCCGACAGGCTGTGGCATGTAAGAGCCGCGAAAGAGGTCATAGTTTATGCGCGTGTTTGTTCCGCTTGCCGCCGGCCTTGCCGCCGTCGCCCCTGCCAAGCAGATGGGGGACACCCATTTGTCGGTCGTGCCGACTGCGGCGGCGCTCGCCACAGTGGCGCAGAGCGGCGGCCCCCTAAGCGAGGAGGGCTTCCGTGCCTATCTTCCTCAGCTCCGCGCCCACGCCGAACGGGCCGGCGTGCGGCGCGACACGCTCGACCGGGTGTTCCCGACCCTGACCTTCAGCGCGCGAACCATTTCGCTCGACCGTGCGCAGCCGGGCGGCACGCCGACGGGCCCAACGAGCAACGCCAATCCGCCCTTCGCGCCCTACCGCGCCCGGCACGTCACGCCCACGTTGATCGCCCGCGGCCGGGAGCGCTATTCGGCGAACCTACCGCGGCTTCGTGACATCGGACGGCGCTACGGAGTCGATCCGGCCGTTCTGGTCGCGATCTGGGGCAAGGAAACGAGCTACGGCAACGTGAAGGGCGACTTCGACCTTCTGAACTCGCTTGCCAGCCTCGCTTACGAGGGGCGGCGGCGGCAGCTCTTCTCCGAAGAGTTCGTCGCCACACTGAAGATGCTGGACCGCGGCTTTCCGCGCTCGACCCTCGTCGGCAGCTGGGCGGGCGCGACGGGCCACCCGCAATTCCTGCCGTCGGTGTATCTGCGGCTCGGCGTCGATGGGGACGGGGACAATCGTGCTGACATTTGGAACAATCAAACGGACGCGCTCGCCTCCATTGCCAATTACCTCAGCAATGCCGGCTGGCGGCCGAACCTGCCCTGGGGCGTGCCGGCGACGGTACCGGCCGGGTTCAACCGCGCCGCGGTGGCGCCGCGCACCCGGGCACCGCGCTGCCCGCGCGTGTTCGAGCGGCACAGCCGCTGGCTGAGCGTCGGCGAATGGCGGCGTCTCGGCGTGGTGCCGCAGCGCGCCGGCCTCAACGACCGGGACATGGCGTCGCTGATCGAGCCGGACGGTCCGGGCCAGACGGCCTATCTCACGACCAACAATTACCGCACGATTCTCGATTACAATTGCTCGAACTTCTACGCTCTCTCCGTGCTTCTGCTGGCCGACGGCATCGGGAGCTGAGGGAAAAGCGGGAGGACGCTCCGGCCGTTGCTGTGGATAAGCGGCGGGAGGAGGGTGGCGAAGCGGGAACCGAGCGGTTAATGGTGGCGCTTCCATGGCGCGTCGACGCCGCCGAGCTTCGGGAGCATTCTCAAAGATGATGCGTAAGGCGCTGGTTTTCCTCGGCCTCTCAACCTTCCTCGCGGCTCCGGGCGTGGCTCAGGCGCCGCCCTTCGATACGCCCGCACCCGTCGCCTATATGGTCGATCTGTCCTCGGGCGCGGTGCTCTACGCCAAGGATCCGGACCGGCGCATGCCGCCTGCGTCTATGGCGAAGATCATGACGGTGCACACGGCCTTCAACCTGGTGAAGAGCGGCGAGCTTTCGCTGGACAAGAATTGCCAGGTGCGGCCGGAAACGTGGCAGCGCTGGCACGGCCCGGCGGCGGGATCGACCATGTTCCTTTCGGCCGGCGAGCAGGTGAGCGTGCGCAACCTCCTCCACGGCATCGTCACGCTGTCGGGCAACGATGCCTCCGTGGTTCTCGCCGAATGCATTTCGGGGACGGAAGCCGCCTTCGTCGCCTTGATGAACCGTCACGGGCAGCAGGCGGGACTTCGCAATTCCAACTGGGGCAATCCCGTCGGCTGGCCCGACGGCGGCGTCACCTACACGACGGCGCGGGACCTCGCGACGCTGGCGCGGGCGACGATCGACAACCACCCCCAGCTCTACCGCGAATTTTACGGCCAGACGAACTTCACCTGGGGACGCACACTGGGCGGCAACCAGCCGATCACGCAGGGCAATCGCAACCCGCTGCTCGGGCGCGTTGCCGGAGCTGACGGGCTCAAGACGGGGCACACGGAAGAAGCCGGCTTCGGCTTCACGGGCTCCGCGGCGCGGGGCGGGCGGCGGCTGGTGATGGTCGTGGCGGGGCTGTCGAGCTTCAACCAGCGGATCGAGGAATCGAGCCGCTTCATGGAATGGGGCTTCAACGCCTGGCAGACGCGGCCGCTCTTCAACGCGAACGAGCGGGTCGGCGAGGCTGAGGTCCAGCTCGGCGGCGAGTCGACGGTCGGCCTCGTCGCGCCGCGCGCCATCGCGGTAACCTTCGCGTCGGGCCTCGGCCAGGACGTGCGGGCGCGGATCGTCTATCAGGGGCCGGTCAAGGCGCCGATCCAGCGCGGCCAGCACATCGCCGATCTCGTGGTCACGGCGGGCGGAGTCGAGCAGCGCATGCCGCTGGTCGCCGCGGAAGCGGTGGGCGAAGCGGGCTTCTTCGGCCGCATCATGGCGGGCCTCGGCTCCCTCTTCGGCGGGGCGTGAAGGGGCGCTTCATCAGCCTCGAAGGCGGGGAAGGGGCCGGCAAGTCCACCCAGCTGAAGCGCCTCGCGCAGGCGCTGCGCGACCGCGGCCTCGAAGTGGCGGAAACGCGGGAGCCAGGCGGAAGCGCGGGCGCCGAAGCGATCCGCGAGCTTCTGCTTCAAGGCGACGAGCAGCGCTGGACACCGGAGGCCGAAGCGCTTTTGTTCGCGGCCGCGCGCGCCGATCATGTCGCGAAAACCATCCGTCCGGCGCTGGAGCGCGGCGCCTGGGTGCTCTCCGATCGCTTCCTCGACAGTTCCGTCGCCTATCAGGGCGGCGCGGGCGCATTGGGGTTCGAGACCATTCGGGCACTTCACGATTTCGGCAGCCGGGGCTTCCTTCCCGACCGCACCTTGCTGTTCGAGCTTGCGCCCGAGGAAGCCTCCGCTCGTCTGCGTCGCCGCGACGTTGGCGGCGCCGATCGGATCGGCGCGCGAGGCGAGGATTATCACGCCAGGGTCGCGGCGTCGTTTCGAGCGCTCGCCGCCGCCGAGCCGCGGCGCTTCCGGGTCATCGATGCCGGCGGCTCGGCCGATGACGTCACCGGCCGCGCCTTTGCAGCGATCGAGGACCTGCTGTGACTCCGCTCTTCGGCCATGACGAGGCCGTGGCCGCGTTTCGCGCCGGGATGGCGTCGGGGCGGCTGCACCATGCCTGGCTGATCAGCGGGCCTGAGGGTGTTGGGAAGGCCCTGTTCGCCGAGAAAGCGGCATTGCGGGTGCTTGCCGAAGGAGCGGGGCCGCCGGTGACGTCGCCGGGGCTCGACGTTCCGGACAGCCATCCGGTCGCGAAACTCGTCGAGGCGGGGAGCCATCCCGATTTGATGCGGCTCCAGCGTCTCCAGAAGGATACGGGCGAACTGGCGCGCGCCATCGTGGTCGATCAGGTGCGCGGGCTGCAGCGGCTCTTTTCCACCACGGCGTCGCTTTCGCCCTGGCGCATCGTCATCATCGACGCCGCCGACGATCTCGAGCGCAGCGCCGCCAACGCCCTCCTCAAGAATCTCGAGGAACCGCCGCCGAGCAGCGTCTTCTTCCTGGTCAGCCATGCGTCCCACCGGCTGCTCCCGACGATCCGCTCGCGCTGCCGGCAGGTGCGCCTGTCGCGCCTCGGTCCTGACGCCATGACGTCGGCCCTCCGTGCCGCGCTCCCGGATGCGGACGAGGCGGAGATCCGCGCGCTCGCCGAAGCCGGCGACGGCTCGCCGGGCCGCGCAGCGGCCTTTCGCGGGCTCGACATCGGCGCTCTGGACGGCGCGATGCGCGTTCTGGCGGAGCAGGGGGACGCGACCAACGCGCGCCGCTCGGCGCTCGCCCAGTCGCTCAGCCTCAAGGCCGCCCAGCCGCGCTACGAAGCGTTTCTTGCCCGCGCGCCCTCCTTCATCGCGGCAGCGGCGCGGGAGCGGCAGGGGGCGGCCCTTGCCGAGGCGCTGAAGCTGTGGGAGCGGGCGTCGGAGCTTGCCTCGAGCGCCAAGGGCCTGTCGCTCGAGCCGCAAAGCGTGGTGTTCGAGATCGCCGGCCTGATCGCTGCGCTTGCGCCCGCCGCCCGCAAGGCCGCCTGAGACGGGTGACGGCGCCGACATGATGTTCTAGAGGCGCGAGGGTCATGCCCAAGCCCTTCTACATCACCACCGCCATCAACTACCCGAACGGGCGGCCGCATGTCGGCCATGCCTATGAAGCGATCGCCACCGATGCGATCGCCCGCTTCCAGCGGCTGTCCGGCCGCGACGTCTTCTTCATGACTGGGACGGACGAGCATGGCCTGAAAATGGCGCAGGCGGCGCGCGAGAAGGGTGTCACGCCGCGCGAGCTTGCGGATGAAATGTCGTCGATCTTCAAGGATTTGGACGACCGTCTTCATATTTCCTACGATCGCTTCATCCGCACCACGGAAGCCGAGCACCACCGCGCTAGCCAGGCCATCTGGCAAGCCATGGCCGAGCGCGGCGACATCTATCTCGGCCGCTACGAAGGCTGGTACTCGGTCCGCGACGAAGCCTATTACGACGAGGAAGAGCTTTCCACCGCCGACACGGGCGAGAAGCTGTCGCCGCAGGGCACACCCGTCGAGTGGACCGTGGAGGAGAGCTGGTTCTTCCGCCTCTCGGCGTACGGCGAGAAGCTCCTCGCGCATTACGAGGCCGATCCCGACTTCATCCGGCCGGAGACCCGGCGCAACGAAGTGATGCGCTTCGTCGAGGGCGGGCTGTCGGACCTTTCCATCTCGCGGACCAGCTTCGACTGGGGCGTCAAAGTGCCCGGAAGCGAAAACCACGTCATGTACGTGTGGCTCGACGCGCTCACCAATTACCTGACCGGCATCGGCTATCCGGACACGGAGGCCGAGGCTTACAAGCGCTTCTGGCCGGCGGACGTGCACGTCATCGGCAAGGATGTGGTGCGGTTCCACGCCGTCTACTGGCCCGCTTTCCTGATGTCCGCCGGTCTGCCGCTCCCCAAACAGGTGTTCGGCCACGGCCACGTACTGCTGCGCGGCGAGAAGATGTCGAAGTCGCTCGGCAACGTCGTCGATCCTGACGGCCTGATCGATGCATTCGGCGTCGATGCGGTACGCTATTTTCTGCTGCGCGACGTCACCTTCGGGCAGGACGGGAGCTACAGCCCGGAGGCGATCGTCACGCGGGTGAATGCCGACCTCGCCAACAGCTTCGGCAATCTGGCTCAGCGCACCCTGTCCTTCATCGTCAAGAATGCCGGCGCATCGCTGCCGAGCGGAGGGAAGGGGGATGCGGCCGATGCCGAGCTCCTCGCGCTCGTCCGCCGCGCGACCGCCGAAGAGGTGCCGGCGCGCTTCGAGGCGCTGGAGCTCAGCCAGGGCATCGAAGCGTGGATCCGCGGCGTTTTCGCCTGCAATCAGTATATCGACGCCCAGGCGCCCTGGGCGCTGCGCAAGACCGATCCGGAACGGATGACGGCCGTGCTCGCCACCTTGTGCGAGGCGATCGTCGATCTCGCCATCGCGATTTCGCCGGTGATCCCGGTCGCATCGGCCAAGCTGCTCGACCAGATGGGCGTTCCCGCGGAGGAGCGCGACTTCACCGTGCTCGGCGACACGGCGCGCTACGCCCGTCTTGCCGCGTCGGGCTTCACGATGGCGCCGCCGAGCCCCATCTTCCCGAGAATCGAGGCGCCCGCGGGAAGCTGATGTTCGTCGATAGCCACTGCCACCTCAACTATAAGGGCCTCGCCGAGCAGCAGCCGGCGGTGCTGGAGCGCGCCCGCGCGGCCGGCGTCGTCAAGATGCTCAACATCGCGACGCGCGCCTCGGAATGGGACGAGGTCCTCGCCGTCGCGGAGCGCGAAGCCGACGTCTACGCATCGGTCGGCGTCCACCCGCACGACGCCGACACCCACCCGGACGTCGAAACCGCGACCCTCGTCGAGCGAGCGCGCCACCCGAAGGTCGTCGGGATCGGCGAAAGCGGCCTCGATTTCTATTACGACAAGTCGGACCGGGACCGGCAGCGCGCAAGCTTCCGAGCCCACATCGCAGCCGCCCGCGAGACCGGGCTGCCGATCATCGTACACACCCGCGAGGCCGAGGCCGACACGCACGAAATCTTGGCGGACGAGATGGGGAAGGGGGCGTTTACCGGCGTCATCCACTGCTTCACCGCGAGCCGCGACTTTGCCGAACGGGCACTGGCGCTCGGCCTCTACATTTCGATTTCCGGCATCGTCACCTTCAAGAATGCCAAGGACCTGCAGGAAACGGCGCGGGCGCTGCCGCTCGAAAAGCTGCTGATCGAAACGGATGCGCCCTTCCTCGCGCCGGTGCCGCACCGCGGAAAGCCGTGCGAGCCTGCCTTCGTCGCCGATACGGCGCGCTTCCTTGCCGAACTGCGCGGCGAGAGCGTCGAGGCGCTCGCTGCCGCCACGGCCGACAATTTCCACCGCCTGTTCGCCAAGGCGGCGGCGTGAAGGTCCGCATTCTCGGCTGCGGCACGTCGTCCGGCGTGCCGCGCATCGGCAACGATTGGGGCGCCTGCAACCCGGCCGAGCCGCGCAACCGGCGCTACCGGGTCTCCATTCTGGTCAGCCACGAGGACACGCACATCCTGGTCGACACCGGGCCGGATCTGCGCGCCCAATTGCTCGACGGCGACATTCATGTGGTGGACGCCGTCATCTGGACTCACGACCATGCCGATCACTGCCACGGCATCGACGAGCTGAGGCAGCTTTACCATGTCCACAACCGGCCGGTGGAGGGCTTCGCGCGGGCGGCGACCCTCGCTTCCCTGCAGCAGCGCTTCGGCTATGTGTTCGAAGGAAAGGACGGCTACCCGGCCATCGCTTCGGGCAACGTGCTTCCCGACGAGATCAGGATCGGCGGAATCAAAATCAGGACCACGGACCAGCCGCACGGCAATATCGAAAGCGCCGGCCTGCTCTTCGAAGCTGGTGGGAAGTCTATCGGATATTCCACCGATTTCAACATTTTGACCGACGATATGAAGGACTTGTTCGAAGGCGTCGATCTCTGGATCGTGGATGCATTGAGGCGTCGGCCGCACCCGTCGCATCCGCATCTCGCCGCGACGATCCAATATGTGGGGGAGGTGAGGGCGAGACGCGCCATTCTCACCCACATGGACAACAGCATGGACTATCGCACGCTGCTGGCCGAGTTGCCGCCCATGATCGAGCCGGGCTATGACGGGCTCGAGGTGGAGCTTTGATGTGAACGAAGGCGATCAGGCCGTCCAGTTCATCTACTTGTTGGGGGTGCTCGTGCTGGTTGCGAGCGCGTTCTTCGTGCGCCGTATTCCGATCGGCCAGGGGCTCAAGATGCTGGCCGCCTGGGTCATGATCTTCGCCGCAGCCTTCATCGTTTTCACATTGCGCGACGACTTCAAGGCGCTTTGGAACCGGATGGTTCTCGAGACACGCGGCGGCATCGTCCAGGAGCAGGCCGGCGAGGAACTGCGCATCCGCCAGTCGCCGGATGGTCATTTCTGGGTCAACGCCGAGCTGAACGGCGCTCCGGTACGATTCCTGATCGACAGCGGTGCCACGACCACCAGCGTGTCGCGCCAGGTCGCCGAGCGCGCCGGCGTTCGGATGAGCCGCGGCTTTCCGGCCATGGTGCAGACCGCCAACGGCATCGTCGCGGTCCAGCGCGGCCGCGCCGACCGGCTGAGCGTCGGGACGATCCAGCGCACCGATGTCGCGGTTCACGTGTCGGAAGCGTTCGGCGACATGAACGTCATCGGGATGAACTTCCTGTCGTCGCTCAAGAGCTGGAGCGTCGAGGGGCGCACGCTGATCCTGAAGCCGTGAGCCCTCGAGCCTATAAGCGTATTTTACATAATGTATATTATCGGACTTAGCAGTGCACGGTAAGGAGGTGCCCCCTTCGACCCTCGACGAACTCGTCGAGGTGATGCGGCGGCTGCGCGACCCGGAGCATGGATGCGCCTGGGATCGCGAGCAGACCTTCGAGACAATTGCGCCCTACACGATCGAGGAAGCCTATGAAGTCGCGGACGCGATCGAGCGCGGCGACATGGCGGACCTCCTCGACGAACTGGGCGATCTCCAGCTCCAGGTGGTGTACCATGCGCGCATCGCCGAGGAGCGCGGCCAATTCGGTATCGCCGACGTGCTTGCAGCGATCACGTCCAAGATGATCCGCCGCCACCCGCACATCTTCGGCGACGAAGCGGAAAGCCCCGGCTGGGAGGCTTTAAAGGCGGCGGAGCGCGGCGGCCGCGAAGACACGAGCGCCCTCGCCCATGTGGCGCTCGCGCTGCCGGCGCTGAAGCGCGCCGAGAAGATCCAGAAGCGCGCCGCGCGCGTCGGCTTCGACTGGCCGGATGCGACTGGACCGCGGGCCAAGATCGACGAGGAACTGGCAGAGATCGAAAGCGCCGAAACGGCCAAAGAGCTTCAGCATGAGATCGGCGATCTGCTCTTCTCGGTCGTGAACTACGCCAGACACCGCGACGTCGACCCGGAAGCGGCGCTGCGCGAGGCCGTGGCACGGTTCGAACTGCGCTTCAGGAAAGTGGAAGAAATCGCCGATAAGCCGCTGAATTCGATGAATATCGACACTTTGGAAGCACTCTGGCAACGAGCGAAGCGCGAAGTCTAGCTCCGCTCCGCCTGTCTAGAGTCGAACCGAGCCCAGTCTGCCGCCGACAGGCGCACATCCAGCTCCGCCGTGCCTTCGCACTCGAAGCGCTGGTCGATGACCTCGCCATTGGCGTGGAGCCAGGCGATCGTGTCGCCTTCATCGACGGCGAGGCGCACGGTGCGGACGAGGCTGTTCTTGCGCAGGTGAGCGGAGGCGCATTCGAGAAGGTCGTCGACGCCCTGGCCGGTGATCGCGGACATGAGGATGACGTTGTCGCGGCGGGCGCCCTCGGCGCGCACCCGCTCCAGTTCTTCGCCTTCGAGCGCGTCGATCTTGTTCCAGGCTTCGATCATCGGGGCGCCCCCTTCCCCCTCCTCCGTGGCCGCGGCGATGCCGATTTCGGCGAGGACGGTCTCGACGTCGGCGCGCTGCGCATCGCTGTCGGGATGCGACACGTCGCGGACGTGGATGATGAGGTCCGCCGAAATCACCTCCTCCAGCGTCGCGCGGAAGGCGGCGACGAGCTGCGTCGGGAGTTCGGAGATGAAGCCCACCGTGTCGGACAGGATCGCCTTGTCGAAGCCGGGCAGCTCGATCTCGCGCATCGTCGGGTCGAGCGTCGCGAACAGCAGATTCTCGGCGAACACATCGGCGCGAGTCACCCGGTTGAACAGGGTCGACTTGCCGGCATTGGTGTAGCCGACCAAGGCGATCACCGGCCAGGGCGCGCGCTGCCGGCGGGCGCGGTGCAGGGCGCGGGTGCGGGTGACCTGATCCAGCTCCTTCTTGAGCTTGGCCATCCGGTCGCGGATGAGGCGGCGATCGGCCTCGATCTGCGTCTCGCCCGGACCGCCCAGGAAGCCGAAGCCGCCGCGCTGGCGTTCGAGGTGGGTCCAGGAGCGGACCAGCCGGCCCGCTTGGTAATCCAAATGCGCGAGCTCGACCTGGAGCCGGCCTTCCGCGGTTGCGGCCCGTTCCCCGAAGATTTCGAGAATGAGGCCGGTGCGGTCGATGACCTTGGCCTTCGCAGCCGTTTCCAAATTCTTCTGCTGGATGGGCGAAATGGCGGCATCGACGATCAGGAGCTCGGCGCCGGCCGCTTCGACGGCGGCGGCGATCTGCTCTGTCTGACCCTTGCCGAACAAGGTCGCCGGCCGCGGCTGGCGAATGCGGAAATGGAGCCTGTCGGCGACGTCGATGCCGATGGCTTCAGCGAGGCCCGCCGCCTCGTCGAGGCGCGCTTCGACGTCGCGGCTGGAGGCGCTGCCCAGATCGGGAAGGGCGATGACCGCGCGGGCGCCGCGTGCGAAATCCGCGTCGTCGCGGTCGAATCCGGTGGTCAGGCGCCCTGCTCCTCTTCCTGGGCCTCGACGAAGTTGATCGGGCTCTCCGGCTGCACGGTCGAGATGGCGTGCTTGTAGACGAGCTGGGACAGCTGGTCGCGCTGGAGGAGCATGCAGAACAGGTCGAAAGCCGCGATCTCGCCCTGGAGCATCACGCCGTTGACCAGGAACATCGTCACCGGCTCGCCTGAGCGGCGCACCGCGCTGAGGAAGACCTCCTGGAGCAAAACCGGCTTCTTCTTTTCCATCTGCTCGGCGAAGCTCGCCTCGATCTCGCGCAGATCGACGGGCTGCGAGGGCATGATGGTGGAGATGGCGTGCTTGTAGATGAGCTGCGCCTGGCCTTCGCGGCGCAGGAGAACCGAGAAATTGTCGAACCACGTGATGATGCCCTGGAGCTTTACGCCCTTGACGAGGAACATTGTCACCGGCGTCTTGCTGCGCCGAAGGTTGTTCAGGAACAGGTCCTGGAGATTGTTGACCTTGTCGGCCATATCGTTTCTCCTTGTACGGGGCCCGTCCCGAGCGGGGCGAGAAGCCTTTGAGGTAGCGCCGATCCGCCCGCGTTCAAGATCATTCCGGGCTTAAATCGACCGGGGCGTCACTCATTCTCCTCGTTGCGGGCGTCGCCCAGGCCGAGCGCCTTCAATTTCCGGTGCAGGGCGGAGCGTTCCATGCCGATGAAGCTTGCGGTGCGCGAGATGTTGCCCGAGAAGCGCCGGATTTGGACTCGCAGATATTCTCGCTCGAACGTTTCGCGCGCTTCCCGGAGCGGCGTTCCCATAATCGCCTTGACCGCTTCGCCCGGATTGATGCTCGCCTGCTCGTTCAGGAGCTCGGGCGGGAGCATGTCGATTTCGATGCAGCCGACGCGGGCGCCCGGCGCGAGGATGATCGTGCGCTCGATGACGTTCCTGAGCTGCCTCACATTGCCCGGCCAGTCATAGGCCTGGAGCGCGGCGACGGCATCGGCCGAAAATTCCGGCGTGGCGAGCCTCTGCTCGGCGGCGTAGCGGGCGGCGAAGCGCGCGACGAGGCCGGGAATGTCCTCCCGCCGCTCGGAGAGCGCCGGAAGGTGCACCGGAACGACGTTCAACCGATAGAAGAGATCTTCGCGGAAGCGGCCGCCGGCAATCTCCTCGGCAAGGTCGCGCGCCGTCGAGGAGACGACGCGCATGTCGACCTTTACGACCCGCTGCCCACCGACGCGGTTGAAGCTCTGGTCGGTCAGGACCCGCAGGATCTTGGCCTGCGCCGATATCGGCATGTCGGCAATTTCGTCGAGGAACAGCGTGCCGCCATGCGCCTGTTCGAGAAGGCCGGGCCGGGCGAGCTCGCCCCCCTCCTCGACCCCGAACAATTCCTCTTCAACTCGCTCAGGGGTCATGCGCGCGGCGCTGACGACGATGAAGGGGCCCCTCGCCCGCGGCGACCAATTGTGGAGGAGGCGCGCGGCCACTTCCTTGCCGACGCCCGCCGGACCGGTGACCAGAACGCGGCTTCCCGTCGGGGCGACGCGCTTCAGCGTCGCGCGGACGTTGTTGATGGCCGCCGACGTGCCGGTCAGCTCCATCTCCTGACCGATCTGCTGGCGCAGGCTTTCATTCTCGCGGCGCAGGCGATCGGTCTCGGTGGCGCGGGCGACGAGGTGGAGAAGGTGGCCGGCCTCGAACGGCTTTTCGATGAAGTCGACGGCACCCTGCCGGATGGCGGCGACGGCCGTATCGAGATTGCCGTGTCCCGAAATCATCAGCACCGGCAGCGACGGGTCGCGGCGCTTGATCTCCTCGAGGAGCTGGAGCCCGTCGAGCTTCGATCCCTGGAGCCAAACGTCGAGCAGGACCAGCGACGGCCGGCGGTCGCCCAGCGCGGCAAGCGCTTCGCTGCTTCCCGCCGCGGTGCGCGTCGCATAGCCCTCATCCTCGAGCACGCCTGCGACCAATTCGCGGATGTCCGCTTCGTCGTCTACGATGAGGATGTCCAAAGCCATTTAATTTTCAACCATTTGCTGTGTTTTCTTCAGGATGCCGAAGAGCCCCGCCGGTTCCCAGGCGTTCCAGCGCGCCGGCGTCGAAAACGATCCGTACGCGCGTGCCCCCGCCGTCGGCATCGGCGAATTCGATGCGGCCGAAATGCTCCTCGATGATCTTCTTGACGATGGCGAGGCCGAGGCCGGTCCCCTTCGCCCGAGTGGTCATATAGGGTTCGGTCAGATTGCGGCGGTCGGCCGGCAGCCCGATGCCTGTGTCAGCGACCTCGATCGAAAGCTCCCCGCCTTCTTCCGCGATTCTGAGCGCGATGCGTTCGCCATGCTCGTCTCCGGCGCGGTCCCCGGCGGGTGGGGCGCCCTCCCCTCCCCGCTCTTCCTTCTTCTGCTCGATCGCTTCCACCGCATTCTTGACGACGTTGGTCAGCGCCTGGCCGAGCAACCGGCGGTCGCAGACCAGCATGGGCGATGCATCGGGCGCGTCGAGCGAAAAGGCGACCTCCGGGTGGGCAACCTCGTGGAGGAACAAAGCCTGGCGGGCGATCTCCACCACCGCTTCCTCGCGGAAGACGGGCTTGGGCATCCGGGCAAAGGATGAGAATTCGTCCACCATGCGGCGCAGGTCGCCGACCTGCCGCACGATGGTCCCGGTGAGCCGCTCGAACGTCGGCGCATCCGAGGTGATCTCGGCCCCGTAGCGGCGCTGCAGCCGCTCGGCGGCGAGCTGGATGGGGGTGAGCGGGTTCTTGATTTCGTGGGCGATGCGCCGCGCCACGTCCGACCAGGCGGCGCGGCGCTGGTCGATCAGCTGGTCGGTGATGTCGTCGAAGGTAAGAACGTGCCCGCCTTCCACCTTCACGGTCTTCACGGCCAGCGTCCGGGTTTCGCCGCGAAGCGCGAGCTGGATGATCTCTTCGCGCTCCTCGGCGTCGAGCTGCCGGTCGAGCTCGGGCGCAAGATCGGCGAGCTTCTTGCCGACGGGGCTCTCCGCGCCCGTTCGCAGCAGGGCTTCCGCCGAGCTGTTGATGAGCCGGATGACATGCTCCTCGTCGACCGAGATGACGCCCGCGGTCACACCGGACAGGACCGCCTCCATAAAGGCGCGGCGCGTGTCGAGCTGATCGTTTGCGGCGACCAGCGCGCCCGTCTGCTCCTGGAGGCGGCGGGTCATGCGGTTGAAGGCATTGCCAAGCGTCCCGACCTCGTCGTTCACCTTGGATGTCGGAACGCGCGCCGAAAGGTCCCCGGCCGTCACCTTTCTTGCGGCATCCAGCAAATTCCCGACGGGCCGCACGAGGCGGTCGGCAAGGGTCAGCGCGATCCAGATCGAGATGGCGACGATCAGCAGCGATACGCCCAGAAGAATCGCGTTGAAGCGCAGCTGGAGATTGCGGGAGCGATTGAGGGTTTCGCGATAGTCGCTCGCCGCGCGATCCGCCTCCCGGATCAGCCGCAACGCTTCCGGATTGAGGTAGCGCGACACGTAGAGGTAGATTTCGGCCTCCGGATCGAGGCGGATCACCGCTTCGACGCGATCGCCGACATCGGTGGCGACGATCGCTTCGCCGGCCCTCAACTGCCGCAGGGCCGCCGCCGAGACGCGCCGCTCCATCGGCCGGCGATCGAGATCGACGGCGACATGGGTCTGCAGCACGTTGGCGGGCGTGACGCCGATCACCGCGGCTTCGCTGAGCGTGCGGTAGATTTTCTGGATCAGAACGAAATCTGTGAAGCGCTGGCTTTCGATGCCCGCTTCGTTGATTTCGCCGACGATATCCGCGCCCATCGCGTCGGCATCCTGGCCGATGCGGAGCATGTGATCGTCGCGGTAGACGCGCGCGACATTCTCCGCATTGCGCAGGATCGTCTCGGCATCCTCGGAAAACCAGAATTGCAGACCGCTCTGGAACAGCAGGGACGCGAAGATCACCACCAGCAAGGTCGGCACGGCTGCGATCGCCGAGAAGAGGGCGACGAGGCGCACGTGAAGGCGCGCCCTGCCCCCGATCGGCGAATGCGCGGCCCTGCGCATGGCGAGGCGGCGCGCCATCAAAACCATGAGCAGCATGGCAGGCACGAGGATCGCGACGAGAAGGGCGGCGACGACGGGCGGCGTCAGAAAGGATTGCGGCCGCTGATCCGTGACCACGAAATAGGTGACCGTGAGCATCGCCAGAAGCGCAACGGCAGCGGCGATCTCGAGCAGCGAAAAGAGCCGTGCCCGCCGGGTCACCACCGCCAGGCGCCGGCGCCACCGTGGCCGCGGGCGCGTCTCGATGAATATCCTTTGCTCGGCGTTCACCCTGCGGGTCTAGCACAAGATTGTGGCATAAAGAACACAGTCGATGTGCTCAACTCGCCGCGCCCCACTGGCCGCCTGCCGTGTCGAATGAAGCCTTGAATGTCAGGCCGCGGCTCTGGACAAATAGGGCGCGTAAAAATCACGGAGCAGCGCCTTGGCGCGCGCTGGGTCCGGCTCCTTGTTGAAGGCGTGGCGGAACTCGGCCGAGCCGTGCAGTCCCTTGGTGTACCAGCCGATATGCTTGCGAGCGACGCCGACGCCGACGGCGAGCCCGTAATGCTCCATCATCGCTTCATATTGCTCGATGATGACGGAGAACTGTTCGTCGAGGCTCGGATCCGCAAGCCGTTGGCCGGTCTTCAGCCAGTGCATGACCTGGGCGAGGAGCCAAGGCTTGCCGTACGTGCCGCGGCCGATCATCACGCCGTCCGCGCCGGAGAGCGCAAGCGCCTGCTCCACGTCCTCGATGCTGCAAATGTCGCCGTTCACGATGACGGGCACGCTCACAAAGTCCTTGACCCGGCGCACGAACGCCCAGTCCGCCTCGCCTTTGTAAAGCTGGTTGCGGGTGCGGCCGTGGACGGTGATCATCCGGACGCCGAGGTCCTCGGCGATGCGGGCGAGTTCGGGCGCGTTCAGCGAGCCATGATCCCATCCCATGCGCATCTTGAGGGTGACGGGCACCTTCACGGCCTTCACCGTCGCGTCGACGATCTCGGCGGCGAGCGTCAAGTCGCGCATCAGCGCCGAGCCGGCGTCGCCGTTCACGACCTTTTTCACCGGGCAGCCCATGTTGATGTCGATGATCGCGGCGCCGCGATCCTCGTTGAGCTTCGCGGCTTCAGCCATCTCCACCGGCGAGCAGCCGGCGAGCTGCATCGAGACCGGGTCTTCGATCGGATCCCACGCCGCTTTCTGGAGCGACTGGCGGGTTTCGCGGATCATCGCCTGGCTGGCGATCATCTCGGTGACGGTCAGGCCTGCGCCGTAGCGCTTCACCATCCTGCGGAACGGCCGGTCGGTGACGCCGGTGAGAGGCGCCAGAATGACCGGCGTTTCGATCCGCACCGGACCGATCGAGATGGGCTGCAAGGCTGTCATGGGCGGTGCGCGAGATAAGGGCAAAGGCGCTGGCGGGCAAGGCCGGGCTCCGCTAGGCGGCAGCCATGGATCGAACGATCGCATTGCTGGTCGCGGCGGGGAGCGGTAGCCGGGCAGGGAGCGGGCTGCCCAAGCAATATCGGAACGTGGGCAGCAAAGCGGTGCTTCGCCACGCCGTCGAGCACCTTCGCCGGGCCGGGGTTGCGGATGTCCGCGTCGTCATCGGCCGCGGACAGGAGGCTATGTTCGCCAAAGCAGCGGACGGCCTCGCCCTCCCCTCCCCCATCGTCGGCGGCGCCGAGCGGCAGGACAGCGTCAGGAGCGGCCTGGAGGCGATCGCAGAGCAAGGCGGCGCCGCGCGCGTCCTGATCCACGATGCGGCGCGGCCCTTCGTCCGCGCCGGCGTGGTCCGACGCCTGATCACCGCACTCGATGCCGCCGACGGCGCCGTGCCGGTGCTGGGCGTCGTGGATACGCTCGCCCGGGCCGGGGACTCGCTCGGCGACACCGTCGCCCGTGACGGGCTCGTTCGGGTTCAAACGCCGCAGGCGTTCCGCTTCGAGACCATCCTTGCCGCGCATCGCGGCTGGTCCGGCCCGCCCGCGACGGACGATGCCCAGATCGCACGCGCGGCCGGCCACTCCGTGGCCGCCGTCCAGGGAGACGCGATGCTCGAGAAACTGACCTTCGAAGAGGATTTCGAGCGGGCGGAGCAGCGCCTTGCCGCACGCCGAACGACAAGGACCGGCCTCGGCTTCGACGTCCATGCCTTTGCAGACGGCGAGGATCTCTGGCTCGGCGGCCTCCTCATTCCCCATCATCGCGGCCTCAAGGGTCACAGCGACGCCGACGTCGTCCTCCACGCGCTGACCGACGCCGTTCTCGGCGCGATCGGCGCCGGGGACATTGGCGACCACTTCCCACCGAGCGACCCGCAATGGCGCGGCGCGGCCTCATCCCTCTTCCTGGAGCATGCGGGCGCGCTGGTCGCCCAAGCCGGCGGGCGGATCGAGCATGTGGATGTCACCATCGTCTGCGAAGCGCCGCGCATCGGGCCGCACCGGCAGGCCATGCGCGAGCGGGTCGCGGGCCTGTTGCGCCTTCCTTTGGAGAGGGTTAGCATCAAGGCGACGACGACCGAGCGGCTCGGCTTCACCGGGCGCGGCGAAGGCATAGCGGCGCAGGCCATCGCAACAGTCAGCGTTTTGGAGAGCCTCACATGAAGATTTTCGCAGCCGCAGCCGCGGCCCTCCTCCTGTCGGCTCAGCCGGCGCTCGCCCAGGGACAATGCATTCCGCGCGCCCGAGCGGCGCAGATGGCGGTCTCGCTCGCCCCGGCCTTGATCGACGCGGCGGCGCGCTCCTGCGCTTCGCACCTGCCCGCCGGCGCCTTCCTCGGCGGCGGCTCGCGGGCGTTGTCCCAGCGCCTCACGGCCGAGACCGCCGCGGCGCGCCCCGGTGCCGTCGCCATGGTGCTGGAACTGACCGGCCAGACGCCGCAGCCCGGCCTCGATCCCAACCTCATGATCAACACCTTTGCTTCGGGCCTGACGGCGAGCCTCGATGCGGCCCAGTGCCGCGGCGCGAGCGAGATGCTGGAAGCGCTGGCGCCGCTCCCGACCGCGAACTTCGCGCAGGCGGTCGGCGCCGCCCTCGGCATCGCAATGGCGCGGGCCGGCGAGGACGGGCCGCCCATCTGCCGCGAATGAGCGGCGCGCCGCGCGACCATTGCCTGCCTGACCAGCTTGTCGAAGCGGCAAGGCGGGCAATCAACGCGAACAGGGCGGCAGGGCGCCGGATCGCCATGGCGGAAAGCTGCACGGGTGGATTGGTCGCCGCCGCATTGACGGAAGCGGCCGGATCCTCGGACGTGTTCGAGGCCGGTTTCGTCACTTATTCCAACAACGCGAAAACGGCGCTGCTCGGCGTCGGCGCCGACCTCATCGCAACCTGCGGCGCCGTTTCGATTCCGGTGGCGCGGGCGATGGCTCAGGGTGCACTGACCCGCACCGGGGCAGATGTTGCGGTGGCGATCACGGGCATTGCCGGGCCCGGTGGCGGATCGGAGCACAAGCCCGTGGGCACGGTGGTGTTCGGTCGGGCGATACGGGACCGCGGCTCGGAGGAGGCCGCCGCGGAGCAGAAGGCCTTCGGCAAGGATCTCGGGCGCGGCGCCGTCCGGCTTCAGGCGGCGCTGTTCGCGCTGGAACTGCTGCTGCCCTGATCACCGCCGCCGTAAAGATCGTGCGCGCGAGTCTCGAAGGCACCGATCATGCGGCGCAGCGCCCGATCGAACATCTGCCCCGCAAGCGTTTCGAAAATGCGCGACTTGAAGGCGAAATCGACGCAGAAGCCGATCTCCGTGCCGCCCTTCCCGTCCGGCGCGAAGGTCCAATTGTTGTTGAGATATTTAAGCGGGCCTTCGACATAGTCGATCCTGATCTCGGTGGGACGCGTTTTGTGGACGCGGCTGGTGAAAGTCTCCTTGATCGCCTTGAAGCCGACGACCAGGTCGGCGATCATCTCGCTGCCGCTGTCCGAACGCACCCGCGTCGCCGACACCCAGGGCAGAAATTCCTGGTAGCGGCCGACGTCGGCGACCAGATCGAACATCTGCTCGGGGCTATAAGGAAGGTGCCGGGTTTCGGTGTGGCGGGGCATCGAAGGCTCAACGCGCCCGTGCCAGCTTCGCCTCGCGGGCCGCGCGCATTTTCGCGAAATCCGCGCCGGCATGGTAGCTGGAGCGGGTGAGCGGCGAGGCTGCCACCATCAGGAACCCCTTGGCCCGCGCGATCGCCGCATAGGCGGAAAAAGCGGCGGGCGTGACGAACTCCTCCACCTTGGCGTGGCGCGGCGTCGGCTGCAGATACTGGCCCATGGTGAGGAAATCGACGTCGGCCGAGCGCATGTCGTCCATCACCTGATGGACCTCGAGGCGCTGTTCTCCCAGACCGGTCATGATGCCGGACTTGGTGAAGATGGACGGGTCCTGCCGTTTGACGCTTTCGAGAAGGCGCAGCGACGCATAGTAGCGCGCGCCCGGTCGAATGGTCGGGTAGAGCCTCGGGACGGTTTCAAGATTGTGGTTGTAGACGTCCGGGCGCGCCGCGACGATCGACTCCACGGCGGCTTCAGGCTTGTTGCGGAAATCGGGCGTGAGGATTTCGATGGTGGTCGTCGGCGTGTTGCGGCGCAGCGCTTCGATCACCCTGACGAACTGCTTCGCCCCGCCGTCCGGAAGATCGTCCCGGTCCACCGAGGTGATGACAATATGTTCGAGGCCGAGCTCGGCAGCCGCGACGGCGACATGCTCGGGCTCGAGCGGATCGACCGCGCGCGGCATGCCGGTCTTGACGTTGCAGAAGGCGCAGGCCCGCGTGCACGTGTCCCCGAGGATCATCACCGTGGCGTGCTTCTTGGTCCAGCACTCGCCGATGTTCGGGCAGGCCGCTTCCTCGCACACCGTGGCAAGGTTCAGGCGGCGCATCAGTTTCTTGGTCTCGCCGAAGCCGACGCTGGTCGGCGCCTTGACCCGGATCCAGTCCGGCTTGCGCTGCTTCGGGGCCGGCGCACCGGGCGCGGGCGGGATCATCGGATCGGCTTCGCTCATGAGGCGCAGATAGCGACTGAGCGGGCCACTTGCCACCCCTCCCCTTGCCGCGCTAGCGGCCCGGCAAAAGGGAGCGAACAGTGACCAAGTTCAACGACCTCGTCGAAGGATACCGGCGCTTCCGGGACAGCGGCTGGACTCGCGAGCGCGAGCGCTGGGCGGAACTTGCCGAAGGGCAGAGCCCCAAGGTGATGGTGATCGCCTGTTCCGACAGCCGGGTCGATCCGGCGCAGATTTTCGA
>DASVQT010000183.1:0-5312 GCA_036388975.1 Allosphingosinicella sp. | reverse complement strand
TTCGATCCGCCGCGCCCCAACCGGCACCCGCACCCGCGCGCGCGGGCCGACGCTTTCGATGCGGCCGCCGCGAAGCACCACCGTCTGGTCCCGCAGCCGCTCGGCCCGTCCCGTCATGGGCAGCACGTCGGCGCCGACGATCGCCGTCACCTCCGCGCTCTGCGGGGCGTGCGCCCGCGCCTCCCCGCCGGGCGCGGCGAGCAGCAGAGCCGCCGCGGCGATCAACGTCCGGATCATCCCTTTCCCCTTCTTTTCGCTCTCACCGCCTCTCTAGCGGCGGAGCGGCGCGCGCCCATTGTCCGATCTTGCGTGCTTTGCCCCCCGCTTCACAAGCCGCGCGTTCGCCGCTATCGGCCCCGCGGGGGCGAAAGAAAAAGGCAGAGGATGACCGACCAGATCGAGCGCCCGAACCGACCGGCGCTCTCCCTCCATGTCCCGGAGCCCGAAGCGCGTCCCGGCGAAGAGGTCGATTTCAGCCACGTCGCGATTCCCGCCGCGGGCGAGCTGCGCCGGCCGGACATCACGGCGTCGGCCGCCGACACGCGCGAACTGGTCTACAGCCTCGTGCGCGTGCTGGACGACGACGGCAATGCGGTCGGCCCGTGGGACCCGCGCCTCGACCCCGACACCCTGCGTCGCATGCTGCGCGACATGATGATGGTCCGTGCCTATGACGACCGGATGTACCGCGCCCAGCGGCAGGGCAAGACCAGCTTTTACATGAAGTCCACCGGCGAGGAGGCGGTCGCCGTCGCCGCCGCCCACGCCATGGACCGGGACGACATGTTCTTCCCGACCTACCGCCAGCAGGGCCTGCTCGTCGCGCGCGACTATCCACTCGTGAAGATGATGTGCCAAGTGTATTCGAACAGCGGTGACCCGCTGAAGGGCCGGCAGCTCCCGATCATGTATTCGGACCGGGAGCACGGCTTTTTCTCCATCTCCGGCAACCTCGCCACGCAATATCCCCAAGCCGTGGGCTGGGCGATGGCTTCCGCGATCAAGGGCGACAGCCGCATCGCCGCCGCCTGGATCGGCGACGGCGCGACGGCGGAAGGGGACTTCCACAATGCCGTGACCTTCGCGGGCGTGTACCGCGCGCCGGTGGTCCTCAACGTCGTCAACAACCAGTGGGCGATCTCGACGTTCAGCGGCATTGCGGGCGGCCAGCTCACCACCTTCGCGGCGCGCGCCGTCGGTTACGGCATTGCGGGCCTGCGCGTCGACGGCAACGATCCGCTGGCCGTCTATGCCGCGACGCGCTGGGCCGCCGACCGGGCGCGCTCCAACCTCGGGCCGACGCTCATTGAGCATTTCACCTACCGCGTCGAAGGCCATTCCACCTCGGACGATCCCACCGCCTACCGGCCGCAAAATGCCGGCGCGCACTGGCCGCTCGGCGACCCCGTCGCGCGGCTCCGCCAGCATCTCGTCGCGCTCGGCGAATGGGACGACGAGCGGGACGCGGCGCTCAAGGAGTCGCTCGCTGCCGAAGTCCGCGCCGCTCAGCGCGAGGCGGAAAAGATGGGCACATTGGGCTCCGGCCATTGGGACGACATCGACTCCATGTTCTCCGACATCTTCGAAGACATGCCCTGGCATCTTCGCGAGCAACGCGACCATGCCCGCGCCGAAGCGGAGGCACGCGGCAAATGACCGTGCGCAACATGATCGAGGCGCTGAACGACGCCCACAAGGTGATGATGGCGCGCGACGACGATATCGTCGTCTTGGGCGAGGACGTGGGCTATTTCGGCGGCGTCTTCCGCGTGACCGCGGGCCTTCAGAAGGAATATGGCACCAGCCGCGTGTTCGACGCGCCGATCGCCGAGCTCGGCATCGTCGCGAGCGCGATCGGCATGGCCGCCTACGGCCTGCGTCCCGTGATCGAGATCCAGTTCGCCGATTACATCTATCCCGGCTTCGACCAGATCTTCTCCGAAGCGGGGCGCATGCGCTACCGCACCGCCGGCGAATGGCCGATGCCGATCGTCATCCGCTCGCCCTATGGCGGCGGCATCTTCGGCGGGCAGACTCACAGCCAGTCGCCCGAAGCCTTTTTCGCGCACATGCCGGGGGTGAAGACGGTCATCCCGTCCAACCCCTATGACGCCAAGGGCCTGCTGATCGCGGCGATCGAGGACAACGACCCCGTCGTCTTCTTCGAGCCCAAGCGCATCTATAACGGCCCGTTCGAAGGCTATCACGACCGGCCCGTCGTCCCCTGGGCGAAGCATCCGGCGGCCGAAGTGCCGGACGGCCATTATACCGTGCCCATCGGCAAGGCCGCGGTTGCGCGGGCAGGGGAGGCGGTCACGATCCTGTGCTACGGCACGATGGTCCACGTCGCCCTTGCGACGGCCGAGGCGGAAGGAATCGACGCGGAAGTGATCGACCTTCGCACCATCGTTCCCGTCGACATCGAGGCGATCGAGGCTTCGGTGAAAAAGACGGGACGCTGCGTCGTGCTTCACGAAGCGACGCGCACGGCGGGCTTCGGCGCGGAGCTCGCTGCACTCGTGCAGGAGCGCTGCTTCTATCATCTCGAAGCGCCGGTGATCCGAGTCACCGGCTACGACACGCCTTATCCCCATTCGATGGAATGGACCTATTTCCCGGGGCCGGCGCGGCTCGGCCCGGCGCTCAGAAAAGCCCTGGAGGACTGAATTTGGCCCGCTTCGAATTCAAGCTGCCCGATATCGGCGAAGGCATTGCCGAGGCCGAGATCGTCCAATGGCACGTCAAGGTGGGCGACCGGGTCGAGGAGGACCAGCAGCTCGCCGACATGATGACCGACAAGGCGACGGTGGAGATGGAAAGCCCGGTCGCGGGCACCATCCTCGAAGTGGCCGGTGAAGTGGGCGACCAGATCGCCATCGGCTCGGTGCTGGTCGTCATCGAGACGGAGAGCGCGGCCGGCACGGCTTCGGTGCAGGACGGGGCGCAGACCGACGCGTCCGGCGGCCGCACCGACACGCAGCCGCTCGGCGACGGCATGGTCGATCCGACGCCGGGTCTCGAAGCCGTGGTGCCGACCGCCGACGTGGACGCCGAAGAGCGCCGCACCACCGGCGAGCGCCGCTCCGGCGACGACCGGCGCGAAGAGCCGCGCGCCGACGAGGACCGCCGCCAGGGCGAATGGCGCGCGGAGCCTCCAGCACCCGCCACCGCTCCGGCGCCGTTACCCGAGCCTGCACAGAAGGCCGTCGTCCTCGCTTCTCCCGCCGTGCGGCAGCGTGCCCGCGATCTCGGCATCGATCTTGCGCAGGTGAAGACCGCCGGCGACCGTATCCGCCATTCGGACCTCGACGCCTACCTTCTCTACAATGGCGGCGGCGTTTCGCGCGGCGGCGGCGCGCGCCGCCAGGACGAGACCGTCAAGGTCGTCGGCCTGCGCCGCAAGATTGCCGAAAACATGCAGGAAGCGAAGCGCCGCATCCCGCACTTCACGCTGGTGGAAGAGTTCGACGTCACCAATCTCGAACAGACCCGCGCGATGATGAACGCCGACAAGGGCGACAATCCCAAGCTCACCATGCTGCCGTTCCTGATCGCGGCGATGGCGCGCACGCTTGGCGATTACCCGCAGATCAACACGCGCTACGACGACGACGAGAACGTCCTTTACCGCTCCGGCGCGGTCCACATGGGCATGGCGACGCAAACGCCGAACGGGCTGATGGTGCCGGTGATCCGCAACGCCGAGCGCCTCAGCGTCTGGGACATCGCCCGCGAGATCCTTCGCCTGTCCGAAGCCGCGCGCACCGGCAAGGCGTCGCGCGAGGAGCTTTCCGGCTCCACCATCACCATTTCGAGCCTCGGGCCGATGGGCGGCATCACCTCGACGCCGGTCATCAACCGTCCGGAAGTGGCGATCATCGCGGTCAACAAGGTCGAGGAAAAGGCGGTGGTCGTCGGCGGCGAACTGGAGATCCGCAAGCGGATGAACCTCAGCCTCAGCTGCGATCACCGGGTCGTCGACGGATGGGACGCGGCGAACTTCCTCCAGGACCTCAAGAAGTATGTCGAAAATCCGCTGAAGCTGCTCTCGGCCTAGGAGGCGAACGCACCCATGAACCGCAACACGATCTTCGCGCTCGTCCTGCTCGTCGCGGCGGCCCTTATCGCCCTTGCGATGGGCATGCGCCTGGGCTGACGCTTCTGCGAGAGGGCGAGGGTAGCGCCGCATCCGTCATGCCGGACTTGATCCGGCATCCACCTTCTTCTTCACGGCCGCCGGCAAGTGCAGGTGGACCCCGGATCACGTCCGGGGTGACGGGTTAGAGCGTGGGCCTGAGCTTTAGCTTGCCAGTTCAGCGGCCTCCCCTCAGCGCCGCTGTGCCCAAATCCAGCTCCGAGAGCGGGATCACTTCGACGTTGGGGTGCTGGGCGCGCAGGGCGGCGAGGAAGTCGCTGGCGCGGCCGACGACGACGATGCTTGCCCGCGCGGGATCGATCTCGGCCGCGACCGACGCGGCGATCTGCTGGGGCGTGACCGCTTCGAGGTTCGACGTGTAGCGGGTGAACTCGCTCATCGGCAGGCCCTGGGCCGCGAGGTTGGCGAGGAAGTCGCCGAGCCCCTGCGTCGTTTCGACCTGACGCCCGAAGGCGCCGAGCAGCAGGGTCCGGCGCTTGCCAAGCACCTCGTCGGTGATCGGCTCGGCCGACAGGCGGCGCAATTCGGCCAGCATCACCTGCACCACTTCGGGCGCCGCATCGTTGCGGGTCTGTGCCGCGGCCACCAAAGTGCCTTCGTCGCGGTAGGAGGGGAGGCCGCTATTGGCGCCGTAGCTCAGGGCGCGGCGGACGCGGATTTCCTGGAACAGGCGTCCGGTCGACGAGCCGCCCAGCGCGGAATTGGCGAGCACCAGCGGGTAATAATCGGGATCGGAGCGCGACACGCCGCGCATCACCACCGATACCGCGGCCTGATCGGCTTCCGGATTGTCGACCACGATCACGCGCGGCGCCGGCGTCTCGCCCGCGCGGTTGGCGGGGAGGGCCGGCATCGCCGTCGAGGGGGCCGCCCAGTCGCCGAACAGGCGCTCGGCCAATGCGAAGCCGGCATTCGCGTCCATCCCGCCGGTGATGACGAGAGTGGCATTGTCCGGGCGCCACCAGCTTGCATGGTAGGCTGCGATCTCGTCGCGGGTCAGCGCGGCGAGCGAGGCGGGCGTGCCCATGGCCGGTGCGCCGTAGGGCGCGGCGCCGTAGGCCGCGCGGGCGGCGACACGCTGCGCCACGAAGCCTGGGTCGCGCATGCTGACGCGCAGGCGATCGACGGCACGCCGCCGCTCGCGCTCCAGCTCCTC
>DASVQT010000182.1:0-9739 GCA_036388975.1 Allosphingosinicella sp. | reverse complement strand
GCAACCAAGGCGAATGCGCCTGGTTCGCCGAGCTTGGCCGCAAAACGGTGCGCGTCACTCCGGACGGGCGCCTTTTGCGCCTCACCTTGCTCGCCGGCAGCACGGTTCCGGACACGACCCGCGGAGACTATGAAACGAGCTACGGTCCGGACGCACGGGTCGACTGGGAACGGGCGCCGTACCACGCATGGATCTTGTGCTCGCCGCGGCTCCCGGCCGTGATCATGCGCAGCGAAGGCGGCCGCTACTCCGCGGACATCCTGAACTTCATCGAACCGGCGGGCGGCCATCTCGAGCCCGTGCGCCGCCTCTACGTCCACGCCTGCCACGGCAGCGCCGACGACGGCGAGTTCGTGGCGCGCCTCGGCTACCGCGTGCCCGACCGGAGCGAGCTGGAACTCGACCGCCCCCGTGACATCTTCGCCCATATCCGCTGAGCGGCGATCCGCCTCATTTGTCAGATAAATGTAGATTAGGGCCTTGGCGTGAGCCGCGAACAGCCGCTAATCCCTTCCCCCGAACCACGGCTTGTCAGGCCACAGAGTCCCAAGGAGCGGGAAAATCGCAAATTTCATGTTCGCGACCGGGATCGAAAACAGCATCCCGACGATCCACGACGGCCGCACCCGCGTCGACCAGATGGAGGCGTGCTTCCACTACGACCGGTGGATGGACGATTTCGACTGCGTGGAGGAGATCGGCCTCCAGTATCTGCGCTACGGACCGCCGCTCCACCGCACCTTTCTGGGACCGGGGAAATATGACTGGACCTTCGCCGACCAGACCTTCGCCGAACTGAAGCGGCGCGAGATCACGCCCATCGTCGATCTGTGCCATTTCGGCGTTCCGGACTGGATCGGGAACTTCCAGAACACCGATTTTCCGCAACTTTTCGCAACCTACGCCGGCGCCTTCGCGGACCGTTTTCCCTGGATTCAGCTCTACACGCCGGTCAACGAGATGTTCATTTGCGCCACCTTTTCCGCCAAATACGGCTGGTGGAATGAACAGAAGAAGGACGACCTATCCTTCGTCACCGCCCTCAAGAACATCGTCAAGGCAAACGTGCTCGCCATGATCGAGATCTTGAAGCGGCGGCCGGACGCGATCTTCATCCAGTCGGAAAGCTCGGAATATTTCCACGCGGACAGCCCGGCGGCCATCCACCGCGCCGAAGTCCTGAACTCCCAGCGCTTCCTGACGCTTGACCTCAATTACGGGCTGCGCGTCGACAGCGAGATGTACGAGTTTCTGATGGATAACGGGATGACCAAGGAGGAGTATCACTTCTTCCTGTCGCACCGGCTGAAGCAGCACTGCATCCTGGGCAACGATTATTATTGGACCAACGAACACCGCGTGTTCGCCGACGGGCACACCGTCGCGGCGGGCGAAACGTTCGGCTATTCCGAAATCACGCGGCAATATTACGACCGCTATCGCCTCCCCGTTATGCACACCGAGACCAACCTTCGCGAAGGGCCGAACGGCGACGAAGCGGTGAAGTGGCTCTGGAAGGAATGGGCCAACGTTCTGCGCCTCCGGAACGTCGGCATTCCGACCGTCGGCTTCACTTGGTACTCGCTGACCGATCAGGTGGATTGGGACACCGCGCTTCGCGAGCAGAACGGGCGCGTCAATCCGCTCGGCCTCTACGATCTGGATCGCAACATGCGCAACGTCGGGCGCGCCTATAAGCAGCTCATCAAGGATTGGGGGAACGTGCTCCCGGCCTCCAGCGTCTGTCTTGTCGTGCCGATCAAGAAGCTCGACGAATATGGCGACCGCGACGATGCCGCAGGCCGCCGCTTCGTGCCGGGCCGGGAGCTTCCGGGAGACATGAAATGAAGATTGCGCGCATCGAAACCTTCTTGGTGCCGCCCCGCTGGCTGTTCGTGCGCGTGGAAACGGACGACGGCGCGGTCGGCTGGGGCGAGGCGAGCCTGGAAGGCTGGGCGGAGTCCGTGGAAGGCGCGTTTGAAGCCTATCGCGACCGCTTCATCGGCGCCGACCCGTTCCGGATCGAGGACCTCTTCCAGGTCGGCTATCGCGGCGGCTTCTACCGCGGCGGCCCGGTGCTGATGTCGGCACTGGCGGGTCTCGAACAGGCCTGCTGGGACTTGAAGGGCAAGGTGCTCGGGCTCCCCGCCTGGGAGATGCTCGGCGGCAAGGTGCGCGAGCATATCCGCGCCTATGCCTGGATCGGCGGCGACCGGCCCGACGACGTGGCGGAAGCCGCGGCGGCTCGGGCGGCGCAGGGCTTCTCGGCCATCAAGATGAACGCGACGGCCGAGATGGACTGGATCGGCACGCCCAAGGCCTTTCACGCCGTCGTCGCCCGCGTCGAAGCGGCGCAAGCGGCGGGTGTCGACGTCGGGCTCGACTTTCACGGCCGGGTGCACAAGCCGCTCGCCAAGCAGCTTGCGAAAGCGCTCGAGCCGCTGGGGCTCCTCTTCATCGAGGAAGTGCTTCTTCCGGAAAATCCGGAAGCCTTGGCGCACCTCGCCCAGCTCGTCTCGACGCCGATCGCGACGGGCGAGCGGCTCCATTCCCGCTGGGACTTCAAGCAGCTCCTCGTCTCGGGCGCGGTGGACATCATCCAGCCGGACATCAGCCATTGCGGCGGCATTCTCGAAGGCCGCAAGATCGCGGCCATGGCCGAAGCCTTCGACGTCGCCGTGGCGCCGCACTGCCCGCTTGGCCCGCTCGCTTTGGCCTCGTGCCTCCAGCTCGCGGCGTGCACGCCGAACCTCGCCATTCAGGAGATGTCGCTCGGCATCCACTACAATGTCGGCGCGGATCTCTACACCTATCTGAAGGACCCGGCGCCGCTGACGCCCGTCGCCGGC
Organism: Allosphingosinicella sp.; assembly: GCA_036388975.1. Lineage (GTDB taxonomy): Bacteria > Pseudomonadota > Alphaproteobacteria > Sphingomonadales > Sphingomonadaceae > Allosphingosinicella. Next base: position 6,890 of record DASVQT010000182.1, on the reverse strand, counting down.
AATCTGCCGATCCCGACGGCGCCCGGCCTGGGTATCGAGATCGACGAAGCGGCCGTGCGCGAAGCGTCCAAGGCGCGTCATCGCTGGCGCAACCCGATCTTCCGGACCGCAGACGGCAATTTCGCGGAATGGTGACGCACGGACGCCGCCGCCCCTGAAGGGCGGCGGCGCTTGAATGTGGAAAAGTACCTTAGCGCGGGCGCGTTAAAGGATCAGGCGACGATGCTCAGCCGACGGCCCTTGCGCTGGCTGCGCGGGGAAACGCCGAGTTCCTGCTGGAGCCGCTGCAGCTCGCGCTCGCGGCTTTCGCGGTACGCGGTCGCGTAACGCGCCTCGCATTCTTCTTCCTGCGCGGTCTGCTGACGCAGGTAGGAAATGCAGAGCTGACGGCCGAACACGTCGTCGCCGCGCAGCTTCACTTCCGCCTGCGCCGAGTCGGGGAGATCCCCGCGAAGCGCTTCCAGCCTGGCGATGAGCTCGTCCAGGGTGGTGAAGTCCTTGATCTCGATGAACTCTTTAACAAACTTACTCATGTTAACCCCTCCCGTCCCCGTGCCTCAATACTCCGGCCGGGAATCGCGACGCAAGCCGGTTTGTATGATTTATCCACAGGCCGATTTCAGGCACGTGAACGCGGCGTGGGATACGAAAATGCTGCGCAGCATTCTTGCACTGCTGCGGCAGCCCGGACACAGTTGGCGGACGCGCGGCTCGTGTCAGAAACTGACGCGCGCGCTGAGCCGGATGTCGCGCCCGGGAAGCGGAGCGAACTCCCGCGTGAAGCTGGCATGGCGCCGCGCATCGACGTCGAAAATGTTGTTGGCGGCGAGCACGATGCTCGTGGGATTGGTGCGGCCCCAAGGGCGGAATGAGATCGACGCGTTGACGAGCGTGAAGGCGGGCGTTTCGTTCTCGAGCTCCGCAACGCGGTTCTGGCGGAACACCCGCTCCACTTCCAACCGGCCGTTCACCTTGGGCGACTGGGCCTCGATGCCGGCGAGCAGGCGCAGCGGCGGGATGCGCGGAACCGGCTCGCCGCCATTGCCGATCGTGGCGCGGACATAGTCCGCCACGCCGTCGACGACGAAGCGGAAGCCGCCGCGGCGGAAGACCGTCGCCGAAGCGCCCGCTTCGAAGCCCCAGTGGGTCGCATCCTCCTGGAAGTAGCGAAACACCGGCAGATCGTCCTGCTCCTCGCCGGTCGCCGCCTGGAAGATGAACCTGTCGAAGCGGTTGTAGAAGAGGCTGGCGTTGAACTGGAAGCCGGGACGCTGGGCGCGGACGTAGAGCTCGCCGCCGACGCTGCTTTCCGGGCGAAGGTCGGGATCGCCGATCTCGAAGGACTGGGTGGCGGCGTGCGGACCGTTGGACAGCAGCTCTTCGGCGGAAGGGGCGCGTTCGGCCCGCGACAGATTGGCGCCGACGCGGATCAGCGGCGCCACTTCGTAGGAAATGCCGCCGGCAAGCGACACCGTGTCGAACCGGCGGTCGATCCCGACGTCCGGGGCGGACACGCCGCCATGTTCAAAGCGGGCAGCCACTTCGAACTCGAACGGGCCGCGTTCCAACTCCTGCAGCGTGAAGATGCCGATCTGGTCGACGCTGTTCCTCGGCAGGAACGCCTCTTCCCCGACTGCCGAAAGGCTGCGGCTGAAGAATTGCGCGCCGGTGACTCCGGTCCAGCCGCCGCGTTCCGCCTGGCCGAGCTCGATTCGGCCTTCCACGCCGTCCGTCTTGAAGATCGTGCCGACCTCGTCGCCCTCGAACTCGGTATGCTCATAATCCGCATAGCCGAGACGCAGGCGCAGCCGATCGAACAAGGCGCCGCCGAGCTTGATTTCGCTCCGGAGGTCCGCGCGAATCTGGTCCAGGTCGATGCTGACGTCGGCATGCTCGCCGTGGCCGCCCGCGCCTTCCTCTTCGCCGCCATGGTGGCCGCCGCCGGGACGCTCGGGCACGCCGTAGCGGCTGCCGTAGTAGCTGACCGAAAAGCCGAGGCTGCCATTGTCGCGAATGAGCGCCGCGCCGCCGCCGAGGGTGCGCGTTTCGGTGAAGCTGTTGGGAAGGCGCCCGCGCAGCGACGCGAACTCGCGCGCTTCCTCCGCTTCCTCCGTATGGCCTTCCGCTTCTTCTTCCTCGGCAATGGCGAGCTGCTCGGCGCGCGCCGTGGGCGAGAGGACGAAGCCGCCGATCCGCACGTCGTCCGTGTTGCGGTAACTGGCGTCGAGGTGGACGGCGAGGCTCGGGGTCAGCGCCACGTCGACGCTCGAGCCGACGCTGCGCTCGTTCGAAGCCGAACTGTAGGTGCCGAGCGCGTCGAAGTGGAGGCCGTCTTCGGGAATGGTGCGTGGAATGCGGCGGTCGAACACGTTCACCGCGCCGCCGATCGCCTGGCTGCCGAACAGGAGCACAGCCGGGCCCTGTAGGACTTCGATCCGGTCCGACGTCAGCGGGTCCACGGTGACCGCATGATCGGCCGACGTGTTCGATACGTCGATCGAGCCGATGCCGTCGACGAGGACTCGGACCCGCTCCCCCTGGAATCCGCGCAGCACCGGGCGCGACGCGCCGGGGCTGAAGGACGTCGCTGACACGCCCGGCAGGCGCGCAAGCGTGTCGCCGAGCTGCGGGCGGGTCTCGCGCAGCAGATCGTCGCCGGTCAGCACCTGGGTGCCGGCGAGAACGTTCAGGTTGCGGATAAAGGGCGCGGTGACGACGATGTCGTTGTCGACCTGCTCGTGAACGTGATCGCCCTCGTTCAGCGCCTCTTCCGCTGCCGCCGCGGGGTCCTGCACGGCGGCGTCGGCAGTGTCGCCGCCGACCGGCGCCTGCTGGGCGGCCGCGGGCACGGCGCTCGCGGCGAGCATGGTGGACGCGAGGAGGCAGGTGGAGAGCTTCATGGACATCTTTCGAGCTGGAGGCGCGGGCGCCCTAGAACAGATGTTACACTGTCCCAAGGCTGAACGAGGGCGCCGGACTCCTTCCGCCGTACCCGCGACACGGCTCGTCCAAAAGGTCGCCCGGTTAAGCTGACAGATGGGAACAACGGCGTAGAACCGAAATATCGATGCGGTTGTAATGCTTTAGGGAGGGGATGATGAACAGGAACGCTTTGGGACGGGCGAAGCCCGTGCTTCGCACGGCGGTGCTCGCGGGCGCCTTCGGCCTGGTCGCCCTGTCTCAGCCGACCATCCCCGCCGCCGCCACGTCGGCGAATGCGGAGGCCTCCGCCGCCCAGGCCGGAATTCCGTCTTCGCGGCCGCGCACCGCCCAGATGAGCATGCCGGCCCGGACCGGGGCGCAGCGGGCGCTGGAAGCGCGCCTTCGCGAGCTCGGCGACGCCTTCAACGGCGACGTCGGCATCGCCGTGCGCGACGTGCAGACCGGCTGGACGACGGCGTTCGACGGCAACACCTTCTTCCCCCAGCAGAGCGTGTCCAAATTCTGGGTGGCGATCACCGCGCTCGACCGCGCCGACCGCGGCGAGCTCGACATGGAGCAAAGCGTGACGCTCACCCGCTCCGATCTCACCCTTTTCCACCAGCCGATCGCCGCCCAGGTGGGTGCGAACGGCTATACGACCACGCTTTCCAGCCTGATGTTCCGGGCGATGACCCAGTCCGACAACACCTGCAACGATTATGTCCTCCGCCGCGCCGGCGGGCCGGAAGCGGTGCGCGCGATGTTCGAGCGCAAGGGCATCCAGGGCCTTCGCTTCGGCCCGGGCGAGCGGCTGCTCCAGACGCGCCTTGCGGGCCTCGACGGCTGGCGCCCCGAATATCAGGGCGCGGGCTTCTATGCGGCGCGCTCGCGCCTGCCGATGGCGGTGCGCGCCGCGGCGTTCGAGCGCTACGTCGCCGATCCGATGGACGGCGCGACCCCGATCGGCATCGTCGATGCGCTGGCGCGACTTCAGCAGGGCGAGCTGCTTTCGCCGCGGTCGACGCAGCGGCTGCTTTCGATCATGTCGCAGACCCGCACCGGCGCGCAGCGCCTGAAGGGCGGCCTCGCGCCTGGCTGGCGCCTCGCCCACAAGACCGGCACCGGCCAGGTGCTGGGCGGAACGCAGACCGGCTATAACGACATCGGCATCGTCAGCGCGCCGGACGGCCGCCATTATGCGGTCGCGGTGATGATCCGCCGCACCGGCGCCCCGCTCGGCGAGCGCATGGCGCTGATGCAGAATACGGTTCGCGCGGTGGTGAACTACCACGGCGGCGGCGCCAGCGGCGGGAGCGTCGCGGCGCGGTAACATAGTTCCTCCCCATGCTGCGCATGGGGAGGAACTCAGGCGTCGTAATCGACTTCGACGCCTTCGCCTTTCGGGACGGACTGGCAGGTGAGCACGTAGCCGGCGGCGACTTCGTCGTCGGTGAGGCCGTAGCGGGCGGCCATTTCAACCTCTCCGGAGACGATGCGCGCGCGGCATGTGGCGCAGACTCCGGCCTTGCAGGCGAAGGGCGCCGGGAGCCCCGATTTGCGGGCGCTGTCGAGGATGTTCCCCGCTTCGGCGTCGAACGCGATCCGGCGCTTGCGGCCGTCGAGCGTCACCATCATGGTGAGCCCCTCCGCTTCGCGCGACAGGGCTTCGAGCTGCGCCTGGAGCGCTTCGGGCGGACGGTCGGCGGTGAAGCGCTCGAGATGGATCTTCTCGCGCGCCACGCCCCCTGCGAGCAAAGCCGCCTCGGCCGCATCCATCATAGGGCCGGGACCGCAGATGAAGAAGGCCGCGGCGCCTTCGGCATCGACGAGGCTGCTCAGCACCTCCTCGCATTTGGCGCGGTCCAGCATGCCGTTGAACAGTTCGATATCCTCCATCTCCTCGGCGAGGAAATGATGAACTTCGAGCCGGCCCATGAAGCGGTTCTTGAGCCGGGCCAGCTCTTCCAGGAAGATGACCGACTGGCTGTCGCGATTGCCGTAGATGAGGGTGAATCGGCTCGCCGGTTCGGCGGTGAGGGCGGTGCGCAGCAGCGACATGACGGGCGTGATCCCGGAGCCGCCCGCGAAGCCGACATAATGGCGGCCTTGGGCGGGGTCGAAATCCCAGGTGAAGCTGCCGTGGGGCGGCATGACGTCCAGTTCGACGCCCGGCCGGAGATTGTCGTTCGCCCAGTTCGAAAACAGCCCGCCGGCGATGCGCTTCACCGTCACCTTGAGCTCGCCGTCCGAAGGCGCAACGCAGAGCGAATAATTGCGGCGCACGTCCTCGCCGTCGATCTCGGCGCGCAAGGTGAGGTGCTGGCCCGGGCGGAAGCGGTAGGTTTCCCGCAATTCCTCGGGAACGTCGAAGCGGATCGAGCGCGCGTCGGCCGTCTCGTCGATGACTTCGGCGACTTTCAGGCGGTGAAAGGAAGCGCTCACAAGCGGCCCCTCAATGACATTTGAACAGGTCGAACGGCTCGGCGCAGGCGAGGCAGCGCCACAGCGACTTGCACGGAGTCGAGCCGAAGCGGCTGATCTCCGCCGTTTCTTCTGCCCCGCATTGCGGGCAGGCGGGCGCGCGCCGGCCGGCGGAGAGCGGCGGGGCGATGCCGTAGGCGTGGAGCTTCTCGCGGCCCTCCGCGCTGATCCATTCGGTGGTCCAGGGCGGTGAGAGCACGGTCTCTATGCGCACGGAGCGGTAGCCGGCGGCGTCCAGCGCGTCGCGGATGTCGCGCTCGATGACGTGGGTGGCGGGGCAGCCGGTGTAGGTCGGCGTGATCGTGACCGTTTCGGGTGTCACGGAGCGGACGATGCCGAGATCGACGACGGAAACGGCGGGGATTTCGGGGTCGGCTACGCTCCGAAGGACTTCCCAAACTCCGTTCGCGTCGAGCCCTTCGACGCCGCCTGCGGCGGCGCTCAGGACAGACTGCGTCGAGACGCCCTGCCGAGCGAAGCCGAGGCCTGCACTGGCTTCGTCGTCTCGGCTTCGCTCGACGCCGGTTCTCGACTTCGCTCGAACCGAACGGGTCTCCAACTCCTGCGCCTCCTCCAGAGCCACAGCCATCACCAAACCGCATCCGGATAGGCGCGGGGGAGATATTGCATGACGCAGAGCAGGTGGCCGAGATGTTCGCTGTGGTGGCCGCGGCGGCCGCCGAGGATGGGGCGCTGGTCGGCCGGCGGCTCGATCGCCGCTTCGGCGAGCACGGCGCGCACCGCCGCATAATAATCGTCGCGCAGCAGCGTCACGTCCGTGCCGATGCCGCGCGCCGTCATTTCGCCGGTCACCTCGTCCGTATCGAACAATTCAGGGACGAAGCGCCACATCCAGTCGAGCCCCGCGACCATGCGGCGGCGGCTTTCCTCCGTGCCGTCGCCGAGGCGGATCACCCATTCGGCCGACAGCTCCTGATGATAGGTGACTTCCTTGACGGCCTTGGCAGCGATTGCGGCGACCCGCTCGTCGGCCGAGGCGGACAGGCGATCGAACAGCATCTTCTGCCAGGTGGAGAAGAGGAATTGCCGCGCCATGGTTTGGGCGAAATCGCCGTTCGGCTGCTCGACCAGGAGGCAGTTGCGGAAATCGAGCACGTCGCGGCGGAAGGCGAGCGCATCCCCGTCGCGCCCGCGCCCTTCCACTTCGCCGGCATAATCGAGGAAGAAGGTCGCCTGGCCGACGAGGTCGAGCGCCATGTTGGCGAGGCTGAGATCGACTTCGACCGACGGCGCGTGGCCCGTCCATTCGGAAAGGCGCTGTCCAAGGATCAGGCTGTCGTCGCCGAGGCGCAGGAGGAAATCGAAGCGGGCGCGCTGATGCTCTTCGGTGGGCGCGTCGAAGGCGCCGTGGATGCCGGCGCGGGCGGCGCGCGCTTCGTCTTCCGGGCGGATGGGGGGGAGGCTGGGCATCAGATCCTCCCCACGCTTGCGTGGGGAGGGGGACCACCCGAAGGGTGGTGGAGGGG
>DASVQT010000181.1:0-7820 GCA_036388975.1 Allosphingosinicella sp. | reverse complement strand
AGGCGATGCGCTTGAAGAGGGCGGTGGAGAGCGGGTGCTCGCCCTTCAGCTCCTCCCGCTCGATCTTGGACAGAAGGCCGATCGCCCGGATGCTGTGCTCGTCGACCGTATAATGGTGGTACATGTCGAACTGCATCTGGGCGACGACGCGGCCGAAATCGGGAATGAAGCGGCCGAACACGCCCGCCTCGTTCATCCAGCGCAGCACCGTTTCCGGATCGCGGGGCGACGTCAAAACGTCGAGAAACAAAGCGTTGGCGCGTGGGTTCGCGCGCACTTCGTTGTCGATCAGGCGGGCGTCCCGGCCGGCGGCGCGCATGGCGAGCGGGTGGATGTCGAGGCCGTAGCGGTCGGCGAGGGCGAACATCTCGACGAGCCGGACCGGATCTTCGCTGAAGAAGTCGTCGCGCGGCATTGCGAGGCGGCCGCGATCGAGCAGGAAGCCGTTCAATTTGCCCGGCCGGCGCCGGATCGCGGGGATGCCGAAGCGGCGGCCGCGGCGGGCGAACTTTTCGTCCAAGTGCGAAAGGAAGATGCCCGACAGGTCGCCTACCGTCTTCGCGTGCAGGAAATAATGGCGCATGAAGCGCTCGACCGGGGATTTGCCGGGCCGGTTGGCATAGTTCATCCGGGCGGCGATCTCGCGCTGGTAATCGAAGGTCAGCCGCTCCTCGCCCCGCCCGGCGACGATGTGGAGGTGGCAGCGCACCGCCCACAAGAAGCGCTCGGCCTTGCCGAACTGCCTGAGCTCGGCGGGGGAGAGCAGGCCCTTTTCGACCAGTTCGGCAACCGCGCGCACGTCATAGGCATATTTGCCGATCCACCAGAGCGTGTGGAGATCGCGAAGCCCGCCCTTGCCGTCCTTGACGTTGGGCTCGACGACGTAGCGGCTGTCGCCGAGGCGCTTGTGGCGCTCGTTTCGCTCCTCGAGCTTCACCGTGACGAAGGTCGCGACATCGCCGGCGACTTCGCGGCGGAAGCGGGCCTGGACGGCGTCAAACAGGGCTTCGTCGCCCCAGACGTAGCGCGATTCGAGGATGGCGGTCTTCACCGTGTGATCGGAGGCGGCGATGTGGACGAGCTCGTCCGCCGAGCGCATCGACTGGCCGACCTTCAGCTTCAGGTCCCAGAGAAGATAGAGCATCGATTCGGCCATGCGCTCCGCCCAGGCAGGGGGCTTCCATGGCGTCACGAAGGCAAGATCGACGTCCGAATGGAGCGCCATCTCGCCGCGCCCGTAACCGCCCACGGCCATGACGAGCAGCCGCTCGGCGGCGGTGGGATTGGGGTTCGGATGCTCGGCCAGCGCGATGTCGTGCACGAGACGCAGGATCTGGTCGGTGAGAAATGCGTAGGCGGCGGCGGTTTCGCTGCCCGCCCATGGCGCCTCGTCCAAGCGCCGGGCGATCTCGGCGCGTCCCGCTGCCAGGGCTTCGCGCAGGATCGCGGTGGCTTCGGCCCGCGAGGCGCCGGCGAGCGCATCGGACACGGCGCGCCGATCGATGATCGCGCGGCGGCCGGGGATCGAGGCGAAGCGGGTGGGCATTGCAGACTAAGTTAGGGCGTGTTGCGCGATTTGTCGCGTCGGAGCGCTGCAAACCGTCCTTCGACAAGCTCAGGACTAGCGGCCGTGTGGAAGGCCACCTTGCGGAACATGCGCTGCAACCCCACCACCGCTAGGGCTGAGCTTGTCGAAGCCCGGATTGCAGCGCTCAGTCGCCCTTCTCGGCAGCCAGGCGCTTCAGCCGGTAGACGATCTCAAGCGCCTCCCTCGGGCTCAGCGCATCCGGATCGACTTCGTCAAGCGCGGCGACCAAAGGATCGGGCGCGGCCGCCTCGGCTTCCTTCGCTGCGGCCGCGAAGAGCGGCAGGTCGTCCAGACCCGCCGCGATGCCGCCGGTCGCGGCGCGGCCCTCCTCGAGCTTCGCCAGCACCGACTTGGCGCGGGCGAGGACCGACGGTGGTAGGCCGGCGAGCTTGGCGACGGCGAGGCCGTAGCTGCGGTCGGCGGCGCCCCTGGCGAGTTCGTGGAGGAAGACCAGCTCGCCCTTCCATTCGCGGGCGCGGACGTGGTGGAGCGACAGGGCGTCCAGCCGCTCGGCGAGGCGCGTCAGCTCGTGATAATGGGTGGCGAACAGGCAGCGGCAGCGGTTGCGGTCGTGCACCGCCTCCACCACCGCCCAGGCGATGGCGAGGCCGTCATAGGTGGAGGTGCCGCGGCCGACCTCGTCGAGGATCACGAAGCTGCGCTCGGTCGCCTGGGCCAGGATGGCGGCGGTTTCGACCATTTCGACCATGAACGTGGAGCGGCCGCGGGCGAGATTGTCTGACGCGCCGACGCGGCTGAACAGGCGGTCGACGAGGCCGAGCTTTGCGCGCGCGGCCGGGACGTAGGAGCCGGCCTGGGCGAGGACGGCGATGAGGGCGTTCTGGCGCAGGAAGGTCGACTTGCCGCCCATGTTCGGGCCGGTGACGAGCCAGAGCCGCTCCTGCTCGGAGAGCGCGCAATCGTTGGCGACGAAGCGGGCGCCGCTCGCCTTCAAGGCGCTCTCCACCACCGGGTGGCGGCCGCCTTCCACTTCGAAGCAATTGCCTTCGTCGAAGGCGGGGCGCGACCAGCCGCCCTCGGCCGCCCGCTCGGCAAGCGCTGCCGCGACGTCGATCCGGGCCAGGGCGTCGGCGGTGGCGGCGATCGGCTCGGCGCGGGCCAGCGCGGCGTCGCGGAGTTCTTCGAGATGGGCGAGCTCGGCCTGGATGCCGTGATTCTGCGCCTGGCCGACCTTTTGCGCTTCCTCGTGGAGATCGGGCGCATTGAAGCGGACCACGCCCGCCAGCGTCTGCCGGTGGATGAAGCCGCTGTCCGCCGTCATCAGCCGGTCCGCATTTTTGGCCGGAACCTCGATATGGTAGCCGAGCACAGTGTTGTGGCGGATCTTGAGGGCGGAGATGCCGGTCTGCTGCCGGTAGCGGGCTTCCAGGCCGGCAATGGCGCGGCGCCCTTCCCCGCCGGCGGTGCGCAGCGTGTCGAGCGCCGCGTCATAGCCTTCGGCGATGAAGCCGCCCTGCGTCCGGTCGAGCGGGGGCGAGGGGACGAGGGCGCGCGAAAGGAGATCGGTGAGCGCGCCGTGGCCGGTGAGCACCGGCAGGAGCTTCTCGAGCAGCGGCGGGCGGTGCTCGATGCCGGCGAGGCGGTCCTGAAGGCGGCGCGCTTCCGAAAGGCCGTCGCGCAGCTGGGCGAGGTCGCGCGGGCCGCCCCGGTCGGCGACGAGGCGGCCGAGCGCTCGGCCGATGTCGGGCAGCGCCTTGAGCTGGCGCCTTATGCCTTCGCGCAGGCCCGCGTCGCGCTCGAACAGGGCGACGAGGTCCAGCCGCGCCTCGATCGCCGCGCGGTCGAGCAGGGGCGCGCCGATGTCGGCGGCGAGGAGGCGGGCGCCGGCGCCGGTGACGGTGCGGTCGACGGCGCCGAGCAGGCTTCCGGCGCGCCCTCCGGCCGCGGCGACGGTCAACTCCAGGCTTTCGCGAGTTGCCGCATCGATCATCATATGGTCGCCGGACGCGATGGCGGCGGGCGGGCGGAGGAAGGGGAGCTGCTCCTTCGCCACCTCTTCGAGATAGGCGAGCAGCCCGCCGGCGGCGGCGAGAGCGGCGCGGTCGAAGCGGCCGAAGCCGTCCAGGGTTGCGACCTCGAAGCGCGCCCTGAGCTTCGCCTCGGCGGCGAGGCTGTCGAACCCGGTTTTGCGAAGCTGGACCTCCACACCGGGGAGTTCCTCGCAGGCGATGATCTCGGCGGCGGCGAGCCGCGCCAGTTCGGCGTCGAGCGCGCCGGGCGCGACCGAGGACAGTTCGAAGCGGCCGGTCGAGACGTCAGCGGCCGCGATGCCGTAGCGATCGGCAACCTTGGACACCGCCACCAGCCAGTTCGCCGCGCGCGCGTCGAGCAGCGATTCCTCGGTCAACGTGCCCGCAGTGACCACGCGAATGATCGCGCGGTTGACCACCGACTTGGAGCCGCGCTTCTTGGCTTCGGCCGGGCTTTCCGTCTGTTCGGCGATGGCGACGCGATGGCCGGCCTTGATGAGGCGCGCGAGATAGGCCTCGCCGGCATGGATCGGGACGCCGCACATCGGGATCGGCTCGCCCTCATGCTCGCCCCTGGCGGTGAGCGCGATGTCGAGGCAGTGGGCGGCGATCTTCGCATCCTCGAAGAAGAGTTCGAAGAAGTCGCCCATCCGGTAGAAGAGCAGGCAGCCTTCGGCCTCGGCCTTGAGCGCCAGATATTGCGCCATCATCGGCGTCGGAGTGCCCGGAAGTTTCGCCTGTGTGGCCATGGGCGGCAGACTAGAGGCTTGGCGGCCCGCGCGGAACCCGCCGACGGCGGAAAGCTGTGGACGGCGGGACCCTGCTTGCCCCTCCGCGCATTAGGAGCCTAGAGGCTCGGCAAAGCGACGGAGAGACAGGCGCGATGAGCGAAGGCAGCAACGTCAAATTCTCGGAAGCCGAAGCGCTCGACTTCCATTCGCAGGGCCGCCCGGGAAAGATCGAGATCATCGCCTCCAAGCCGATGGCGACGCAGCGGGATCTCAGCCTCGCTTATTCGCCGGGCGTCGCCGTACCGGTGCGCGCCATCGCCGAAGATCCCGGCAAGGCTTACGATTATACCGCCAAGGGCAATCTCGTGGCCGTCATATCGAACGGAACAGCGATCCTCGGCCTCGGCAATCTCGGCGCGCTCGCCTCCAAGCCGGTGATGGAGGGCAAGGCCGTCCTCTTCAAGCGCTTCGCCGACGTCGATTCGATCGACATCGAACTCAATACCGAGGACGCGCAACGCTTCATCGACGCGGTCGAGCTGATGGAGCCGAGCTTCGGCGGCATCAACCTGGAGGACATCGCCGCGCCGGACTGCTTCATCATCGAGCAGGAGCTGAAGGCGCGGATGAACATCCCCGTCTTCCACGACGACCAGCACGGCACCGCGATCATCACCGCCGCGGGCCTGATCAACGCCTGTTATCTCACCGGCCGGGACCTCAAGGACATTCGCGTCGTCGTGAATGGCGCCGGCGCCGCCGCCATCGCCTGCACCGAGCTCATCAAGGCGATGGGCGTGCGCCACGACCATGTGCTGATGTGCGACAGGAAGGGCGTCATCTGGCAGGGGCGCGAAGGGCTCGACCAGTGGAAGTCCGCCCACGCCGTGCCGACAGAACGGCGCACCCTCACCGAGGCTTTGGTCGGCGCCGACGTGTTCCTCGGCCTTTCCGCGGCCGGCGCGCTCAAGCCCGAAATGGTGATGGACATGGCTCCGAAGCCCATCATCTTCGCCATGGCCAACCCCGATCCCGAGATCATGCCGCCCGAAGCCAAGGCGGCGCGGCCGGACGCGATCATCGCCACGGGCCGTTCGGACTTCCCGAACCAGGTCAACAACGTGCTGGGCTTTCCCTTCATCTTCCGCGGCGCGCTCGACGTGCGCGCGACCTCGATCAACGACGAGATGAAGATCGCCGCCGCCGAAGCGCTCGCCGCCCTCGCCCGCCAGCGCGTGCCGGAGGAAGTGGCGGCGGCTTACGGCGGCAAGGCGCACAGCTTCGGCGCCGACTACATCATCCCCGCCCCCTTCGATCCGCGGCTGATGGAGATCGTGCCCGCCGCCGTCGCCCAGGCGGCGATGGACACGGGCGTCGCGCAGCGGCGGATCGAGGACATGGACGCGTATCGCAATTCGCTGCGCGCCCGGCTCAATCCGACGACATCGGTCCTCACCCTCGCCTACGAGGCGGCGCGCGCCAACCCGAAGCGCGTCCTGTTCGCGGAAGGCGAGGAGGATGTAGTCCTGCGCGCCGCCATCGCCTTTCGCGACGGCGGCTACGGCGTCCCCGTGCTGGTCGGGCGCGAGGACGTGTACGACCGCCTGAAAGCACTGGGCGTCGACGATCCGCAAAGCTTCGAAGTCTATAACAGCCGCAATTATCCGCGCGTGCCGGAACTTGCCGATCGTCTCTACAAGCGCCTCCAGCGCCGCGGCTATCTCCAGCGCGAGATCGAGCGGACCGTGAACCAGGACCGCAACACCTTCGCCGCCTTGCTGCTCGAGGCGGGCGAGGCGGACGTGATGATCACCGGCGTCACCCGCACCTATGCGCAGAATCTGCGGCAGATATTGCGCGTGCTCGATCCCAAGTCCGGCGTCACCCCGTTCGGCATCCACATCATGGTGGGGCAGAGCTACACCGTGTTCATCGCCGACACGACGGTGACGGAGCGCCCGTCCGCCGAGCAGCTCGTCGAGATCGCGATCCAGACCGCCGGCGTCGCCCGCCGCATGGGCCAGGAGCCGCGCGTCGCCTTTTTGAGCTATTCGATCTTCGGCAATCCCGAAGGCACCTATCTCGACCGCATCCGAGACGCCGTGAAGCTGATGGAGCGCCGTCCGGACGTCGACTTCGAATATGAAGGCGAGATGCCGCCGGACGTGGCGCTCAACCCCAAGCTCCACCGCGTCTACCCGTTCAGCCGCCTCACCGGGCCGGCCAACGTGCTGGTCATGCCGGGGCTGCAGACGGCGAACATCTCGGCCAAGCTGCTGCGCGAACTGGGCGGCGATGCGGTGATCGGCCCGGTGCTGGTCGGCATGGAGCAGCAGATCCAGATCGCGCCGATGACGGCGACGGCGTCGGACCTGGTGACGCTCGCGGTGCTGGGAGCGGGCGGAATCGTCCGGTAGAATCAGCGCGCTGCAATCCGTCCTTCGACGGGCTCAGGACTAGCGGTTGTTGTTGTGCACCGAACGGATGCGTCCAAACCACCGCTAGGGCTGAGCCTGTCGAAGCCCGGGCCGCCTCAGGCCCTGCCCATCGCCGATGGGCAGGAGACCTTATTGCGGATTGTCGGCGGTCTGGCCGCGCTCGCCGGGAGCGGAAGCGCCGATATTGCCGAAGATTTCCTCGAAGAAGCTGCGGCTGCGGCCCAGCGTCGGCGTCTGATCCTTGGTGGGATCGATCGCCTGGACGAGTTCGATGCCGGTGCGGTCGACCGCGACCACGTTGCCGGCCTCGTCGAAGCGGACGCGAAGCACGGTGGTGTCGCTGGCCCGCGGATGCTGGAAGGCGAGCTGGCGGGTGACGCGGGTGACGTAATACCACTCATTCTCGGTGAACTGGCCGACGAAGGTGGGGCGGCCCAACGTGCGCTCGACGGAATCGCGGTTGTCGACTCCGGCCTGGATGCCGGCGGCGAGCTGCTCGTCGTAGACATAGCCCTGGCGGTCGGGAATCGACGTGCAGCCGCCGAGCAGCGGCGCGGCGACGGCCGCGGCCAGTAGAAAGGTCGGTGCGAAGCGCATGATGGTTGAAACTCTCCCGGAGAGGGCTGACGCGCCCCCACTTGCCCCTGAGGCTATGCTTTCCAATATGAACAGAAGCCAACCGGCGCAAGCCCGGCGCCGCCAGCGGGGTTTCTAAATGACTTTCCTCAATCGGATTTTCGGAGACCGCAAGGAGCGCGCCGCGCTGCAGCCGCTTTATGCGCGCATCGTCGAGGAGGCGCGCGCGCCCTGGTGGTACACGGGCGGCGCGGTTCCAGACACGATCGACGGCCGCTTCGATATGGTCTCCTCGATCCTCGCTCTGGTGCTGCTCCGCTTCGAGCGGGAAGGCGAAGCGGCGCGGCGGCCGGAAGTTTTGCTCACCGAAGTGTTCATCGACGACATGGACGGAACGGTGCGCCAGCTCGGCATCGGCGACCAGGTGGTGGGCAAGCATGTCGGCAAGATGATGGGCGCGCTCGGCGGCCGGCTGGGCGCTTATCGCGACGCCGGC
>DASVQT010000180.1:0-2237 GCA_036388975.1 Allosphingosinicella sp. | reverse complement strand
CCGGTCGCGGTCAGAACCGCCGCCGCAAGGAAGATAACGATCTCACCGCCGGGCAAGGCGAGCGCGGTTCGGGCCCCTTGTTCGGCTGAATCGCCTCCGCCGGCGGCGCCGGCGGCGGCCTTGGCGGCGACTGCGCCGAGGCCCAGGTGCAGGATTCCGGACATGGCGGCAGCGGCTCTAAGGGCGATCCCCTTGGCGTCGCCCCCTTGTCCCGACGCTCCGGACCAGGCGTCGAGCAGCCGCCACAGGCCGTAAGCGAAGAAGCCGAGGGTCATGATCAGTAGCAGGATCGGCCCGCTGCCGCTTTCGAGATAGCGGAAGATGCCGCTGCCGTCCTCGGTCCGGCCGCTCCGCAAGGCGAGGTAGCCGATCAGCCCGTACATGAGGCCGCGCGCGGCGAACCCGATCCGCGTCGCCCATTCGAGCGCCCGGGCGTTGCTGATCATGGTCCAGGCGCCTCCTCTCGGAGAGCCTCAACCCTTCGCCGCGGCGCTCGTTCCGGGGGCGTTCAGTCCCGCTCGACGCAAAGGGCGATCCCCATGCCGCCGCCGATGCACAGGGTGGCGAGGCCCTTCTTGGCGTCACGACGGCCCATTTCGTAGAGCAGGGTCGTCAGCACGCGCGCGCCGCTGGCGCCGATCGGGTGGCCGATGGCGATCGCGCCGCCGTTGACGTTGACCTTCTCGGCGTCCCAGCCGAGCTCCCTGCCGACGGCGAGCGCCTGGGCGGCGAACGCCTCATTGGCCTCGATGAGTTCGAGGTCGCCGATCGTCCAGCCGGCTTTCTCCAGCGCCCGCTTGGTCGCGGGGACCGGGCCGATGCCCATGATCGAGGGATCGACTCCCGCCGACGCCCAGCTGGCCACCCGGCCCAGTATCGGGACGCCCCGGCGCTCGGCTTCCTCGCGGCTCATCAGAACGAGCGCGGCGGCGCCGTCGTTGAGGCCCGAGGCGTTGCCCGCGGTGACGGTGCCCTCCTTCCTGAAGGCGGGGCGGAGGCCGGCAAGAGCCGACTGCTCGACGCCGTCGCGGATATATTCGTCGGTGTCGACCAGCGTCTCGCCCTTGCGGCTCTTCACGGCGACGCCGGCAATCTCGTGGCGGAAGCGGCCTTCGGCGCGCGCGCGGGAGGCCTTTTGCTGCGACGCGGCGGCGAAGGCGTCCTGGTCGTCGCGGGTGACCTGATATTGCTCGGCCAGATTCTCCGCGGTGATGCCCATGTGATAGCCGTTGAAGACATCGGTAAGGCCGTCCTTGATCATCGTGTCGACCAGCTCGAGGCCGCCCATCTTGGTGCCGGCGCGGATATGCTGGGCGTGGGTGGAAAGGCTCATATTCTCCTGCCCACCGGCCACCACGATCGCGGCATCCCCGGTCTGGATCGCCTGGCTCGCCAGCGCCACCGCCCGCAGGCCCGATCCGCACACCTGATTGACGCCCCAGGCGGGGATTTCCTTCGGCACGCCGGCCGCCATCGACGCCTGACGCGCGGGATTTTGCCCCTGAGCGGCCGTGAGGACCTGACCCAGGATCACTTCCGAAACCTCGTCTGGAGCGACGCCGACCTGCTCGAGGGCGGCCTGGATGGCGACTCGCCCGAGCTCGTGCGCCGGCGTGGTGGCGAACGCTCCGAGGAAGGCGCCGACCGGGGTGCGCTTGGCGGCGGTGATGACGACGTCGGTCATGAGCGGGTCTCCGGCTTTCTGGTCGCGGCGGCGCCTAGCACTTTGCTGCAGTGCGGGAAAGCCATGCCGCCAGCGGCTCCCACAGCGCTTCCTTGGCGCGCGAGCCCGCCACCATGCCGACATGGCCGAGCTCGAGCTCGAGCCGCTCGCCGATGGCGGCGGCGGAGGCATTCGGAACGATGCGGTCGGTGGTGGAGACGACGTTCAGGACCGGCGCTTCCACGCGAGCCGGATCGATGGTGCGGCCGCCGACGCGCCATCGCCCGGTGCCGGGCAGGTCCGCCGCAAAGAAATCCTCGAACAGCTCGCGCGCGGCGGCGCCGGCAACCGGAGGTCCGTCGTTCGCCCAATCTTCGAGGGTCACGAAAGTCCGGGCCGCTGCGCCCTCCATGTCGGCGAAAGCTTCGAACTTCGCGACGGTGCGGGCCGGGTCGAGGTTCCAGAAGGCGGTTTGCAGCACCTCCATCGGCAGCAGGCCCAGCGCCTCCGTCATCGAACGGGAACCGCTCCACAAGCTCGCCAGAGCGGCACGCGCATCGCCCGGAAAAGCGGA
>DASVQT010000179.1:0-26160 GCA_036388975.1 Allosphingosinicella sp. | reverse complement strand
CCACTGGCGCACCGACGCCTATTACGAGGACCACCCCTTCCTGACCGAAGCCGCGGCTCGCCTGCTCGCCGAGCGGGGCGCGACGCTGGTCGGCATCGACAGCCACAATATCGACGACACGCGCATTCCCCGCCGCCCGGTGCACACGATCCTGCTCGGCGCCGGCATCCTCATCTGCGAGCATATGACCAACCTCGCCGCGCTGCCGGCCAGCGGCTTCCGCTTCACCGCCGCGCCGCCGAAGATCGCCGGCATGGGCACCTTCCCGGTGCGCGCCTTCGCCGAAGTCTAGGCGGGACGGCCCGCCCGCTTCAGCCGAGCTCCGGCAGTGCGTACAAGTCCGCAGTCAGCGTCCGGCCCTCGTTCGACAGCCGCGCCTTGGCCGGGCTGTCGTTCACCACCAGCAGGCAATTGTCGTCCCACAAAGCCAGGCCTTCCGGATGGTCCTCGCCGCGGCCGAAAGGGAGGTCGAACAGGCGTTCGGGGCGGTGCAGGCGCAAGCTGTGCGCGTCCTGCGGCGGGTCGTTCGCCCAGCCGCGCCACAAATAAAGGGCGCAGGGTCCACTGAGCCCCGTCGTCGGCCCGGCGAGGATCAGCAGATGGTCGCCGCAGCGCTTCAAGTCGCGAATGCCGAGCCCCTCCATTTTGAGAAGGCGCTTCACCGGATCGCCGGCAAGCTTGAGATTGCCCCTCTTGGTCGTTCGGGTACGCGCTTCGATGAGCATGGCATGGCCGCCGATCACCGGCCCGCGCATGCCCAGGGCGACGCGGTCCCCGCAAACGGCGATCCCTTCCATGTCGACGCCGCCTTCCTTGGCGGGAACCCGGGTGAAGGGACGCAGGAGCTTGTCCTTGCGGATCATGGCGGCGAGCGCATTGCCCTGCTTGTTCTGCTTCAGCATGGCCGCACGGCGCTCGCCGTCCTCGCGCACGGGACGCCAGGCGCCGTCCTTTTCCACGAGCGGCAGGCGGGCGAGGACGCAGCGTGGGCGCGTATCCTTGAGGTTGGCCAGCTCCAGCGTGTCGATCTGCGGCTCGTCCTTCTTGAGCTTCGGCCGGGTGCGGGCGTGGCTGCCCAGCACCCACAGCCAGCCGTCGTCAACGGCGAGGCCCTCGAGGTCCGCCTCCTCGTCCGGCTCGTCGAAATCGAGGAAGTCGGCGAGCGGGAGCCGCAGGTGGTCGCCCCATTCCTCTCCCCTGCGGGTCAGGCGCTCGATCGCGGCATTCTCGTCGCCTGCAAGAAAGAGCGTGGAGCCGACCCGCACCGCCGCCGACATGTTGGAAACGGCCGGGCAGTCGGGATCGGTCCGGAAGCGAAGCGCCACCGTGCCGACCGCCGCCGCGGGCTCGGGCCAGCCGCGGCTCAAAGTGCCAGATAACCCATGAAGTAGAGGAGGAGGATGACGCCGATGCACACGGCGAGGAGCGTGGTGCCGAACGAAACGACCACGCCGCGGCGGCGATAGCCCATGCCGTGGCGTCGGCCGGTCGCCCGATTGATCATGAAGCGGCGGAACATGGTGTTTCTCTCCTCTCCCGCTGAAACGCGGCGGCGCGAGCGGTCGTTCCGCAGGCGGAGTGAAGGCGGCTAGTCTCTATCCGTTCAGTCGGCCGGGGGCTCCGCGAGAGCCGCCGCCAGCCAGTCCGGCACGATCGCGCCGCCGAGGTCCTCGATCCGGCGATGGTCCACGGCGAGGCCGAGCTCGGGATAATGGATGCGGGTGCGCGGCCCCGGCTCCGAAGCGGGTACCGCGACCAGGCGGCGGTTGACCTTGCTCCTGTAGTTCATCCGGGCGGTATTCTCCTGGCCGACATAGCAGCCCTTGGTGAAGCTGACTCCGCCGAGCTCCCGCGCGTTGCATTCGAGCCAGAGCGTCTTGTCGGAACCGAGCTCGGCCCGCCCCTCGGCGACGCCGAGCGCAAGCCGGTGGGCGCGCCAGCCCTGCGCCGGCTCCGTCGGAGGCGCGAGCCAGCGGCGGCCGAGCGCGGCGAGCCGGGGATCGGCAACCCCTTCGCTTCCCGCCGCCGACCAATGCACGGCCAGCGCGGTCTCCGGCGCGATCGCGATCTTGCGGCGGAGGCGATAAAGGGTGAGGCGCTTCTGAAGGTCCGCCGCGGCTTCGGCTTCGCAGTCGATGAGGACGTCCTCGCCGTCCACCCAGAGGATGAAGTCGAACAAGGCCTTGCCCTGCGGCGAGAGCAGCCCGGCCCAGAGCGGGCGCTCCGGCGCGAGCGAGGCCGTGTCGTTGGTGACGAGCCCCTGGAGGAAGCCGCGCACATCCTCCCCGGACAGGCGGAGCAAGGCGCGGTCGGCGAGGGTGGTTTCGGCCATGGAGCCGAGTTAGGGCGTCCGCATCCGGAATCCAAACCTAAGGCTCGCATATTGTCGCCCGACCGCATCACCATCCGCCGCCCGGACGACTGGCACGTGCATCTGCGCGACGGTGCGATGCTGGAAGCGGTCGCGCCGTGGACGGCGCGGCAGTTCGCCCGCGCGATCGTGATGCCCAACCTCGCGCCGCCGGTGACGACGGCCGCCCAGGCCGAGGCCTACCGGGCGCGGATCATGGCCGCGCTCCCCGCGGGCGCCGACTTCACGCCGCTCATGACCTGCTACCTCACGGACGATGCGGACGGGTCCGCGCTCGCCGTGGGCTTCCGCTCAGGGGCCTGGGCCGCGGCCAAGCTCTACCCGGCCCATGCGACCACCAACAGCGCGCACGGCGTGACGGACGCCCGCAACATCTATCCCGCGCTGGAGGCGATGGAGAAAGCGGGCATGCCGCTCCTCGTCCACGGCGAGGTGACGGACCCGGCGGTGGACATCTTCGACCGCGAAAAGGTCTTCATCGACCGCACCTTCTCGCGGCTGGCGCGGGACTTTCCGGGGCTGAAGATGGTGTTCGAGCATATCACCACGGCCGAAGCGGCGCAGTTCGTCGAAGCCGCGGGGCCGAACGTGGCCGCCACCGTCACGCCCCAGCATCTCGTCATCAATCGCAATGCCTTGTTCGACGGCGGGCTGAGGCCGCACGCTTACTGCCTGCCGGTGGCGAAACGGGAGGAGCACCGGCTCGCCGTGCGCCGCGCGGCGACGTCCGGGTCACCCAAATTCTTCCTCGGCACCGACAGCGCGCCGCATGCGGTGGAGCGCAAGGAGACGGGCTGTGGTTGCGCCGGCATCTTCAACGCGCCCTTCGCGCTGGAAAGCTACGCCGAAGTCTTCGAGGAGGAGGGCGCGCTCGACCGGTTCGAAGCCTTCGCATCCGAGAATGGCGCACGTTTCTACGGTCTCCCGCTCAACGCCGGAACGGTGACCCTCGAGCGGGTGGAGACCGAGGTGCCGGAAAGCCTGCCCGCCGCGGGCTCGCGGCTCGTGCCCTTTCATGCGGGCCGGCGTCTTTCGTGGCGCTTCACCGCAACGGCGCTTGCAAGCGGCTGAATTCAGGTGTTGTTTCGAGCCCTTCCCACTCGAGGGACTCGCCGATGACCCGCCTCGACTTCTGCCTCGCTCATGCCGCCGGCGCGCGACGCGAAGCTTTGACCGCTGCCGGCGGGGAGGCGAGGGCGCGGGCGGAAGCGGCCGAAGCCGCCTGGCTCAAAAGGGCAGCCAGCGATTCTTCTGCGAAAAGCGCATATAGCCGGCGTTGACGCCGAGGCGCACGCCGACGCCCATCCGGATCGGGATCAGCACCACGTCGCCGCGCCGCAGGTAGGAAGCGGTGAAGCCGCCGACCATATAGGCATTGCCTTCGGCGGCGGGGTAGCGGCGGAACAGGCGCTGCGCATCGTTGAGATTGTAGACCAGAACGAACACCTTGCTCGCCTGCGCGCCCGCGTCGAAGCCGATCGATGGCCCCGTCCAGTAAACGTTGCGGTCGCCCTCGATCCGGTGCCGCATCACGCCCGAACCGTAGCGGACGCCGAGAACGAGCGCGCCGCCGGCTTCCTCGCCGCTGATATAGGCGATCGGTTCGCCCTGCTCGCCCAGGATCCGCTCGATCATCCCGGCAAGGCCCTCGGCGCCGCGGCCGAACAGATTCTCGGCGGCATCGAAGATGTCGCGGCGGGGAAGCGCCTGGCCGGCGGGCGGAGCGGCCGCGCTGCCGTTCTGAACGGGCGCCTCCGTCGTGGCGACCGGCGCTTCGTCGGCCTGCTCCTCGGCCGGGAACCACTCGCTTTGGGCGGGCGCCTGCTCCTGCGCCGGCGCTGCATTCTGGGCGGCCGCGGGCGCCGCAAAGGCGAAAGCGGCGCAGAACGCCGCGGCGATGCCGAATTTCGTGAGCATATTGGCGTCCCCCGTTCTGTCCCGCGGCAAAGCTAAGGCCGAAGCGGCTTTCGCTGCAATGAACCGTCGATCATGCGAGTCTATCGCGCGGTGAAATGCCTGTCGCGCCCGCGAAAATACGGGTGGGCGAGTGCGGGTACGCTGCCGCGCGATCTCAGCTTTCGCCTGTCGCCCCGCTGTCGCCGCTCAGCGGCTTCAAAAGCGCTTCCGTCAGCAGGAGTTCGAGTTTCGCTTCCAGCGCGCAGGCCTGGCATTGGAGCAAAGGCTGAACGCCGAGGATCGTGCGCAACACCTTTGTGCCCATCAGGATCGTGAAGGCGACCGCGGCCCGCGACTGCGCGTCCTCGCCGGGCAGGAGCCGTGCGACCGGCTCCAGCACGTCCTCGACGAAGGCGGTGCGCACCAGCTCCGACGTGGCCGGGGAAGACGCGGACCGCAGGATGATCAACAGCCGGTCGAGGCTTTCCTGCGTGTCGCCCTCTCCGGCCTCGATCGCAAGCCGCGCCAGAAAGGCCGGCAGGGCCTCGGCGGTCACGTCCGCATCGAGCCAGTGCGGACATGTGCCGCGCAGCACCTCGCGGAACAGTTCCTCCTTCGATCCGAAATAGCGGCCGACCAGCGCGACATCGACGCCGGCGTCCTTAGCGACGTCGCGCAGGCCGACATTGTCGTAGCTCTCTTCCAGGAAGCGGCGCCGCGCCGCCTCCAGGAGAGCCTCGCGCGTCGCCGCCGCATTCTTTTGCCGCTTGGTCATGGATCCTCTTTAAGGCCGCCCCCGCCGCCGCGAGAAGAAAAAAGTCAACAGTTGCGGACTTAATATGTCTACGCCCGTTGACACAGCATGAACCGCTTCCTAGTTCGCATCGGCCGGGCGGGGCGGCTTGTGTTCGCGCTCCACGCCGGCGGCAAATTCTCGAAAGCCTGTTTCATGCCCGCACGCCGTCCTGCCGCCCTTCGCGGTCTGCTGCCGCTGTTTGCCGCTTTTTCGCTCGCCGCCTGCGGCGCGAGCGCGGAGGAGAAAGCGGGGCCGCCGCCGGTCATGCCGGTGACGGTTGCGGCGCCGGTGGTCCAGGAGGTCGTCGACTGGGACGATTTCATCGGCCGCTTCGAAGCCGTGCAAAGCGTCGAGGTGAAACCGCGCGCCACCGGCTATCTCCAGGCGGTGCATTTCCGCGACGGCCAATATGTGCGCGCCGGGCAATTGCTCTTCACCATCGACGCGCGCGCCGCCCAAGCCTCGCTCGCCCAGGCCCAGGCCCAGCTCGCCCGGGCGCAGGCGACCCTCGCCAATGCGCGCACCGAGCTCGCCCGCTCCCGCACCCTCGCCGCCGACCGGGCCGCGAGCGTCGAGGAGGTGGAGCAGCGCACGGCCGGAGTGCGCACCGCCCAGGCCGACGTCGCGGCGGCGCAGGCCGCGATCCGCGCACAGCAGCTCGCCGTCGGCTTCACCCGCGTGGTGGCGCCCATTTCGGGTCAGGTGTCGCAGCGCCTCGTCGATGCCGGCAACAGCGTCACCGCCGACCAGACGGTGCTGACCACCATCGTTTCGACGAGCCCGATCCACTTCACCTTTGAAGGCTCCGAAGCGCTGATCCTCAAATATCAGCGCCAGAACAGCGGCAGCCGCAACGGAACGCCGGTCCGCATCCGCCTCCAGGACGAAGCCACTTACGTCCATGCCGGCGTGCTCGACTTCGTCGACACGGCCGTCAATCCGTCAGCCGGGACGGTGCGGGCGCGCGCGGTGGTCGCCAACCCGACCGGTTTCCTGCGCCCGGGCATGTTCGGCCACATGCGCCTCGCTGCTTCGCAGCCCTATCGCGCACTTCTCGTGCCGGACGAGGCGATCGTCACCGATGCGGCGCGGCGCGTGGTCTACGTCGTCGACGCCGCCGGCACGGTGATCGCCCGCCCCGTCCAGCTCGGTCCCCTGGTCGGCAACCTGCGGGTCGTGCGCAGCGGCCTTTCGCCGCAGGAACGGGTGGTCATAGCCGGCCTGCAGCGCGCCCGGCCCGGACAAAAGGTCCAGCCGCGCCCCGGCCGCATCGCGCCCGCCGCGGGCCCGGAGCCCCGGCCCGTTTCGGCGGGCTCCGCTCCCTCCTCGGTCGCGATTCCCGTCGCGGCCGGCCGCTGAGGAGACGGCGCCGTGAACCTGTCCCGCTTTTTCATCGAGCGGCCGATCTTCGCATCGGTCATCGCCGTCTTCATCACCCTGATCGGCGCCTTCGCCTATCCGCAGCTTTCGCTCTCCCAATATCCGGAGATCGCGCCGCCGACGATCAGCATCAACGTCGCCTATCCGGGCGCGTCCGCCGAAACCATCGCCGAAACGGTCGTCGCGCCGCTCGAACAGGAGATTAACGGCGTCGAGGACATGCTCTACATCTCCTCCTCGTCGACCAATTCGGCGGGCGCGATCACCGTCACCTTCGAGCCCGGCACCAATCTCGACGCCGCCCAGGTCCTGGTCCAGAACCGCGTCGCCCTCGCCGAGCCGCGCCTTCCCGAGCAGGTCCGGCAGATCGGCGTCACCGTCAACAAGGCGTCGAGCGGCTTCCTGCTGATCGTCGCGCTGACCTCGACCGATCCCAACCTCGACGTCGATTACATCGGCAATTACGCGAACACGAACCTTCGCGACCGGCTGCTGCGCCTTGAAGGCGTCGGCGGCGTGCAGGTGTTCGGCGGCGGCAATTATTCGATGCGGATCTGGATCGATCCGGACCGCGCCGCCGCGCGCAACCTCACGGCCGGAGAGATCGTCGCCGCGCTGCGCTCGCAAAACGTCCAGGTCGCCGGCGGCAATCTCGGCGCGCCGCCCTACGGCAACGGCAATCCGGCGTTCGAACAGCCGATCGACGTCCAGGGGCGGCTCAGCGATCCCGCCCAGTTCGCCGACGTCGTCATCAAGACCGATGCGCAAACGGGCGCGATCACCCGCGTCCGCGACGTGGCGCGCGTCGAGCTCGGCAGCCAGGATTACGGCATCCGGGGCATGTTCGGCGGCAGGCCGGGCGTCGCGCTCGCCATTATCCAGCAGCCCGGCTCCAACGCGCTCAACGCGGCTGAGCTGGTCCTGAACGAAGTCGAAGCCGCGTCGCGCGACTTTCCGCCGGGCGTCGTCCACTCCATTCCCTACAATCCGACGGAATATGTCGCGGCCTCGGTCGAGGCGGTGCAGGAAACCCTGCTCGAAGCGATCGTGCTCGTGATCCTCGTCGTCATGGTCTTTCTCCAGACCTGGCGGGCGGCGATCATTCCGATCCTCGCCATTCCGGTCGCTCTGGTCGGCACCTTCGCGGTCCAGCTCGCGCTCGGCTTTTCGATCAACTCGCTGTCGCTCTTCGCCCTCGTCCTCGCGGTCGGCATCGTGGTCGACGACGCCATCGTCGTCGTGGAAGCGGTGGAAAAGCATATCCGCGAGGGCCTCACCCCGCGCGAAGCGGCGCACCGCACCATGCGCGAAGTCTCGGGCGCGCTGATCGCGATCGGCCTGGTGCTCACCGCCGTGTTCATCCCGACCGCCTTCATCGCCGGCATTCCCGGCATCTTCTACCGCCAGTTCGCCGTCACCATCGCCTCGGCCTCGATCATCTCCCTGATCGTCTCCCTGACCCTCTCCCCGGCAATGGCCGCGCTCCTCCTCAAGCCGCACGCGGCCGGCGCCCACGCAGGCGGTTCGCGCCTGACGCGTCCGCTCCGCATCGCCGCGGCCAAGTTCAACGCCGGCTTCGACTGGCTGTCGGACCGCTATGGGCGCACGACCGCCAGCCTCGTCCGCAAGGGCGCGCTGATGCTCGGCCTCTATGCCGGCCTCCTTGCGCTGACCGGCGTGCAGCTCGCCGCGACGCCCACCGGCTTCATCCCCGAACAGGATCAGGGCGTGCTGATCGGCGTCGTCCAGCTTCCGCCCGGCTCCTCGCTCGACCGCACCAGCGAAGTGCTCGGCCGTGCCGAAGCGCTCATGCGCGCCAACGAGAACGTCGTCGAAGTCTCGACCTTCGCGGGCCTGGACGGCGCCAGCTTCTCTCAGGCGTCGAACGCCGGCACCATGTTCATCAAGCTTCGCGACTGGGGCGAGCGCGAGGATGCGGGTAACGACGCCGCGGCGCTTTCGCAGGCGCTCTCCGGCGCCATGGGCGGCGCGATCGAGCAGGCTCAGGCCTTCGTCATCGCGCCGCCGGCCGTCCCCGGTCTCGGCACCGGCAACGGCTTCACCATGATGCTCCAGGACCGGTCGGGCGCCGGCTATCGCGCGCTCGAAGGCGCGACCTTCGCGATGATGGGCGCCGCCGCCCAGCGCAGCGAGGTCACCCAGGTCTTCTCCTTGTTCAACACAGGCTCGCCGCGCATCGCCGCCGACGTCGACCGCGACAAGGCGCAGCTCCTCGGCGTCCAGCCCGCGCAGGTCTACGAGGCGCTCGGCACCTATATGGGCTCCGCCTACATCAACGACTTCAACCTGCTCGGCCGGACCTTCCGGGTGACCGCGCAAGCCGAACCGGCGGCGCGCGACGACGTGGCCGACATCGGCCGCCTCCAGGTCCGCTCGGCGAACGGCGCGATGGTGCCGCTCTCCGCCGTCGCGAACCTGCGCAACGACAGCGGCCCGGCCCGCGTCGTGCGCTTCAACCTGTTTCCCGCCGTGGAGCTTCAGGGCGCGGCGGCGCCGGGCGTCTCCTCGGGCGATGCGCTGACGGTCATGGAAGAGCTCGCCGCTCAGGCGCTGCCGCCCGGCATGAGCTACGAATGGACCGGCCTCGCCCTTCAGGAGCGGGCGGCGGGGAGCAGCTCGGTGCTGATCTTCCTTCTCGCCGTCGTGTTCGTCTTCCTCGTCCTCGCGGCGCAGTACGAGGCGCTCACCCTGCCGCTGGCCGTCATCCTGATCGTTCCGATGTGCATACTAGCGGCGCTCGCCGGGGTGATGCTGCGCGGCATGGACAACAACATCCTGACCCAGGTCGGCCTCGTGGTCCTAATCGCGCTTGCCGCCAAGAACGCCATCCTGATCGTCGAATTCGCCAAGCAGGCCGAGGACGAGGAGGGGCTCGACCGTTTTGCCGCCGCGGTGCAGGCGGCGCGTTCGCGCCTGCGGCCGATCCTGATGACCAGCTTCGCCTTCATCTTCGGCGTGATCCCGCTCGCCATCGCGGTCGGGCCGGGCGCCGAAATGCGCCAGGCGCTCGGAACGGCGGTGACCTTCGGCATGATCGGCGTCACCATCTTCGGCCTCGTCTTCACGCCGGTCTTCTACGTCGTCACGCGCGGCCTCGGCCGCTGGCGCCCGACGCTGCGGCTGAGGCGCAAGGCGGCGCCGGCCGCGCCGGTGCCCGCCGCCGGCCCCGACGGAGTTCCCTCATGATCCGCACGCTCCTCCTTGCCGCGAGTGCCCTCGCTCTTGCGGCCTGCACCACCGTCGGCCCGAACTACAGCTCGCCCGCGCCCGCCGCCCCGGCGCAGCAGCCCTTCCTCGGCGCCGCGTCTCCCGCCTTTACCGGCGACGAGCCGCCGGGCCGCTGGTGGAGCCTGTTCGGGGATCCGCTGCTCGAGCGGCTCGTCGAAGACGCGCTGGCCCGCAATACGGACCTGCGCGTCGCCGCCGCCAACCTCGCCCAGGCCCGCGCCGTGCTGCGCGAAACGCGGGCCGGGAGGCTGCCGGCCACCGGCGTCTCCGGCGGCGCGACCCTCGGCAACCCGCCGGGCCCGGGCGGCACCGACCTCACCTTCGATGCCGGGCTCGACATCGGCTACCAGCTCGATTTGTTCGGCCGCATCCGCCGTGCCACCGAAGCGAGCCGCGCCGATGTCGAGGCGGTGCAGGCTGCCTTCGATCTCACCCGCATCACCGTCGCCGCCGAAACGACGCGCGCTTATGCCGACGCCTGCAGCGCCGGGCGCCAGCTCGACGTCGCGCGCGAAAGCGTCCGCATCCAGGAAGAAACCTTCGATCTTACACAGCGTCTCGTTCGCGGCGGCCGCGGCACCGCCCTCGAAACCGGCCAGGCCCAGGCCCAGCTCGAACAGACCCGCTCGCAGATCCCGACGCTCGAAGCGCTGCGCCGCACCGCTTTGTACCGCCTGTCCGTCCTGACCGGCCGCCCCCCGGCCGAATTCCCGCGGGAAGTGGAAGCCTGCGCCGCCGCGCCCGAACTCGGCCGGCCCGTGCCCGTCGGCTCCGGAGCGACCCTGCTCGCCCGCCGGCCCGACATCCGCGCCGCCGAGCGCGAGCTCGCCGCCGCCACCGCCCGCGTCGGCGTCGCGACCGCCGAGCTCTACCCGCAGGTCAGCCTCGGCGGCTCGGTTGGCGGCGGCTCCGGCTTCCGCTTCAGCCTCGGCCCGCTGATCAGCTGGTCCTTTCCGAACCGCAGCGTCGCCCGCGCGCGGATCGCCCAGGCCGAAGCTTCGGCTGAGGCCGCCCTCGCCCGCTTCGACGGGACATGGCTGGGCGCACTCGAAGAAACGGAAGGCGCGCTGACACGCTACGCCGCCGAGCTGGACCGGGTCGCGATCCTGCGCCGCGCCCGCGCCGGCAGCGCCGAAGCAGCCCGCATCGCGCGCCTCCGCTACCGCGCCGGCCGCGAGCCCTTCCAGATCGTGCTCGAAGCCGAACGGACCCTTTCGCAGGCGGAGGCCAGCCTTGCCCAGGCCGAAGCCCAGCGCTCCGACACCCTGGTTTCGCTCTTCCTGGCGCTCGGCGGCGGGTGGCAGCCGGGCGCCTGAGAGAGCACCTGGATCTTTGCAGGAAGCCTATCTCAGCCCGGGCACCGCACGGCGCGCAAGACTTGCTTGGCGTCGACCACCATCCCGCCCGTGTCGAAGGCGATGGGCTCGACGTCGACGAGGCGCGGCGCCGTGTCCGCGGGGCGGGCGAGAGGCCGCAGCGTGAAGGTCGATCCGTCGGCGGACCGGTAGGCGCGGAACGCCTGGTCCTTGATGCCGACGATGCCGCAGTCGGTCGAAGGAGGCAAAGCCGGATTCCAGTAAGGGTAAGCGGCGACGGGAGCCGCGACGAGAAGGAGGCTCGGCCATTTGAGCGGACCGAGGCCGTCGAGCCACCGCATCATGCGATTGCCCGCGCCGCATGGGCGGTCCGCTTGGCGAAGACGATCACGCCGGTGACGCAAAGGCCGGTCAGCATGAGGCCGAACAGGACCCAGATCAGCTTGCTGGCGAGGCCGCCGAAATTGCCGAAATGGAGCGGATCGGCGGTGTGGACCCAGCGCTCGGCCGCGCTCATCCGGTCGGCGCGGCGCTCGCCGATAATCGCGTCGGTTGCAGGATCGATGAACACTGCGTCGGTTCGTTCGCGCACCAGCATCGCGCGCCACTGGCCCTGCACCACGACGGGATCGGTCTCGCCATAAGGCATCTGGACGAAGGTGACGGAAATGCCGGGGAAGCGGCGCCGGGCGGCGTCGACCCAGCGCGCCACGCGCTCCGCCTCCGGCGTCGGCAGGTAAAGGCGGGTCTCGGCTTCCGGCGGCGCGCTCTCCATCGGCGGCGCCGCGCGCTCGATGAAATACCAGATGGAGGTCGCCCCGATCACCGCGACGAACCAGAGCGACCAGAGCCCCATCAGCCGGTGGAGGTCGCCGGACCATGTGCGGGTCGAGCGGTTCCAGCGCGGCATTCGCAAGAAGCCCCGCCAGAACTTCTTGTAGGTGAGGAGGCCGGTGACGAGCGACAGGATCAGCACGAAGCCGAGGCTGGTGACGAGATAGAAGGGCCAGTCCGTGGGCAGGAGCAGGTAATAATGGAGGCCGCGCACGACCGAGTGGAAACTGTGTCCGCTCGCCTCCCCGGTGACGACCATGCGGGAAGGATCGATGAAGACCCGGCGCTCCGTGCCGTCGGGGAGAACGATGTCGGCCTGGCGTGCGAACCACGTGGAGTCCGAGCGGTCGTAGGTGCCGATGCTCTGGATCCAGGCGTCGGGGTGGCGCTCGCGCACCAGCGACCACATGGCCGCATAATCGTCGGTGCGGCCGTTGCTCGTCCCGCGGACTTCCGGCTGGACCAGCCACTCGATCTCGTGGCTCACGGTTGCAACCGTTCCGGTCAGGCAGACGAAGCCGAGGAACAGGCTGAGCTTCAGGCCGAACAGGCTGTGGAGGAGAAAGGCGAGGGGCCGGCGGACGGTCTTGGCGGCGGCGGCGGCGCGGGGCGGCGGCACGCTCGGCTCCGCTCTCCTGATGGCCGCCGGGCTGTTCACCGGGTCAGAACCGCGCCGCCACGCCAAGCGTCAGCCGCCGGCCCGCGCCTCGATAATAAGAGAAGCTGCCGGAGCCCGCCGCCTGGTTGTTCGGACTGACATAGACTTCGTCCAGCAGGTTGTCGGCGGACACGTACAGCTCGGCCGGCCCGAGATCGTGGCGCAGGGTCGCGCTGACCAGGGTGACGGCCTTCGTATCGATGAGGCCGAGACCTTCTTCGGTCGGGCTGAAGAAGGAAGAGGCGCCATAATGGGAGACCTGCAGCCCGGCCCCGGTGCCTTCAAAAGGGGTCCAGTCGGCGCGGGCGGTGATCCGGAGCGGCACCACGATGTCGGTCGCGTAATTAATGTAGCCACCGCTGTCCGCGTCGAACACTTCGCCGCGCTGCATGGTGAAGATGCCGGTCAGCTCGAGCCGTGGATCGATCTTCCAGGCGACCTCCGCCTCGGCGCCGTGGAAGCGCTGCGGCGAACGGCGCGGGATGAGCGGGCAGATCGGGCTGATGCCGGCGCAGCTCGGATCGGCCTGGAGCAGGGCCGCGCTTTCCGATTCGGAAAAATAAGCGGCGGCGCCGAAGCGGACCGAACCGAGGCGGCCGCGAAGCCCGAGCTCATATTGATCGGAGGTCGCCGGCTGCGGCGTCAGCGTGGCCGGATCGGCGATGTTGCGCGCCGCGCGCCCGAGCTGCGAAAGCTCGGCGCCCTGGCTGAAGCCGGCATAAACCTGGACGCCGGGACGGACGCGGTAGATCGCGCCGAGGTTGAACAGGGTCAGGTTCGACTTGCCGATGTCGCCGGGCGTGCCCGCGCCGGGAAGGCCGGGCCGGTATTCGCGATCGGTGATCTCGCCGCGATAGCGTTCGTGGCGGACGCCGCCCGTAAGCGTCACCGGCCCTGCGGAAAATTCGGCCTGGGCGAACGGCGCGTAGGTCCGAAGCACGATTTCCGGGGACAAAGCGCTGGTGACCTTCTGGTCCGCGTCGACGACGAAGCGGTAGAATGCATTGCGGGTGAAGTCGAAGCCGAAGCTGGTCCGGAGCGACAGCGATCCGCCGAGCTCGTAATTGCGCGCCGCGGCGGAGCGGAAGCCGAAGCGGGCGTTGCGGCGGTTGGACGAGAAGAAGCTGTTGCCCGCTTCGAAGTCGAAGAAATTGTCGCGCTGCCGGATGGACTGGTTCTGGTAGAATGCGCTGACGGTCAGCGCGTGGCCCAAAATGTCGTCGTTCGAGTAGGCGAGCGTCGCCGTGACGTTCCGGTCGCGCCCCTGGTCGGCCTGGGGGTTGGGCGCGACTTCGACGACTTCGGCGATGTCCGTCCCCGGGAGGAGCGCGCCCGTCGGATAGAATTGGCGGCCGACATCCTCATGGTGGAAGGTCGTCACCAGGCGGAGCTCGGAGGAGCCCGACAGGTCGAGCCCGAACGAGCCGAGCAGGTCCACGGCATCGAAAGCCGAGGAAAGGAGCGGGTCGCCGACAGCGTCGCGGACCCGGCCGCCGTCCGTATAGGCGGCCGCGACGTAATAGTTCGCGCGCCCTGCTTTCTGCCCGGCGCCCGCATAAAGGTCGCTCGTCCAGCTGTCGTCGGCGCGATCGGTGTTGAAGCTCGTCTGGGCCGTGAGGTCGACGGCGAGCCGGTCGGTCGTTCCGCGCCTGGTGATGAGGTTGATGATGCCGCCCGGCGCGCCCGCGCCGTAAAGGGCGGTGCCGCCGCGCACCACTTCGATCCGGTCGATCGCGAAGGGCGTGATGGTGAAGGGGCCGGTGCAGGAGCCCTGGCGCAGGTCCTCGTTCACCGGAATGCCGTTCAGCTGGAACGACACCGGGCGGCCGCGCACGCGCGTCAGGCATGAGCCGCGGCTTTCGCTCGGCTGGATGTTGAGGCCCGGCACGATCGCCTCGAGCCCGGACAGAATGTTGCGGTTCTGCCGGAGCTGTTGCGCGATGTCCTCGGCATCGGCGATGGACACGGAGACCGGGAGTTCCTCGATCGGCGATCCGGAGCGCGTCGCGGTGACGACGATATCGTCCGCCTCCTCGGCCTCGCCGCCCCCCGGTTGCGCCCAGGCCGGCGCCGCCCCGCACAGCGCGATCCCGGACACCATCCACTTCAAAACCGGTCGCACGTCACGAGCCTCCTGCAGGGGCGGCTCATATCAGCTGCATCGGCTAATGCAAATCACTCGCAACAAGCCACGCGAGACTTTAAGCGGTGCAAACGAGCGATCTCCGGCTAAAGAAGGCGCGTGACCGTGTTGAAGGGGTTGGGGGGAGTGAGGGGAAGCGCAGGGGGCCTCAGGGCTCAACTCATCCGTGCGTTCGCGGCCGGCGCCGCCGCGGCCGCGGCCCAGCCATTGTGCGCCCAGGCGCAGGAGCCGCCCGCAGCCGAAACCGGAGAAGACGAAAGCGTCATCGTCGTGGAAGGCGAGAAGCAGGATCGGTTGTCCCGGCCCGAAACGCCGCTTTCGGTGATGGACACGCCGCAGACCGTCACCGTGCTTTCGGACAAGATGATCGAGGAACAGGGGCGCACCACCCTGCGCGACAGCCTGCGCAACATCACCGGCATCAGCTTCCAGGCCGGGGAAGGCAATCCGCCGGGCGGGGGCGACGCCTTTTCGGTGCGCGGCTTCAGCGCCCGCGACGACATCTATGTGGACGGGATGCGGGATCCGGGAAACTATTTCCGCGATCCGTTCATGTCCTTCCGCGTGGAGGTCACCAAGGGGCCGGCCTCCGCCTTCGCCGGCCGCGGCAACGTGGGCGGCACAGTGAACCTCGTCACCTACTCCCCCCGCCTCGACGCCGAATGGGTGAGCCTCACCGGCACGGCCGGTACACACGACCTCGCCCGCGGAACCATGGACGTGAACCGTATCCTAGACGAGGAGCGCGGCATTGCCGTCCGCTTCAACGCCGTCGGTCACATGGCGGACGAGCCGGGCCGCGACGTGGTGCGCAACCGCCGCTGGGGTCTGATGCCGAGCTTCGCCTTCGGGATCGACCGCGACACCACCGTTCGGCTGAACTACCTCCATCTCGAGCAGCACAATTTGCCCGATTACGGCGTTCCAAATGCGCGCAACCAGTCGCTCGTCGGCTCCCCCTTCTCCGGCCGGCCCGCGCCGGTGCCGCGTTCCTCCTTTTACGGCTATTCAAACGATTATCACGATGTGGCGGCGGACGTGTTCACCGCCCGCCTCGAACACCGGTTCGACGAGACCCTGTCGCTTCGCAGCCAGCTGCGCTGGGGCCGGGTACACAATGATTCGGTCGTGTCGGCGCCGCTCTTCGCGGGCGCGCCGACGACGCTCAACGAGACGACCCTGGTGTTCGGCCGCGCCAAGCCGCGCAACCAGACGGACACGATCCTGATCGGCGAGACGCACCTCAGCTGGAGCTTCGGTCCAACGGCATTCGCGCACACGCTCGTGATCGGCGGCGAGGCGTCGCGCGAATCGTCCGAGAACCGCCGCCGCCTGGAGGTGGACGGACCGCTCGTGAACCTGTTCAGCCCGACCCTCCGGCAGCGCCCGGCAACGCCGTACAACGGCACCCGCGCACGCGCCGACACGGAGACGCTGGCGCTCTACGCTTTCGACACGGTCGAGATTGGCGACCATGTGCGCATCCTCGGCGGCATCCGTTTCGACGATATCGAGACTCGAGTCCGCGGCTTCGACGACAGCGGTCTCTTTCCGGGCTACATCACGGATCTCAGCGTTGCCGATCAGGTCTGGAGCGGCAATCTCGGCCTGGTGGTGAAGCCGACGCGCAGTTCCACCGTCTACATCGCCTACGGCACCGCATTCGAGCCGTCCGGGCGCAGCGAGGTCATCCAGCTTGCCGGCGGCAGCAACAATCCGCCGGTGACCGCGGACTCGCTTCGCGCCGATCCGGAGCGCAGCAATGCGATCGAGCTCGGCGGCCGCGTGCAGCTCTTCGGCGAAACGGCCACGCTGGCCGGCGCCATGTTCCAGATCACGCGCAGCAACGCGCGCACGCCCGGTGCCGCGCCTGGAGACCCTGCCGTCGTGCTCGATGGCGAGCAGCGGGTGCGCGGAGCGGAACTCCAGCTCCAGGCGGAAATCGAGGGCGTATGGAGCATCTTCGCCGGCTACACCTATCTGGACGGGGAGGTGATCCGCTCCAACGTGCCGGCGGAGATCGGACGAAGGCTCGACAATCTGCCCCGCCACTCCATCAACCTTTGGGCGTCGTACCGGATTATGGGCCGCCTCCAGGTCGGTGGCGGCTTCCAGCATGTCGGCAGCCGCCGCAGCGGCGTGTCGGCGCCCGCGGGGTTCGTGCCCGTGGAAGTGCCCGCCTACACTGTCGCCGACGCCTTTGCCGTCTATGATCTCAGCGACAGCCTTTCCCTCCGCCTCAACGTCTACAATCTCGCCGACGCTCATTATTTCCAGTCCTTCTTCCTCAATCAGTCGATCCCGTCGGCGGCGCGTTCCGCCAGCCTGTCGCTGACAGCCGTCTTCTAGGCTCCCGTGCGATGATCCTGACCATCGACGGCCTGATCTCGCCCGAGCGCGCCGAAGCGATGCGCGAAGCGCTTGCGAACGCGGCATGGCATGATGGCCGGGAGACCGCCGGCTACCAGTCGGCTTTGGCCAAGGACAATCTGCAGCTACGCGACGGCGATCCGCTTGCCGTTGCACTCGGCGCCGAGGTCCTCGCGGCGCTGGATGCGAGCCTTCTTTTCCAATCCGCGGCTTTGCCGGCGGCCCTGTTCCCGCCGCTCTTCAGCCGGTACCGGACAGACCAGTCGTTCGGCACCCATGTCGACAATGCGTACCGGCCGCTTGCCGCAGGCGGCCGGATCCGCACCGACCTGTCGGCCACGCTCTTCCTCTCGGATCCGCGCACCTATGACGGCGGCGAGTTGCTGATCGAGGACGGCGCGGGCGAGCGTGCGGTGAAGCTTCCCGCCGGAAGCCTCGTTCTTTATCCCGCCACCACGCTGCACCGAGTCGCGCCCGTCACCCGCGGCGAGCGGCTGGCGGCGGTCTTCTGGGTCCAGAGCCTCGTTCCCGATGCCGGACGACGGTCGATCCTTTTCGACATCGATCTCTCGATCCAATCCCTGCGCACCAGACTCGGCGAAGACGACCCGGCACTGGTGGCGCTGACCGGCGCCTACCATAATCTTCTGCGGCAATGGGGTCGTTGACCGGCCCGTTTCGGCGCGCGCTGCAGCCGCAGCCGCAGTCGGGCCGGCATTGAAAGGCCATGGCGGAGACGGAGGGATTCGAACCCTCGGTAGGAGTAATCCTCCTACGGCGGTTTAGCAAACCGCTGGTTTCAGCCACTCACCCACGTCTCCGGGAGGGCAGAGGCGGGCTATAGAGGCGGAAATGCGTTCGTTCAACGCCGGAAGGCGCGTTCGAGGCGTCCGGCGCTTGAGTTTTTTCGGCTGCCCGCTACCCGCAAGCCATGCTGAGCCTCAATTTCATCCGCGAATTCCCCGAAACGGTCCGCCGGGCGGCGGCCGACAAGAACGTCGATCTCGATCTCGACCGGCTGCTGGCGCTGGACGGTGAGATCAGGGGCCTTAAGACGCGGGTGGAGGAGCTGCGGCGGCAGCGGAACGAGATCAGCGCCGGGTTCAAGACGGCCGATCCCGCCGAGCGGCCGGCGCTAAGCGCAAGGGCCAAGGCGCTGGGGGCCGAAGCAGGCGAGGTCGACGACCGGCTTGCCGTCAAGCAGGCGGAACTCGATGCCATGATGCTGCGGCTTCCCGGCATACCCTGGGAAGGCGCGCCAGTCGGCCCCGACGAAAGCGCGAACTGCGTCATTCGCACCGAAGGGACGCCGCGCTCCTTCGACTTCGACGTGCGGGACCATGTCGCGCTCGTGGAGATGAACGACTGGGCCGACCTTGCCCGCATCACGCAGGTGTCGGGATCGCGCACCTATTGCCTGAAGGGGCGCCTCGCCCTGCTCGAACAGGCCTTGATGTTCTGGGCGCAGAACAGGCTCACTGACGAGGGCTTCACGCTGATGACCGTGCCGGCTCTGGCGCGGCCGCAGGCCTTCGTCGGCACCGGCCATTTCCCGGGGCATGAGGAGGAGGCCTATCACCTCCCCGCCGACGATCTCTACCTCGCCGGCACCGGCGAGATCGCGCTGACCTCGCTTCATTCGGGCGAGATCCTAGACGCGGACAAGATGCCGATCCTCTACGCCGGCTATTCCCCTTGCTTCCGCCGCGAGGCGGGAAGCGCCGGCAGGGACGTGCGCGGGCTGCTCCGCGTCCACCAATTCTACAAGCTCGAACAATATGTGATCTGCCGCGACGACCCCGAAGAAAGCGCCAAGTGGCACGACCGGCTGCTCGGCATCGCCGAGGGGCTGCTGCGCGATCTCGAGATACCCTATCAGGTGGTCGAAACCTCCACCGGCGACATGGGCCTCGGCAAGTACCGGATGAACGACATCGAAAGCTGGGTGCCGAGCCTCGGAAAATATCGCGAAACCCACAGCTGCTCGACCCTGCTCGACTGGCAGGCGCGGCGCGCCAACCTCCGGTGGCGCGACGAGGACAGGCGCGTGCGCTTCGCTCATACGCTCAACAATACGGCGCTGGCGTCCCCGCGCATCCTGGTTCCCCTTCTCGAAAACCACCAGGAGGCGGATGGGCGGGTGCGGCTTCCCAAGGCGTTGCACGGGCTGATGGGGGGAGAATATCTCTAGCGCCGAGATGAAGCCGCCGCCGGGCTGGATGAAGTTCCGGGAAGCGGGGTCCCTGCTGGCGCGCGTTCACCGCTCCTTCGGCAAGCTCGGCCCCCGGGGTCCCGAAGACGGGCCGAAGCTGATGGTTATTCCAGGGTTCCTGGCGACCGACCGGACGACGCTCGGGCTCCAGCGCGCCCTTGCCGCCGGCGGCTTCCGGGTCTCCGGCTGGGGCCTGGGGCTGAACCGCGGCGTTTCCGAAGACATCGTCGACCGCATCATCGCGCATGTCGAGCGGTTCGGCGGCGGCGGGAAAGTGGTCCTGGTCGGCTGGAGCCTTGGCGGGCTCTACGCGCGCGTCGTCGCGCAGGAGCGGCCCGACCTCGTCGAAAAGGTGGTGACGCTCGGCTCCCCTTTTTCGGGCGACCGCCGCCGCAACAACAATGTCTGGCGGCTTTATGAGTGGGTCGCCG
Organism: Allosphingosinicella sp.; assembly: GCA_036388975.1. Taxonomy (GTDB): domain Bacteria; phylum Pseudomonadota; class Alphaproteobacteria; order Sphingomonadales; family Sphingomonadaceae; genus Allosphingosinicella. The sequence goes on along the minus strand of DASVQT010000179.1, from coordinate 6,504 downwards.
GCCACCCGGTCAACGATCCCCCGATCGACCGCGATCCGGCGATCAAGCCGCCGGTGCCGACGCTCGCCATCTGGTCCCGCCGGGACGGCATCGTCGCGCCCGAAGGGGCGCGGGGGCGGCCGGAGGAACGAGATGCAGAGTTAGAGATCGATTGCAGCCACATGGGCTTCGGCGTCAGCGGCAAGGCCTATCCCAGGATCGTCGAAGCGGTGAAGCGCCTCTAAGAGGGCGGAAAACGCAGAAGGCCCGGCCACCCCATCGGACGGCCGGGCCTTCAATGTTGCCGAAGCGGTTCGCTTAGAAGCGGGTGCCGATCACCAGCGCGAGCTGGCGGCGCGTCACGCCGGCTTCGTAGTTCGAATAACGGCCTTCGAGGCCGTAATAAACGTTGCCGTCGTCGCCCGAGCGCAGGGTGATGCCGAGCGCGCCGCGGACGCCGTCCAGCGTGCCGCGGACATCGAGATCGGGAACGTCCTCGCCGTCGTCGAGATCGGTGCGGAAAGCGAGGTTGGTGTAGCCGAGCTTGCCGTAGACGGTCACGCGGTCGGACACATGGCCGGAAAGGCGGCCGCCGACATAAAGGTCGCGGCCGGCGGACAGCTCACCCTCGTCGATCGCGAGATCGGTGGTCGTGAAGGTCGCCTCGGCGTCGATGCCGAACGACACGGTGCCCATCGGGATCTCGTAGCCGACGCCCGCGCCGAACACGGCGCCGTGGAAACCCGAACGGTCGTCGTCGCCGTCCGGATCGGCACGGATGTCGTCATAGCCCGCGATCAGATCGATGCGGAAGCCGCTCGTCGGAGCGTCGGCATCCTGCGCGGCGGCCTGCGAGGGCAGAGCGGCGGCGAGCAGCGGAAGGGCGAGCAGGCACAGTTTCTTCATCGGTCATCCCCTTTTAAGAATTGCGCGAGACAATGGCGCAAGACTTGCCGCAAGTCGCGCGATATTCTCGCCTCATTACAGCTTCTTGGGCGGCGTGTTGCGCGCATGCAACGGCGCCGCGCATGACGGATGCCGCCTAGGCCGCGTTGAACGGTGCCGCGACCTCCGGCGGAACGCGCAGCGGCCGCCCCGTCGCGCGGTCGACGATCGCCCATGTGGTGACCGCTCTCACCCGCGCCTTGCCGTCGGCGCCGGTGAACTCCATGTGCCGGTCGAATCGTGCACCGCGCGGAGGGTCGGGAACCCAGGTGCGGCCCGTCACCGTCTCGCCGGGGAGGACGGCGCGCAGATAATCGATCTCGTGCCGGGTCACGACCCAGAAATAAGCCGCGTGATGCTCGGGCGAGGCGACCGCCTCCCAATGCGCCGTCGCCACATCCTGGATCCAGCGGACCCAGACGGCATTGTTGACGTGCCCGAGCTCGTCGATGTCGGCTTCGGTGGCTGTGATGGTGCGGGTGAAATCGCGCATTCGCCTCCCCTACCGCAAACTGTGGCGGGGTTGTACCATATCCCCGACTTCGCTCGGGACGAACGAGTCACGAGCCAGCCTTTCCTCGACGGACTCTCGCTAGTCCCCGATTTGCGTGAGGATGAAGGCCCAGGCCTCCGCAGTTTCGCGCAAGCTGTCCCACCGCCCGGACTTGCCGCCGTGGCCGGCGCCCATGTTGATCTTGAGGAGAAGGAGGTTGTCGTCCGTCTTGGTCGCCCGCAGCTTCGCGGCCCATTTGGCAGGCTCCCAATAGGTGACTCGAGGGTCGTTCAGGCCGCCGGTAATCAGCATGGGCGGATAGGGCTGCGCCTTGACGTTGTCGTACGGGCTGTAGCTGCGGATGAGCCGGAAGGCGGCCTCGTCCTCGATCGGATTGCCCCATTCGGGCCATTCGCCCGGCGTGAGCGGAAGCGTGTCGTCCAGCATGGTGGCGAGCACGTCGACGAAGGGAACGTCGGCGACGACCGCGCCCCAGAGATCGGGATCGCTGTTCACGACGGCCCCCATCAACTCGCCGCCGGCCGAGCCGCCCTGGATGGCGATGCGGCCGGGCCTGGCGAAGCCGTGATCGATGAGCCCCTTCGCGGCGTCCACGAAATCGTTGAAGCTGTTGGTGCGCTTTTCGAGCTTGCCGTCGAGGAACCAGCCATAGCCGAGATCGTCGCCGCCGCGGATGTGGGCGATCGCGCAGGCGAAGCCGCGGTCGAGAAGGCTCATGCGCGACACGGAAAAGCTCGGCGGAATGGCGTGGCCATAGGCACCGTAACCGTAGAGATAGAGCTTGCCGGAGCCGTCGCGGGGAAAGCCCCTGCGATAGACGACCGACACCGGCACCTCGCGGCCGTCGCGGGCGGGGACCATCAGCCGCTCGGTCTCGTACTGCGAGGCGTCGTAGCCGGACGGGATTTCCTGGACCTTGAGGGTCTCCAGCCGGTCCTCGTCCGGATGGTAGTCGAACACCGTGCCGGGCGTCACCATCGAGGCGTAGCCGAGGCGGTAAGCCTCGGGGGCGAACTCCGCATTGCTGCCGAGCGAGACCGTGTAGCTCGCTTCCGGAAAGGCGATTCGGCGCTCCTCGCCGGAATATGCGCGCAGGCGCACCTGATCGAGTCCGGCGAGGCGCTCCTCGATGACGAGGTGATCGCGGAACGCCGTGAGGCCGCGCATGTAGACCTCGTCCGAGCCGGGGATGACGGTGGTCCACTCCGCGGGCGAGGCGGGGTCCGCTTCGGCGAGGCGGAAGTTCAGATGCTCGTCATTGGCGAGAATCCAGAGCCGGCCGTGCGCCGCGTCGGCGCCGTAGGTGACGTTGGGACGGCGGCGCGCGATCAGCGCCGGCTTTGCGGCGGGATCGGCGGCCGGGACGAAGCGGACTTCCGTTGAACTGTTGTCTCCCGACGAGATGAAGAGCAGGCTCTTGTCCTGGCTCTTGCCGACGGACACCGAAAAGCCCGGATCCTCCGTTTCCTCGTAAAGGGTGACGTCCTCCTCGACAGGGCGGCCGAGGCGGTGGAGACGGGCGCGGTAGCTGCGCCAATGCTCGTTCACTTCGGTGAAGATGATGGCGTCCGAGCCGGCGCTCCATTCGACATTGCCGATGCCGGCCTCGGTGACCGTTTCGAGAACCGCGCCGCTTTCGAGGTCGCGGATGCGCAGCTTGAACCGCTCCGAACCGTCGTCGTCGACCAAGGTCGCCGCATGGCGTCCGTCCGGGCTCACCTGCATCGCGCCGAGACGGAAATAATCCTTGCCGGCCGCCTCGGCCGGCTCGTCGAAGATGAGCTGGTCGGCGCCGGCGCCATGGGCGGGCTTGCGCCACCATTTGCGGTACTGCGCCCCTTCCTCGAACGCCCACCAATAAAGGAAATCGCCGTCCCTTGCCGGAACCGAACGGTCGTCTTCCTTGATGCGGCCTTTCATCTCCTGGAACAGGGTTTCGACGAGCGCCTGGTGCGGCGCCATCCCGGCTTCGAAAAAGGCGTTCTCGGCTTTCAAATAGGCGAGCACGTCCGCGTCCGACACGTTCGGGTAACCGGGGTCTCGAAGCCAGTGGAACGGGTCATCGACGGTCACGCCGTGGCGTTCGTAGCTGTAGGGACGCTGCTCGGCGCGGGGAGGCTCGGGAAGCTCGGTCATGCGCTCTTTCTTGGGCGGAAGGGCTGGTCTATCCCGGCCTCAAATAAAGACGGCCGAGGAAATATCCATGTCGACCTACGAAGCGCGGCTCGCAGCCCTTCGCGAGCAGTTGAAGGCGGAGCGTCTCGACGGCTTCGTCGTGCCGCTCACCGACGAGCATATGAGCGAATATGTCGGCAGCTACGCGCAGCGCCTTCAATGGCTGACGGGGTTCCAGGGATCGGCGGGATCGGCGGCGGTGCTGCCGGAGGAAGCGGCGATCTTCACCGACGGGCGCTACACCTTGCAGGTGCGCGAGCAAGTGGACGGCGCTCATTGGTCCTACCAGTCCGTGCCCGAGACCAGCATGGCCGAGTGGCTCGGCCGGCATGCGCCGGACGGCGCGCGGATCGGCTACGATCCGTGGCTGCATACCAGGGATTGGGTGAAGCGCGCCAAGGCGGCGCTGGAGGAGAAGGGCGCCGAACTGGTCGCGGTGTCGCGCAATCCGATCGATGCCGTCTGGGCGGACAAGCCGGAGCCCTCAAAGGCGCGGCTGATCGTCCATCCCGACAGCCTCGCCGGCAAATCCTCGGCGGCGAAGCGGCAGGAGATGGCGGACTGGCTGAAGGCGCAGCGGGCCGATTCGGCCGTGCTGTCGGCGCTCGATTCGATCGCCTGGACCTTCAACGTGCGCGGCGCCGACGTCGAGCATACGCCCGTCGCCCTGTCCTTCGCGATCGTTCACGAGGACGGCACGGCGGACCTGTTCGCCGCGCCCGAGAAGATCGGCGACGACGTGCGCCAGCACCTCGGCAACGGGGTTCGAGTCCACGACCGTGACGCCTTTGCGCCCTTTCTCGCCACTTTGTCCGGCAAGGCGGTGGTCGCCGATCCCGAGCGTGCGGTGGCGGCGATCTTCGAAGCGCTGGAAGGGGCAGGCGCGAAGGTGCTCCAGAAGCGCGACCCTGCCGTGCTGCCAAAGGCGATCAAGAACGACGCGGAGATTGCCGGACACCGGGCGGCCCAGGCGCGGGACGGCGGCGCGCTGGTGCGCTTCCTCCACTGGCTTTCGGTCGAGGCGCCGAAGGGCGAACTCGACGAGCTCGAGGCCTCCGACAAGCTCCTGGAATTCCGCCGCGCCTGCGGAGACCTTCGCGACACCAGCTTCGACACGATCTCGGGTGCGGGCCCGAACGGCGCCATCGTCCATTACCGGGCTTCGGAGCAGACCAACCGCCGCCTCGAGATCAACTCGCTCTACCTCGTCGATTCCGGCGGGCAATATCCGGACGGTACGACCGACGTCACGCGAACAGTGGCGATCGGGACGCCGACGGAGGAGATGCGGGATCGGTTCACGCGGGTGCTGAAGGGCCATATCGCCGTGTCCCGCGCCGTATTTCCCGAAGGCACGCGCGGAAGCCAGCTCGACAGCTTCGCGCGCCAGTTCCTTTGGTCAGCCGGCCTCGATTACGCGCACGGCACGGGGCACGGCGTCGGCAGTTTCCTCTCCGTGCACGAGGGCCCGCAGCGCATCTCGCCGGCGGGGAGCAGCCAATCGGGCGGCGACGAGCCGCTCAAGCCCGGCATGATCCTTTCCAACGAGCCCGGCTATTACAAGGCCGGCGCGTACGGGATCCGGATCGAGAACCTGATCCTGGTCGTGCCGACCGAGGTGCCGGGCGCGGAGAAGAAGGCACTCGGCTTCGAGACGCTGACGTTCGCACCCATCGACCGGACGCTGATCGACGCCGACATGCTGAGCGCCGACGAGCGGGTTTGGCTGGACGATTATCATGCCAAGGTGCTGAAGATCGTCGGTCCGCTGGTGGAGGGCGAAGCGCTGGAGTGGCTCAGTAAGGCGTGCAGGCCTCTTTAATCCTCCCCGGGACGGGGAGGGGGACCAGCCGGAGGCTGGTGGAGGGGGTCCGGAGACCCGCACTGACCCCCCTCCACCGCCGTTCCGGCGGTCTCCCTCCCCGTCGCGGGGAGGAGTTCCTCATCCCGACGCGCCTGCGCCTTGCGGCGGCGCAGGTTCTGGCGGAGCGCTTCGGCGAGGCGCCGTTTCCGTTCGTCTTCGGCCTTGCTCATCGCAATCCGCTAGGCCCTGGCCGGTGCCGAGTGCAAGTCGCCTTGACAGGCGCCGCCCCGCGCGGCCATAGCGCCGCTTCCGCGAAATGGTGATGCTGCCGTAGCTCAGTGGTAGAGCGCATCCTTGGTAAGGCTGAGGTCGTGAGTTCAATCCTCACCGGCAGCACCATTCGCCCCCTTTCCGGAAGCCGCAAATCTGTTGCGCTCCGAGGCGGCGGCAGGCGATAGGCGACGGCAGTCGTCGCCGGCGCGCCCTAGGCGCCGTCGATCTCGTTCTTGCCGAACCACCTCACCCATTCGATCACGGCGAGCAGCCCGATCGCGAAGGCGAGAGCCATCACCGCGATCGCGATCAAGGCGCGTGCATCCGCGTCGGCCGCGGCAGCGAGCCCGCTGCCGCCAAGCCACAGCAACGGTGCAAAGAGGGTGCAGCCGATCGCCACGACCAGATGGACCTGACGGCCTCTGTCGTAGGCCACGCCGCGAACCATCTCGGCGATCCAGAAGGAGGCGAAGACCAGCCCCGCGATGAAGAGGATCTGGACCATCGTCACCTTTCAACGGCACAAAAGCCCGCGATAGTGCGCGAGCGGCGGCGTGTGCAGCCGGCTTGGATCAGGAGGCGAGCTGGACTCGCTGGGCGGCGCGCTGTTCGGCCTTGGAGGCGAACAGGGTGGCGAGCTCGCGGTGGCGTTCGCGTGCGGCGGCGGTGATCGCCCGCTCCGCGGCGCGCCGCTCTTCCGAAGCCCTGCGCACGTAGTAGCGGTAATCCGATTCCATCGACCAAAGCCCTCCCCAAGGCGTTCCCCGAAGGCAGCATCTAGCACAGGTTAACCGATTTGCCGAATCGGGCGGGC
>DASVQT010000178.1:0-10079 GCA_036388975.1 Allosphingosinicella sp. | reverse complement strand
TTGCTGGCCCTCGTCGCCGCTTATTTCGGCTGGATGCACCGCGATCGCGGCACCCACGACCGCACCTGAACCGTTGCTGGCCCGGCGCGGATAAAAAGCGCGCCGGGCCCGTGACTTAGCGCCCCTCCTGCGGGTGCAACGGGTCGCCGCAAACCGCATCGCGCACACTAGCGCGCGGCGGCGCCTTGGCGTATGCCCGAAGCATGAAAAAGCTTGTTCGCCTGTCCTCGCTGGGGATCCTTCTCGCGTCCCCCACTGTGCCCGCAGCCATGCAGGCCGCCGCCGTCGCCCAGTCGCAGCCCGTCGCCGAGGTTGCCGCGGCGCCGCTTCCCGCCGCCGTCTGGACCCGCGAAAGCGCCCAGTCCCTGCTCGCTTACATCGAAGCGGTCGGCGCCGAGGGCCTGAGCCCCGCCGCCTACGCGCCGGACCGGCTGCGCCAGGCGATCGCGGCGCGCAACGACGCCCAGATCGCCTCCGCCGCGACCGACAGCTTCCTGCGCCTCGCCGCCGATCTGTCCGGAGGCGCCACGCCGTCGGCGGCGCGCGTCGAATGGTTCATGACGCCCTCGCAGCTCGACGCCGCCGCCACGCGCACGCTGATGGCGCAGGCCGTCGCCGGCAACGAGATCGAGGAAGCTCTGAACGGGCTCCTCCCCACTCACCCCCAATATTCCGGACTCAAGCGCGCGCTTGCGCAGACTCCGGCAAGCGAAACGGCGACGCGCGACCTCATCCGTACGAATCTGGAGCGCTGGCGCTGGATGCCGCGGACGCTGGGCGCTCGCCACGTCATCGTGAACGTCCCGGCCTTCACGGCCGCGATCGTCGACAACGGCGCCGTCACCACGCGGCACCGCACCGTCGTGGGCGCGGTGCGCACTCCGACGCCGCAGCTCAATGCGCGGATCACCGCTGTGACCATGAACCCGTATTGGCATGTGCCCCAGAGCATCATCCGCGAAATGGGCGGCCGATTCGGCGCCGATTATGAAGTGACGCGCAGCGGCGGCACGATCACTGCGCGCCAGCGCCCGGGCCCGCGCAACTCGCTCGGCCGTCTCAAGATCGAGATGCAGAACGACCATGCAATCTATCTGCACGACACGCCGGCGCAGGCGCTCTTCTCGCGCCCGGTTCGCGCCTTCAGCCACGGCTGCATCCGCACCCAGAACGTGCGCGATTTCGCCGCCGCTTTGCTCGCGCCGACCGGTTCCTGGGACCGCGGCCGGATCGACCAGACGATCGGCACCATGCGCACCACCCAGGCGGCGCTGGCGCAGCCCGTCCCGGTCTACATCGCTTATTTCACGGCGGCAGCGACCAGCGACGGCGACATCGTGCGCTACAACGACATCTACGGCCGCGACGCGCCGGTAAAGCGCGCGCTCAACGCCGCCTAAGAACGCCGTCCGGGTAGCGCCGCGCCCTGCCGGTCCGGCGCTATCCGCGCCCGTTCTGCCCGCCGATCTGCCGCCTTCCCGGCGCGGGAAGGAAGTAAGGCGGCTCGATCGGTTCCACCGCCAGCCGGTCGATCTGGTCGATCACGTCTGCCGAGCAACCGATGCGGAGCAGCCGCGCCCTCACCGCCGGATTCCTGTGCATCGGCGCGACCGCCATCGGCATCAAGGGCGGGGCGATACAATCGGTCGGCCCGCCGCGGGCCCCGGCCAGCGCGCTCCACTGGTCGAGCCGGGCGAGCAGGTCCGGCACATTTCCGCGCCCCGCTGCGATATAGATCCGGAAGCCTGCAAACGCCGCGAGTTGGCGCCTGCGCATCGCGCCATGATCGTCATCTGACGGCGGCGGCGCGGCGGCGAGATGCTCGGCGAGCAGCCGGTCGGCGTCGTCCGGGCGGTCGCCGCGGATCAGCGCGGCGGCGAGCACCGATAGATGGATCGTGCGCACCTCGGCCACAGCCTGAGCTTCGGCGGTCGCGGCGCCGGCCGTGCTCCGGCGGTAATTGGCGATCGCCTCGTCGTAGCGCCGCAGGTTTGCAAAGGCTTCCGTGAGGCGCGCCTCGGCGATCGCGTCGCGGACTTCCGGCGGCATCGGCCGCGGCGGCGGCAGCGGCGCTGACGGCCTCGGCGGTGCCGGGAGCGGCGCCGGAGGATAGGCCGGAATCGGCGACGGCGGTGCCTGGACCTCGACCGCCGTCGCAGCGGCGGCGGCACCGGCGGCGCAGGTCATGCAGGTCGTGAGCAAGGCGGCGCGCAGTCGCATGCCGCGCGCATAGCAGGCCTAGAGCAGCGCCGCCACGGCGGCCGCGCCGCGCGCTCTCAGGCGCCGATCTTGTCGGCGTAAAGGAAGCGGCCCGGCCCGAGCCGCGCCAGCGTCTCCTGGAGACTCGAATAGCTCATCGCGAAGCAGCCCTCGCTGCGGCCGAGGCGGCCGTGCTGGGCGACCTGGTGCGGCTCGGCATACCAGGCGCTGTGCACCACGATGGCGCGGGCATGGGCATTGCTGTTGCTGTAATCGAGGCCGGAGACCCGCATCGAGCGGCCGTAGCGGCCGTGATAATAATCGCCGGTGACGTAGGCGCCGTTCGACGACGCGTTGGAGCCGAACGAATTGGAGAAGCGCTGCAGCCAGCCGCTATGGTCCGGATCGGAGCCGCGGCCATGCGACACGAGGTGGCTCGTGACCCGGCCGCTGTTCGTGTCGAGCAGGTAGAAGCGCGGCAGCGCCGATGGTTTCGAGAAATCGGCGATGCCGACCATATCGACGTGCCGAAGCTGGTTGCGGTGCCGCGCGAACGAGGCGCGGGCGCGGGCGAGAAGCTGAGGATCGATCACCGGATCCACCATGATCCGCGCGGGCGCGGTCGGAACCGGCGTGATCGCACGATCGGCGGTGCCCGCAACCGCGGAGCTTCCCGACATGGCGAGAACGGCGCCCGCGGCCGCTCCGCTCTCGATGAACTGCCTACGCGACAAAAACATAAGGACCCTCCCCGGTCACTGCCGGTTGTAAGGTTATTCCCCTTTCCCCTCAATTACGTGAGCGGCACGATCCGGCACGTCCCGCCGCGTGCCCGATGCCGTTCGCCGCAAGGATGGCGGATTCGGGTTAACGCGCCGTCAACGGCAGGCCGCGCTTTGCGCAGGAGGGAACCCGTGCGCGACCGGGAGAGTCTCACCGTCTGCAATGGACGTCGGAGGACCCGTGCAGAGCCTTTCGGAACTGCCCCTTTTGCCCCCGCTCCCGCCGATGGAGGCGAAATCGGTCGGCGATCTGCCGGACGGCGGCGGCTGGCAATATGAGCCCAAGTGGGACGGCTTCCGCTGCCTCGTCTTTCGCTCCGGCGACGCAATCGAGCTCCAGTCCAAATCCGGCAAGCCGCTCGGCCGCTACTTTCCCGAAGTGGTCCAGGCCGTGCGCGCGATGAAGGCGAATCGCTTCGTGCTCGACGGCGAACTCGTCATTCCGCTCGGCGGCGCCTTGAGCTTCGACGCCTTGCAGCTGCGCCTTCATCCGGCCGAGAGCCGCATCCGCAAGCTTGCCGAGGACACGCCAGCGCAGATCATCCTCTTCGATTGCCTGGTGGACGAAGAGGGCACGGACCTAGCAGGCCGGCCGCTCGCCGAGCGCCGCGCCGCCCTCGAGGCGCTCCACGGGCGCGAGGACAATCCCGCCATCCTGCTCTCGCCCATGACCCGCGACCGGGACACCGCGCAAGGCTGGCTCGACATGGCGGGCGGCGCGCTGGACGGGGTCATCGCCAAAAGGCGCGACGGCCCCTACGTGTCCGGCGAGCGCGCGATGCTGAAGATCAAGCAGCTGCGCACCGCCGACTGCGTCGTCGGCGGCTTCCGCTATGCCGCCAAGGGCAAGGTCGTCGGCTCGCTGCTCCTCGGCTTGTTCAACGAGGAAGGAAAGCTCGACCATGTCGGCTTCACCTCCTCCTTCGGCGATGAGGACAAGAAGGCGCTGACCGAGCGGCTGGAGGCACTGCGCGGCGAACCCGGCTTCACCGGCGACGCGCCGGGCGGACCGAGCCGCTGGGCGACGGAGCGCAGCGGCGATTGGGAGAAGCTGCGCCACGAGCTCGTCGTCGAAGTGCGCTACGACCATGTCAGCGGCAACCGCTTCCGCCACGGCACCAAGTTCATGCGCTGGCGCCCGGACAAGGCGCCGGAGCAGTGCCGCTTCGATCAGCTCGTCCACGAAGGCGCGCTCGCCGTGCAGCTGGGGTCCGCTTCATGAGCAAGGAAGAACGCATCGTCGAGGGGGTGCGCCTCAGCAGCCCGGACAAGGTCCTCTGGCCCGAGCAGGGCATCACCAAGAGCGAGCTTGCCGATTATCACCTGGCGGTCGCCGACGTGATGCTCCCCCACGTCGCCCACCGCCCGGTCACCATGGTCCGCTGCCCGACAGGCGCCGAGAAGAAATGCTTCTACCAGCGCCATGCCGCTTCGGGCGTCCTTCCCGAGCTCAGGCAAGTGGCCGTTCCGGGCTTCGAGGAGCCGTACCTCTATATAGAAGACGCGGCGGGGCTCGTCGCGATGGTGCAGATGGGGACGCTCGAAATCCATCCCTGGGGCGTGCGCATCGAGGCGCCGGACCGGCCGGATCGGATCATCTTCGATCTCGACCCGGACGAAGGCCTCGGCTTTTCCGACGTGGTCCGCGCCGCCCTCGAAGTGCGAGATCGCCTCGCCGCCCTCGGCCTCGCAAGCTTCGTCAAGACGACCGGCGGCAAGGGCCTGCACGTCGTCCTTCCCATCGCACCGGCCGGCGACTGGAAGGAGGCCAAGGCTTTCGCCAAGGGCTTTTCCGAGCTGATGGCCGCGGACTCGCCGGAACGCTATCTCACCAAAATCTCCAAGGCCGAGCGCGAAGGTCGCATCTTCATCGACTATCTGCGCAACGACCCGACCTCGACCGCCGTCGGGCCTTATTCCACGCGCTCGCGCCCGGGCGCGCCGGTCGCCATGCCACTGGAATGGGAGGAAGTCGGGCCGGGCCTCGATCCCAAGGCGTTCACCGTCGAAACCGTGCCGGCGCGGGTCCGTTCGCGAGCCCGCGATCCCTGGGCCGACATCGATGCGCACAAACAGTGCATTCCCCCGCTTCCCTCCGTAGCGGATAGAAACTAGGTCCGGAATGCGAGTTGATCGTGGCTTGCCCGGCTGCGGGCCGGAGCCCATCTTCATGGGGTCTCCGCGGCACCGAGACTTTCTGAAAGGCCAGTTTCCTGAGTTCCCGTACCGTCTATGTGGTGGACGACGATCGCGACGTCCGCCTGATGATCAGCTACATGCTTTCCGACGCTGAGCTGACCTCCCATCCTTTCGCCAGCGGCAGCGATTTCCTTTCCGCTCTCCCGGATCTCGCCCCCGGCTGCATCCTCCTCGACGTGCGCATGCCCGACATGGACGGCCTCGCCGTGATGGGCGAACTGGCGCGCCGCGACGTCGATTGGCCCGTCGTCTTCATGACCGGCCACGGCGAAGTGCCGATCGCCGTCGAAGCGATGAAGCTCGGCGCGATCGATTTCCTCCAAAAGCCGTTTTCGGAAGAAGCGCTGCTCGGCTGCTTCCAGCGCGGCTTCGCGAGGCTGGACGAGCGGGGCGAAAGCGCCCGCCGCCGCACTGCCGCCCGCGCGCGGGTCGAGCAGCTCACCGCCCGCGAGCGCGAAGTGCTGAACGGCCTTCTTTCCGGCCTGTCGAACAAGCTCATCGCCGACCGGCTCGGCATTTCGCTGCGCACGGTGGAGATGCACCGCGGCAACATGATGGACCGGCTCGGGGTGGATAATCTCGCCGAAGCTCTTACCTTGGCGATGGAGGCAGGGCTCGCTCCCGCGACGTCCAAGGCCGACTAAGTTTCCCAAGCGAAAAGAGGTTTTCCATGGCGCGCGAACAGGTGATTCTGGCGGGCGGCTGCTTCTGGTGCACCGAAGCCGTCTACAAGGACGTAATCGGCGTTTCGGAAGTCGAGAGCGGCTATATAGGCGGCCACGTCGCCAACCCGACCTACAAGGCGGTCTGCGGCGGCGACACCGGCCATGCGGAAGCGATTCGCGTCACCTTCGACACCGAGACAATCTCGCTGGACGAGATGCTCGACATCTTCTTCGCGACCCACGATCCCACGCAGCTCAACCGCCAGGGCAACGACGTCGGCACTCAATACCGCTCCGCCGTCTTTCCCCTGAACGACGCCCAGGAAGCCGCCACCCGCGCCGCCATGGAGCGCGCCCGCTCCGATTGGCCGGCGCCCATCGTCACCACGATCGAGCCGGCGTCCCAATGGTATCCGGCCGAGGACTATCACCAGGATTATTGGGAAGGCGAAGGGCAGCGGAACCCTTATTGCCTCGCCGTCATCCCGCCCAAGCTCAGGAAGCTGCGCAAGAGCTTCGCCGAGCGAGTGAAGAATGCCGAAGCCGGCGCCTGACCGCTTAGGCGGCTGATCGCCCCGCCGGCCTACGTCTTGTTCCGCCCCGCCGGCCGTGCGACCAAGGCCGCGGGGAGGAACGGCATGGCGGATCCACTGGACCGGAGCGATACGGCCAAGCGGCTCGATGCGTTCGTGGACGCGGCCTTCGCCTTTGCCGTGACCTTGCTGGTGATCGGCGGCGGCGCCGTCCCCGCCCGCTACGGCGACCTTGCCCGGGCGATGGGCTACGCGCCCGCGTTCGCGATTGGCTTCGCCTTTCTCGCCATGTTCTGGCACGGGCACGTCCGCTGGCGCGGCTATCGCAGCGGCGACGGGGCGCTGCCCGTTCTGATCAGCCTCGTTCTTGTGTTTCTCGTGCTGGTCTACGTTTATCCGCTGCGACTCATGTCGATCTCGCTGGTCGAGTTCATCGTCCGCGACATACAAACGGTGCGATCCTCGGGCGAAGTGGCGAGCCTTTTCGCGCTGTACGGCCTCGGCTTCATGGCCATGGCAGGCGCGATGGCGGCCTTGTTCGCGACCAGCCTCGGCTGCCAGGACGACGCGGAGGCGCGGCGCGGCGTCGCCGGCGAAATCGTCATCTGGCTGATTCTCGCGGCTTCGGGCTTCATCTCCGCCTTGTTGTCCACCGTGTCGCCCATGGCCGCACCCTGGGTCTACAGCCTCATTCCCGTTGCCATTGGACTGTTCGTCCGGCGGCACAACAAGCCGCGCTTTAGCGAGGCGCCGCCGCGCGCCTGAGCCGGTCGTTGATCGCGGCGCCGACGCCGCGGCGCGGAACCGGCGCCACCGCGATGCGGGGCTTGACCTGACCGTCGGCGCTGTGGAGCGCCGCGAAAAGGTTTGCCGCCGCTTCCTCGAGATCGCCCGAGGCGCTCAGCGTGTCGTCGCCGGGCACGGCCCCGAAGCCGATCAGCCATTCGTCCTCAGCCCCCTCCAATGCATCCAGGCGGAGCGGCTTCGAAGGCGCGTAGTGGCTGGCGAGCTGGCCGGGGGCTTCGATCTTGGTGACCGGCTGCGCGGCTAACGCCTCGAACGCGACGGGTCCGGGGCGCAGCAGGCGGGGTTGCCCGCCGGTGAACGCCACGATCGTGCTTTCGAGACCGAGAGCGGTTGGCCCGCCGTCGACGATCAGCGGGATACGGCCGCCGAGGCTGGCGAGGACGTGATCCGCCGTGGTTGGGCTGATCCCCCCGCTGGCGTTGGCCGACGGGGCGGCGAGCGGGCGGCCCGAATCGCGGAGCAGGGCCTGCATCGCCGGACTGGCGGGGCAGCGAAGGGCGATGGTGGGGAGCCCGGCCGTCACAGCGGCGGCGATCCCGGAGCCCTCGCGCAGCGGCACGACGATCGTCAGCGCGCCCGGCCAGCAAAGCCGCGCGGTCGCACGCGCCGCTGCGGAGAAGTCGCCAAGCCGCTCGGCGGCTTCGAGGTCCGGCACGTGGACGATGAGCGGATTGAAGCCCGGCCGACCCTTGGCTTGGTAGATCCGCGCGACGGCCTCGGCGTTCGTGGCGTCGGCGGCGAGCCCGTAGACCGTCTCCGTCGCCACCGCGACGGGATGGCCGGCCGCGATCAGCGCCGCCGCGTGCGCAATCGCGTCCGGCCCAAAAGGCAGGATCTCGGTCTCGAAGGCTTGGTTTTGCGGTGCCACGGCTGCGCGCTATAGCGCCTCCTCAGCGCCTCCAACAATTGGGTTACCCGATGAGCTATACGCCGCCGATCGCCGAGCAGAATTTCGTCCTGGAGCACGTGGTGCGGATATCGGAGCTTGCCGGGCACGAGCGGTTCGCGGAGGCGACGCCGGACCTGGTGCAGGCGATCGTCGAAGGCGCCGGCGCGTTCGCGGCCGGCGAGTTCGCGCCGCTCAACCGCGTCGGTGACGAAACCGGCGCCCTATGGTCCGCCGACGGTGTGACGCTGCCACGCGGCTTCCGCGAAGCCTACCAAGCCTATGTCGAGGCCGGCTGGGGCTCGCTCGCGGCGCCGGCGGAGCATGGCGGCCAGGCGCTGCCGCTCAGCCTCGCCACCGTCGTCATGGAGGATCTCGGCTCCGCGAACATGGCCTTCTCGCTCTGCCCGATGCTGAGCTTCGGCGCGATCGAAGCGCTCGCCCATCACGGCTCGGACGAGCTCAAGGCCCGCTACCTCCCGAAACTGGTGAGCGGAGAATGGACGGGGACGATGAACCTGACCGAGCCGCAGGCCGGCTCCGACGTCGGGGCGCTGAAGAGCCGTGCCGAGCCGCGCGGCGACGGCTCCTTTTCGATCACAGGCACCAAGATCTTCATCACCTTCGGCGAGCATGACCTCGCCGACAACATCGTCCACCTCGTCCTCGCCCGCACGCCTGACGCGCCGCCGGGGACGAAGGGCATCTCGCTTTTCCTCGTTCCCAAATTCCTGCCGGACGGGCGGCGGAACGACGTCCGCTGCGTTTCGATCGAGCACAAACTGGGCATCCACGCGTCGCCGACCTGCATCATGTCCTACGGCGACGAAGGCGATTGCACAGGCTGGCTGATCGGACCGGAAATGGGCGGCATGCGCGCCATGTTCACGATGATGAACAATGCGCGACTCAACGTCGGCCTGCAGGGCGTCTCGATCGCCGAGCGGGCGACGCAGGCGGCGGTCGCTTATGCCCGCCAGCGCGTCCAGGGCGCGCGCGAAGGCCGCCCCGCGCCGATCTTCGCCCATCCCGACGTGCGCCGGATGCTGCTGCGCATGAAGGCGCTCACCCAGGGCGCCCGCGCCCTCGCTTATTATGCCGCCGGCCAGACCGACCGCGCCTCGGCCGGCGACAGCGCCGCCAGGGCACGGGCGGACCTGCTCACGCCGCTGGTCAAGGCCTGGGGCACGGACGTCGGCGTCGAGGTGGCGAGCCTCGGCGTCCAGGTCCACGGCGGCATGGGCTATGTCGAGGAAACCGGCGCCGCCCAGCATTATCGCGACGCTCGAATCTCCCCGATCTACGAAGGCACGAACGGCATCCAGGCCGCCGATCTCGTCATGCGCAAGATTGGGCTCGAAGGCGGCGCCGTGCTCGAGGCGCTCCTCGCCGACGCCGAGGTGGGGGCGGGCGGCGAGACCGCTCTGCTCGCTCTGCTGGCCGATTGCCGGACGCTGGGGTCGCGCCTGCTCGCCGCGGCGCCCGACGACCGCCTCGCCGCTTCCTACCCGTATCTCACGATGCTTTCGGTCGCGATCGGCGGCTGGCTCCTCAAGCTGCAGTCGGATGCGCTCCGCGAGGACGCTTCGCCTTTCGCGCAGATGAAGCGCGCGGCCGCCCGTTTCTTCATCGACCAGCTTGTGCCGGAAGCGCACGGGCTCGCCGCTGCGGCGGCGGCGCCGGCCTCGGCGCTCTACGCAGTTCCGGACGAGGCGTTCGAAGCGGCCTGAGGCGCCGTCGCCGCGAAGGGCGGCGGAACCGAACCGGGTCCGCAACATTTCAGCGGTGCGGGATCGGCCCGTCTGGAGACACGAACATGCGTATGGGCATCAGCCTCGGCGGCCTCATCCTCCTCCTTCTCATCATCTGGCTGCTCTTCTTCCGCGGCTGACGCAGGCACCGCGTCGCGGCGGCGGGCGGAGGATGAGATAAGGAAATCCGCCGCGTGCCGCGAGGCACCGGCCGCTTCTCCCTACACCCGCTTGGCGAGATTGTGCTGGCGCTGTCC